>CAXUFZ010000198.1:0-7167 GCA_964250345.1 uncultured Rubrobacteraceae bacterium
TCACCCGCGCCGACCTCGACCGGCACTACGACGGGGTCGAGGCGGTGCTGCGCCCGCGGAAGTACCCCTTCGATAAGGAGCCCTACAGCCAAACGTCCAAGACGCGGGCCTTCCGGGAGGCGGCGAGGCGGGCCGGGATGGAGCCTTTCTCACCCGACCTCGCCGTCGCCTTCGCCCCCGCCGAGGGCGGGGCGCCGGTCCCTGGCGAGCCCATTCGGGAGGGGCGGCCCAACCTCCACGGCAGGACGCGCCAGACCTGCCGGCTGTGCGGCGAGTGCGACATAGGGTGCAACTACGGCTCCAAGAACACGCTCGACTTCAACTACCTCTCGGAGGCCAAACGCCTCGGCGCCGAGCTCAGGACCGGCTGCGAGGTCAAGGCGATGGAGCCGAGAGGTGGAGCCCGCGGCGGCTACGCGGTGCGCTACGTGGAGCACCCGATCTCCCCCGGTTCCGAAGGTCTGAGGGAGCCGCTCACGCTCACGGCCGACCGCCTGATCCTCTCCGCCGGCTCTCTGGGTTCCACCTACCTGCTCCTGAAGAACCGGAGCGCCTTCCCGCGCATCAGCAAGAGGCTCGGCACGCGCTTCTGCGGCAACGGGGACTACCTCACCCTCGCCGTCGGGGCCTCCGAGGAGACCGCGGGCACGAAGGTTCCGCGCGTCATAGACCCGGGCTACGGGCCCGTCATCACCAGCGCCGTCCGCGGCGCCGACGAGCTCGACGGCGGGGCCGAAGGCGGGGAGGGCCGCGGCTTCTACCTCGAGGACGCCGGTTTCCCGAACCACCTGGCCTGGATGGTGCAGACGCTCTCCCTCCCGGTCCCGCTCTGGCGCCTCGTCAAGCGGCGCTTCATCTGGGACTACCTCGGGGAGAGCGCCGACCCCAACCTGAGCGCGGAGCTCTCCGACGTGCTCGGCAACACCGGGCTCTCCGCGGGGGTCCTTCCCCTGCTCGGTATGGGCCGGGACCTCCCCAACGGGCGCATGAAGCTGCGCTCGGGCCGGCTCGACATAGACTGGAGGCACCGCAAGTCGGGGCTCTACTTCGACCGCGTCCGCGAGGCGTCCAGGGGGATCTCCGACGCCCTCGGGGCCCGCTTCGTCCACGACCCCCTCCGGTCCCTCGGCCGGATCATCACCGACCTCAACCGCCTCATAACCGTCCACCCCTTGGGCGGATGCCCGATGGGCCGCAACGAACAGGAGGGCGTGGTTGACTCCCAAGGCGAGGTCTTCGGCTACCCGGGCCTCTACGTCGCGGACGGCTCGGTCATGCCGGGTCCGGTCGGGGCCAACCCCAGCCTGACCATCGCCGCCGTGGCTGACCGCTTCGCCGATCGAATAATAGAGACAAAGAACGGGTCGGCCGGATGAAGCGGGGGACGAACGAACCCATCAGCGTCCGCTTCACCGAGGAGATGAAGGGCCACGTCTCGTTCGGGGAGGACGACCACGAACGAGGCGCCCGGGAAGGACGCGACACCGGGACCCGCCTGATGTTCCACCTGAAGATCGAGGTCGACGACCTGGACCGCTTCGCCGCCGACGACCGGCGCGAGGCGAGCGCCGAAGGGTGGCTGCGGTGCGAAGCCCTCGGCGGCCGGCTGCCGGTGGAGAGGGGCATCTTCAACCTCTTCGTCGACGACGAACCGGGCAGCAAGCGGATGCTCTACCGGCTCTTTTTTCGGGACGGGGCGGGACATCCGCTCACGTTGGCGGGTTTCAAGGTCGTGCGGGAGCGCTCCGGCGGCCACGTCTGGCGCGACACCTCGACCCTGTACACGCGGGTGCTGCGCGGCCACGTGGGGGAGGGGGACGAGCCCGGTGCGGAGACCGTGGCCTCGGGCATCCTGCGTCTCCGGCCGTGGGACTTCGCGCGGCAGCTCACGACCTTCCGCGCCGGGGCGACCTCGCCGGCCGGACGGCTCGCCGCCCTCGGGCGCTTCGACGCGCTCTTCGTGGGGCAGCTCTGGCAGGTCTACGGTAGTCCTCTGGTGCGCGCATTCAGGGGACGCGGCGGGTGAGCTCGGGCGACGGCCGGCCGGTGATCCTCACCGTCTGCGACGACCCGGGGGACATGAGCAGGATCGAACGCGAACTGCGTACCCGCTACGAGGCGGACTACCGCGTCGTGTTCGAGGGTCCGGCCGGGGCCGGGTTGCCTCAAGCGCGGAGGTAGGACGGGTGGAGCACCACGAACCCGGGACCGATGCGCGGGATCACGCTTCACCCGCCGTCAGGCCGCTCCGGGACGACACGCTCATAGTCTTCCTCTCTGACACCCACATCGGCGGCGACCCGGGCCAGGACTACTTCGAGTCGCCCGAAGACCTAGCGGCCCTCTTCGAAGAGCTGTCGACCCACGAAGGACCCGTGGAGCTGGTGCTCGCCGGGGACTTCTTCGACCTTCTCAAGATCGGCGACGTGCCACCCGGGGAGAACCGGGCCTCCGTCACGCTCTCGCGCCCCGAGTACCGGGAGTTGTTCTCGGCGCTTGGGGCCTTCGCCGCCGGCGAAGACCGGCGGGTCGTCTATTTGCCGGGCAACCACGACGCCGAAGTTTGGTGGAACGGGGAGATCCGGAGGACGCTGCGAGAGCGGGGGCTCGTGCACGAGTTCGCCTTCTCCTACGCGGCCCGCTTCCGGTCCGCCCCCGACCGGCTCGTCTACTGCGAGCACGGCAACCAGTTCGACCCGGCCAACACCATAAAGGACTATGAAGACCCTTTGGATACGCCTTTCGGGGACCACATCGTCACGGACGTGGTGCGCAGGATCTCGCCGGCCGGGCGCGTGGGTGGGAACCTCGACCTGCGGGACGTGGGGATGGTCTACCCGTTGACGACCATCCCCGAGTGGGTGGCGAGCCGCGTCTTCTACGACCTCTTGAGACGGGTGGCGGCCTACCTGCTCTTACCGCTGCTCGTTGGGTACGCGCTCTACAGGTTCGTGGCGTACGGGATAGCCGTCTCGCCCGACGGCTCCCAGGCCGTCTCATTCTGGGAGAGCTACAGCTCGCTGCCCGGGGTGCAGGCCGTGTTCGGCGAGATCGCCTGGGACGCGCTCCTGCTGGTGTCCGTCCTCGTCCTCTTCTTCCTCGCCATCCGAAGGGCGGCGAACCGGGCCATCTCCTCCGTCTCCTCCCGGCTCCCCGGCCAAGACGGCGCCACGCCCCTGCCGGGCTCGTCGGCCGACCGCATCCGCGCCCTCCTGAAGACCGAAGAACACCCCCCGATGGATCGAAACGTCCGCGGCCGGGAGATAGACGTCTTCGTCTCCGGCCACACCCACGCCCCCGCGCTCTCGGAGGCGGACGGCGCCCTGATAGTGAACTCGGGCTGCTGGCTCAGGCAACTGCGGCCGGTCCCGGCGCACCTCGGGCAGCCGCCGGTCTTCGTTCCGGCCTTCGTGCTGACCCACGCCCGCGTCCGCCTCGACGAGTCCGGCATACGCGCCGAGCTCTGGCAACACCCGAAACCCGCGTCCCGGAGTCTCCGGGCCCCCGAGAGGTTGGCGGTCCTCGGGCGCCTCCCCGCGCAGCCTGCGGCGGACGCGAAGCCCGGGATCCCGGCCAGCGAAGGGCTGCCCGTGGACCGGACGCCGACTGACGAGCCTCCCTAACCGGCCACCGCGTGTTCGCAGTTCCGGTAGGCATCCGGCCGCTCCGAAGGCCCGGCCGGCAGGTGGACGGTGCCGCGTCCGGGGCCGCAGTCCACGAAGTCCTTGCTCGCGTCGTGTTCCGTGGTTACGTGGTCGTCGCCGCGTCCCGCGTGGAGCGTGTCCGCGCCAGCGCCACCATACGTCCGGTCCCTTCCGGGGCCGCCGTAGAGCCTGTCGGAGCCGTCGTTACTGCGGAGGCTGTCCGGAAGGCGGAGATCCCGGATACCGTCCTCCCCGCCCCCGCCCGCGCTGGCGTCGTAGCACGGGCCGCCGAACCTGTCGCCGACCAGCGTGTCCGGCCCGCCGGTGCCCCTTATGGTGTCGCCGCAGAAGCTGGTGGCCCGCGCCCGCGAGCCCACCGCCACGCCCAGGACCAGGGCGAACGCCAGCGCCGCCACGACCCACAAGAACCTGCGTTTCGCGTCCATCTTCTGCCCCTCCCTGGCCTCGTCCATCCCCTCCGACGGAAGCGTGGCGGGCGCGGCCCGTCCGGGTAACCGACGGAAAGAGGATTCGACGCCGCCGAGAGGATGACTCGGACCCGTTCGTCCGCAGGGAGTAAGATCAGAAGGGTCTACAGAGAGGACCGCATCGAATGAACATCCGACAGGCCAACGGCATCGGCCGCATCCACGTCGCAAAGCCCGGCTTCAGGGAGACGTACTGCGGCCGGCCCATAGACGAAGAGGACTGGGTCACCACCACCAAGGACGCCAACTGCACCGGCTGCGCCCGCGCCGGAGCCCCCGTACCCGAGGCCAGAAGCTAGGCCGGCAGCCCGGCAGGGGATCGTCCGTCGCGCCGCCGACGGGAGCCGCCCGGACCCGAACGGGGAAGGGCCCGGGCGGGGGCCGCCCCCCCCCCCCCCCCCCCCCCCCCCGGGCGCGCCGCGCCCGCCGCCCCGCCGCGGGCCGCCGCCCGGCCCCGCACGGGCCCGGGCGGGGGCGGCCGCCGCCCGGGCCCTCCCCGGCTCGCTGCGGCGGACCGTTCCGGGTCTACCGCAGTTCCGTGCCGTTCACGAACAGCCTCTCGCAGGTCAGGCCGTCGGTCGAGGTTAGCAGGCCGGCCCTCTGCCCGTCTACCAGGTCGTTGCGCTCGACGTAGGCCGTATCGAAGTCCGTGGCGGTCTCCTGATCGCTGATGTCCTCGCCGCAGTTCACGTCGTCCGACACGGCGTCGTCCCCGGTGCGGATGGTGTCGTTGCCGCTCTCGCCCACCAGGGTGTCGGCGCCCTGGTTGCCGTACACCTCGTCGCCGGCAAGGCCGCCGTTGACCTCGTAGTCGTCGCCGGGGCCGCCGTAGACCTCGTCCCTGTCTTCCATGCCGAACACCCGGTCCACGCCCTCGTTTCCGTTGGCGAGGTCGTCGCCTTCGTCGGCGAAGATGTCGTCGTTGCCACCCAGGCCCCTGATGATGTCCGGTTCGAAGTTGGATTGGATCAAGTCGTTGCCGGGCGTGCCGGTGTATGTCGCGGCCACGGCGGTCCCGGCCGCCAGTACCGAGAGCAGCGCCGCCGCCAACACCGCAAGGACCATGCCGCCCCCCCTGATCGTCGGCGTGCCCTCCCGCTTCGACGTGCCATGTTTGCTCACGAATGCTCCTTCCAGCGTCTTCGTGCCCGCCCCACGCGGACGCCAGCATGCTAGCCCAACCATGACAAAGAATACAGTGTTCTATATGACATATTACACGGTTCGGGGCGAGCCCGGCTTCGATGCGGGGGGCGCTACTTCAGGGGGTCGTGGCCCCAGTTCATCAGGCTGTAGCGCCACTTGGAGTCCTCGGCGTTCTCCTTCTTGGGTCCCTGGCCGAGGTGGCGCTTCACGTAGCTGTTGACCTTCTTCATGTGCTCGACGTCGTCGTCGGTGTAGTCGGACTTGTTCTTTTTCTGGATCTCGACGATCCTGCGCCCCGACTCGTGACCCTTGGACTCGCCGCTCCCCTGCCCGACGGACTGGGACTCGTCCGTCTGGAGAAAGTCTTCGAGCTCTTTGCGGGTCATGTTCACGTTGTCGTCGAACTCGTCTATGGTCCGCTGCCGGTCGTCGTTCGCCATACCTGCCTCCCTACGCTTTGCTCAACGAGTCGGGTTTATGGGCGGCCTCGTTGCCGCTCTTCTCGCTCTCGACGACGTAGCGGGGGTCGTCGTCGGAGGCATTGACCTTCTGGCCGTTCACCTCGGTGGACGACGTGATCCTCTTCCTGACCTTGCCGTAGGTCTCGCCCTGGGGCGTGTTCCACTTGACGCGGTCGCCCTGCTTGAACTCCTGTGCCACGACGCTCCTCTCTTGGGCCTTCTTTCGCACAGGGATACGCGAAGGGCGGGGATCTACACGTAATTTCGCCCACGGTGCGCGGTCGCGGGCGGCGCGTAGCTTGCGGTTTGGCCCGAAAGGTGTATCCGGGGCCGCGTCCGGCGCAAAAGGGTGGGCTGTCGTAGAATTGGTTGCGGAGGCGTCCGAGCGACACGAGGAGGTTGGATGGCGATGGAGTACGTGCAGTTCGTCGCGGCTTTGGTGCTTTTCCTTGGGATACTGGTCGGCTCGTACTGGTTCGTATACGTCCCCAACCGCCGCCGGGCCGAGGATGACCAGCGCGAACGGTCGGAGGGTTAGGGGCTCCGTGCCGGGAAGGGTGATGTAGTTTGCAGGTTTCGGCAAAGACGGATTACGCGCTGCGGGCCGCCGCCGAGCTGGCGAAGGCCGCGTCCGAGGGCTCCGGGCCGCTCAAGGGGGAGAGGATCTCCGACGCCCAGGGCATCCCGAAGAAGTTCATGGAGAACATCCTCCACGACCTCAAGCGGGCCGGCCTCGTGCGCACCCAGCGCGGGGCGTCCGGGGGCTACTGGCTCGCGCTGCCGCCCGATGAGATCTGGCTGGCCGGCATCATCCGCGCCGTCGAGGGACCCCTGGCGAACGTCCGCGGCGAGTGGCCCGAGGCCGTCGAGTACACCGGACCGGCCGAGCACCTGCAAAAGGTCTGGATCGCCGTCCGCGCCAGCATGAGGGCCGTCCTCGAATCCGTGACCCTCGAAGACCTGGTCAACGGCGACCTGCCCGACTCGATCACCTCCCTCACCAACGACCCCGAAGCCTGGGTGCATCACTAGCGCCGGCGGAGCCGGCGCGCACGCTCCGGCCTTCGGCCTGCGCTTGTCAGCACGCTGCGCCCTATGGGCTCCGCTCTCAGCAACGCATAGGGCCTGGCGGCCCTCGCTTTCGGCACGGCGCTTCGCGCCTTTCAGCTAAACCGATGGTTTCGGGTGGGATGGGGAGATCTTGGATATGGGCTTTACCTCTCGGCCTTATGCGGGTGACGCGGATCTTTTGTCCCTGATGGGGTTTGTCGCCGACGCTGCGGTCGTTTCCCACCCGCAATCGTATCTGCATCCGGGTGATGTGGTGTGGGGGATGTTTCAGAATACGGTCTTCGATCCCCGCCGGGAGGTCCGGCTGTGGGAGGGCGAGGGCGGGCTGGCCGGCTTCGCGGTGCTGGAGGAGCCCGG
>CAXUFZ010000199.1:0-7166 GCA_964250345.1 uncultured Rubrobacteraceae bacterium
GTTCGGGAGGCCGTCGGGCGTATCTTGGAGGTCAAGGAGGGGTACGGCTTCACGCCGCGTTCACGTATTAGGTAGAATGCCGGCATTGACAGGGGTGAAGTGACCCGGGCGCGTAGGGAACGCCGGGTCGAAAACGTTCTTCGGGACGGGAGGAGGAGGCACGATGGCCGAAGTGACCATGGAAGAGGTCACCAAGATCTACGGCGACGACGTCACCGCGGTGAACAAGATGAACCTCGACATACCGGACGGGGAGTTCGTCGTCTTCGTGGGACCCTCGGGGTGCGGCAAGTCGACGGCGCTGCGCATGATCGCGGGCCTCGAAGACATCAGCGGGGGCAAGGTATTCATCGGGGATCAGGTGGTCAACGACCTGCCGCCCCGCCAGCGCGACATAGCGATGGTCTTCCAGAACTACGCGCTCTACCCGCACATGAACGTGCGCGAGAACATGGGCTTCGCCCTGAAGCTCCGCAAGATGGACAAGGGCGACATCACCCGCCGCGTCGAAGAGGCCGCCCGCATCCTCTCCATCGAGCACTTCCTCGACAGGAAGCCGAAGGCGCTCTCCGGCGGCCAGCGCCAGAGGGTGGCGCTCGGTCGGGCCATCGTTCGGGAGCCCAAGGCGTTCCTCATGGACGAGCCGCTCTCGAACCTCGACGCCAAGCTCCGGGTGCAGATGAGGACGGAGATCGCCAAGCTCCACAACCGCATCGGGACGACGACGATCTACGTCACCCACGACCAGACCGAGGCCATGACGATGGCCGACCGCATCGTGGTCCTCAAAGACGGCCTCGTGCAGCAGGTGGCGACACCCCAGATCATGTACGACCAGCCCGACAACGTGTTCGTGGCGGGCTTTATCGGCTCCCCGGCGATGAACTTCATCAAGGCGCGGCTGGAGAAGGAGAACGACGCGCACGTCGTCACTTTCGGCAACTCGCGCATCCCGATCAGCCGCGAGGCGATGGGCGGGGCGCGGGAGAAGGGCTACGACCCCGAGTCGTTTACGGGCAAGGACGTGATCCTCGGCGTCAGGCCCGAGCACATCGAGGACGCGGGCACCGAGGCCGCGGAGGCCATCGGCGGCTCGGACGGGAAGAACACGATGGAGGTAGACCCGCAGGTCATAGAGAGTATGGGCAGCGAGAAGTACGTGTACTTCGAGGTCTCCAAGGAGCAGGCCGCCCAACTGGAGAGCCTCGACGACATGACCGAGGACTCCAACGACGGGAACGGCAGCGGCGGCTCGGCGGACTCGTCGGGTGACATGATGGTGGCCCGCGTCGCGGCCGAGAGCACGGCCAAAGAGGGCCAGCAGATGCGTTTGGTGATCGACGGGAGCAAGGTCCAGCTCTTCGATCCCGACTCCGAGAGGGCCATCTTCTAGACGGCAGGATGCCGGTGGGCGCGGGTTTTGGGAAAGGACCCGCGCCCACGTAGGGCGTCCATCCCCCCGGGGTGGCGCCGGGTGAACGAACGTAGAAGGGGATAGGTGGGCATGACCGAATACACGAACCGTAGGACGGGTGCGTCCCGCGGGCGGAGGTTGACCCGAAGAGACTTCCTCAAGCTCGGCGGCGCCGGGCTCGCCGGGGCGTCGATGCTGGGGGCCGCCGGCTGCGGCGGCGGAGGCGGCGCTAGCTTCAACGGGACCCTTATCTTCAGCAACGGGCGCGAGACCTCGGGCGCTCTGGCCTCGTTGATAAAGAAGTTCAACCAGCAGCAGAACGACATCACCGTCAAGTGGCAGCGGTCACCTTCGCAGAGCGAGCAGAGCTTCGACAGGTACCGTACCCAGTTCCAGGCACAGAGCGGTGACATCCACGTGTTCGCGGCGGACGTGATCTGGCCGGCCCAGTTCGCCGCCAACGGCTACATCCTCGACCTCACGGACCGCTTCACGGACGACATGTCGTCGCAGTTTCTCCCCGGCCCGGTGGAGTCCAACACCTACGAGGGCAAGCGGTTCGGCGTACCGTGGTACACGGACGGGGGCCTGCTGTACTACCGCAGGGACCTGCTGGAGAAATACAACCTCGAGCCGCCGACGACCTGGACGGAGCTCCAGGAGCAGGCCAACCAGATCAAGCAGGATGAGGGGATGCAATTCGGGTTCGTCTTCCAGGGCGCCAACTACGAGGGCGGGGTCTGCAACGGGCTGGAGTACGTCAACAGCCACGGCGGTGCGGTGCTAGACCCCAACGACGCAACCAGGGTCACCATCGACAGCCCCGAGGCGGTGGCGGGCCTGGAGACCTACCGGGGCATGGTCGAGAGCGGCGCCGCGCCGCAGGCCGTCAGCACCTACGATGAGCCGGCGTGCGAGGCCCCCTTCTTGCAGAACGGTGACACGGTCTTCTGCCGCAACTGGCCCTATATGTACTCGCTGGCCGGCAGCAGCGACGACTTCAGGGTGGGGCCGGAGCAGATCGACATTGCCCCGCTGCCCGCCGGAGAGGGCGGCGAGAGCGTCGGCACCCTCGGCGGGTGGAACTTCTGCATCAACGCCTTCGCCGACACGGAGGCGCAGGACGCGGCGTGGGAGTTCGTGAAGTTCATGGTCAGCGAGGAATCGCAGAGGGAGTGGGCCACCACGGGCAGCTACCTGCCCGCCCTGCAGTCGCTGTACGACGACCCGGAGGTCGCCGAGCAGGTGCCGACCGTCCGGCTGGCCCCGAAAGCTCTGGCGAACACCGAGCCGCGGCCGGTCTCGCCGGTCTACTCGGACATGTCCCTGGAGCTCGGCGAGCAGTTCACGGCCATCCTCAACGGCGACGTCTCCGCCCAGGAGGGCGCGGGCACGCTCCAGCAGCAGCTCCAGAGCATCGCCGACCAGGCACCGGCCTAGAGGGCAGAGTCGTCGGCGGCGGAGGCGTTCGCCGCCGGGCACTTCCACCGGAGAGAGGTGAGACGTTGTGAGCGTCCAAGCGGAGAAGAAGCGGCGGGGCGGCTTCTTCAAGAGGGAGTTCGGCGACCCCGAACGCCGGACCGCCTACTACATGGTCCTGCCGGCCCTGATCATCATCCTGGTCGTCGCCTTCTTCCCGATAGCCTACGCGACCTACCTGAGCTTCACGGACTCGACCGTCGCCACGTCGGGCTCGTTCGTCGGCCTCGAGAACTACACCGAGATGTTCGCCAACGAGGACTTCCGCGAGGGCCTGACGAACACCGCGCTCTTCACGGCCATCAGCGTGACGCTGGAGTTCCTGATCGGGCTCGGCATAGCCCTCGCCATCAACCAGGCGTTCAAGGGCCGCGGGCTCGTCAGGGCGGCCATCCTGGTCCCCTGGGCCTTCCCGACCGTCATCTCGGCGGTGATGTGGCGCCTGATGTTCCAGGACCAGGTCGGCATCATCAACTACGTGGTCAACGCCCTGGGGATCATCAGCCAGCCGATCCTCTCGGATAGAACCCTGCTCCTGATCGGTGCGATAGGCGTGGACGTGTGGAAGACGACGCCTTTTATGGCGCTCTTGCTCCTGGCCGGTCTCCAGACAATCTCGTCGGACGTCTACGAGGCGGCGAGGGTTGATGGGGCGAACGTCGTGCAGCGGTTCTTCAGGATCACGCTGCCGCTCCTTAAGGGCACGATCCTGGTGGCGGTGCTCTTCCGCACGCTGGACTCGTACCGGATCTTCGACTTGTTCTGGGCGCTCTCGAACCGGGAGCTTGAATCGCTCTCGACGTTCGTGTACAAGTCGGTGCGTGTGAGCCAGCTCCTGTTCGCGCAGGGGAACGCAGCGTCGGTCTTCATCTTCGTGACCTCGTTCCTGCTGGCGTTGTTCTTTATCTACGGTCTGGGTATGCAGACCTCGACGGAGGAGTAGGGATGGCTAGCGCGACGGCGACCAGGGGCGGCTCGGGCGGGACGCTCAGCGCGGTCCTGTTCTACGTGTTCCTGACCATCTTTATCCTGGTGAGCGTCTTCCCGCTGCTCTGGATCTTCAAGATGAGCATCATCACCCGCAGCGAGCTCTTCCAGGCCCCCCCGACCATCCTCCCGGCCAACCCGATAGCCTCCGAATACGGCCAGATCTTCGGCGACCCGGCCTTCCAACAGGCGCTCCTGAACAGCGTCATCATCTCCGGCGTGACGACCATCATCTGCCTGTTCTTCGGGTCGATAGCCGCCTACGCCATAGCCCGGCTCAGGTTCGCCGGCAAGGGCTTCATCATGACGCTGATACTCGCGATCAGCTTCTTCCCCGGCGTCGCGATCATCGCCCCGCTCTTCATCCAGTTCAGCACCTTCGGCGTCATCGACACCCTGGCCTCGGTCATCATCACGGACACGGTCTTCGCCCTGCCCCTGACGGTCTGGCTGCTCGTCGCGTTCTTCCGGGAGCTTCCGAGGGACCTCGAAGAGGCCGCCAAGGTGGACGGCGCCACGACGATCCAGGCTTTCCGCAAGGTCATCGTGCCGCTGGCGGCGCCGGGCGTCTTCACGACGGCGATCCTCACGTTCATCTTCGCGTGGAACGAATTTTTGTTCGCCACGACGTTCCTGCTCACGCCGGCCACGCAGCCGGTGACGGTCGTGATCCCGAACTTCGCCAGCCAGTACACGACGGATTACGGCGCGCAGGCCGCGGCGGCGGTCGTCGTCACGGTCCCGCTCGTCATCCTGGTCCTGATCTTCCAGCGCCGGATCGTCTCGGGCCTGACGGCCGGAGCGGTGAAGGGCTAAAGACTGGAGGCGAACCAACAGGGGAGGGAGAAGCTCTGGGCTCGGGACGTCGAGCCCGGCCGGAGGCTGCGATCCAGCTTCCTGGCCGTCGATGCCAACGTCCGCAAGGACAGCCGCGGCGCGCCCTACCTCTCCGTGAAGCTCGTGGACCGCACGGGCTCGGTGGACGCTCGGATGTGGGGGCGGCTGCCGGAGGACCTGATCCAGGAGATCCCGGAGCCGGCCTACGTGGACGTCGAAGGTCAGGCCCACGAGTACCGCGGGAGCCTCCAGATCAAGCTGGACCAACTGCGCGTCCTCCGAAAAGAGGACATCTCGGAAGAGGACTACCTGCCCGCCACGGAGCAGGACCGCCGCGTCCTGGCCGACGAATTGGAAGCGGCGGGCCGTAACCTGGAGAACGAGGACCTCCGCCAGCTCTTCGAGCTTATGGTCTCGGACGGGGAGTTCTGGGAGGCCTTCTGCCAGGCGCCCGCCGCCAAGACCATGCACCACGCCAGGCTCGGCGGCCTTTTGGAGCACGCGGTGAGTTGTTTAAAGATCGCGCGCTTGCTCGCGGAGATCTACCCCGTCGACCGCGACCTCCTCCTCTTCGGCGCCATCTTCCACGACGTCGGCAAGGTGCGCGAGCTCTCCTGGGGCGGCGGCTCCTTCGCCTACACGACCGAGGGGCGCCTGCTCGGCCACGTGGTCCTCGGCGAGCGCCTCGTCTCGTCCTACGTCGCCATGCTCCCCGGCTTCCCCGAAGACCTCCACCTCAAGCTCTCCCACGCCCTCATCGCGCACCAGGGCGAGACGGAGTACGGCTCCCCCGAGAGGCCCAAGACGTTGGAGGCTTTGCTGGTCCACCTCATCGACAACCTCGACGCGCGGGCGGAGATGTACCTGCAATCCACCAAGAACGTGAGCCCCGGGGGCTGGAGCCACCACGAGAACCCGCTCGGCCGGGCGCTGTACGTCCCGGACGGGCGGGAGGAGCAGGAGCCGCGCTAGAGAGAGGCGCCGGAGCGCCTACTTCTTTTTGCGGTCCTTCTTGCGGTCGTCGTCATCGTCGTCGTAGTCGCTGGAGGTTAGCTCGTCCTTGAAGTCGTCCACGGCCTTGCGGGCCTCGGAGACGAAGCGGCCCATGTCGCGGGCCATCTTGGGGAGCGAGCCGGGGCCGAAAATGACCAGGAAGATGACGGCGATGATGACCATCTCGCTGGGGCCGACTCCGAACATGGGACTAATATAACCCGCGGAGGTCGACGAGACAATCGGAGACCGTCGCCGCCGGCGCAGCGTATATACTTTTCCCATGTACCCACACAGAGAGTTTTCGCCATGATCTCCTGGGGCGCCGTCCGCGCGATAGCGGTGGCCCTCGCCGCCCGCAACGAGCGGGCCTCGGCCACCCACTTCGATTATCCGGGCGCCGTCGAAGAGACCTTGATCCCGCTCTCGCGCTTCACCGGGATAGAGCTTCCGGCCCAGGCTTCCCGCCAACTCCACGTCGCGGACCGGGCCGAGTGGATCGACTTCAACATCGAGGGCTTCGGCGCCCTGATGGAGCCGGTCCTAAAACGCGCGACCGCCGGCGCGGGCAACGTGACCTGGGCGCTAGGCGGGGCCACCCTGACGACCCAGATGGGCTTGCTGCTGGGCTTCCTCTCGGCGCGGGTGCTCGGCCAGTACGACACGGGGCCGCTGCTCTCCAAAGAACGCGCCGGGGAGCCGGGCAAGGTCTTTTTTCTGGACGGCAACATCGCGGCGGCGGCGGGCAGGCTCGGCGTACCGCTCGATGGGTTGCGGTTGTGGATCGTGCTGCACGAGATGACCCACGCCCTCCAGTTCGAGGGATACCCGTGGCTCCGCGCCCACCTCGGCTCCCTCCTGGAGAACCTCGTGACCCCCCTGGCCGAGAAGCTCGGCGTCCGCGAGACCGCGCGCCGCCTCTCGACGAACCTCAAGACCGGCGGACGCTCCGTCGAGCTCATGATGAGCGCCGAGCAGCGCGAGGCCTTCGACCGGATGCAGGCGGCGATGTCCGTCATAGAGGGCTACTCGGACTTCGTGATGCACAACGTCGGCAAGGGCCTCGTGCCGCAGTACGAGCACCTCAAGCAGCGGATGGCCCGCAGCCGCGCCCACCGCCCGCCCTTCGAGACCGCCGTCTTCCGCGTCACCGGCCTCGACGTGAAGCTCGAGCAGTACGCGCTCGGCGAGGCGTTCGCCGACGCCGTCGCCCGCCGCCAGGGCATGGAGGGCCTCAACCGCGTCTGGGACGGCCCCGAGAACCTCCCCACCCTGGCCGAGGTCCGCGACCCCGGCCTCTGGATGACCCGCATGGACGGCGCCTAGTGCAAGACCGCGGCCAGGAACCCGCCCTCATGGGCTACGAGTTCCCCCGCGAAGAAGAGGCCCGAGAGGCCGCCCGCGAGCTCGACCGCCGCTTCCCCGAAGAAGAGCTGTCCGGCCTCCGCATCTACCG
>CAXUFZ010000200.1:0-1101 GCA_964250345.1 uncultured Rubrobacteraceae bacterium
AGGTAGAAGTTCTCTATGATCGCAGGGTCCGGGTACGCGAGAAGGTCCACGAAGACCCCGCCGCCCCGCTCGAAGGCGTTGACGTGGTGGAAGCAGAAGAAGGCCTCGGCCTCCCGGACGAACGCCACGCGGCCGGTGTGCTTCTCCACGACGTGGAAGCGCGTGGGGTTCTCGGGGTGCCACTCCAGGTTCTCGGCGTAGGGCTTGCCGGTGAGGAGCATCTTCAGGGGGTTCAGGGTCAGGGGGTACTCGGCCAGGATCAGGTACCGCTCCGTCTGCCCGAAGGAGTGCATGTAGGCCGGGCGCTCGGCGGGGACCTCGGCGATGACCTCCCTCTTGAGCGTCCCCGGGCGCACCCGGAAGAGCTTGTAGGAGCTCCTGGCGCCGAAGCTCGTGGCGTGGTTCAGAAAGTCTCCGGTCCCGGGGTCCGTGTGCGGGTGGGGCGAGGAGCCCACGGCCTCCAGGTCGTCTTCGAAGCCGACGACGCCGACGGTGTCCAGGGTCTCGGGGTCGAACTCGACGGGCACGGGCGTCTCCGTGAGGGCGACGAAGCGGTCCCCGAAGGCCTTCTGGACGCTGACGCTCGCGTTGGAGCCGAACTCGACGGGCGAGAAGGCGCTGGAGAGGCGCTTGAAGATCGACCGGCACGGGTCCGTGGCGAACTCCGAATAGGCTATCCTCCCGGTCTCCCGGACGCTCCGGTACTGCGGGCTCTCGAGGAAGCGGTTGGCGTACGAGACCCGGCCGTCGCCGAACGAGAAGCGGTGCAGCATCGCCAGCCCGTCGAACCAGTGCCTGAGGTCCTTGCCTTCCAGGTCCCAGCGGCCGGGGCCGTTGCGTACCAGCACGCCGGAGAGCCATTCGGGCAACCCGCCCTCCACCGGCAGAGCCTCGGCCGTGATCTCCTCGCGGAGGTCCTCGAAACCTATCCTGTGGTCAGCCACCGCGCCCCCTAGCGCCGATCGTCGGTCTCGCACCCTAGATTAACCGCGCCAGACCATCGTCGCAAACCTCCTACCGAACAACAAGGACGCCCCCCGCGGGGTGCGGCGGGCGGCCGGTGCGGCGGGACGCAAGGGTCCCCGGTTGGCGGGCGGCCGG
>CAXUFZ010000200.1:1111-3495 GCA_964250345.1 uncultured Rubrobacteraceae bacterium
ACCCCCACCACACCCCACCCCGCCCGGCGGGTGGGGGGGGGGCGGGGCGTCCTGTGCGGCGCTACGAAAGGAACCGCGTTAGGCGTCCGGCCGGGTCTCCGGGTCGAACTTCAGGGCGGCGGAGTTTATGCAGTAGCGCAGGCCCGTCGGCCGGGGACCGTCCTCGAAGACGTGGCCCTGGTGCGCCCCACAGTTCGAGCAGTGGACCTCGGTGCGGCGCATGAAGAGGCTGCTGTCCTCCTCGGTCTCGACGTTGTTTTCGTCCAGCGGCTGGTAGAAGCTCGGCCAGCCGGTCCCCGAGTCGAACTTGCTCTCCGACGAGAACAGCGGCGCGCCGCACGCGACGCAGAGGTAGGTGCCCTCTTCCTTGTTGTCGTTGTACTCGCCGGTGAAGGGTCGCTCCGTGCCCTTCATCCGGGTGACGCGGTACTGCTCGGAGGTCAACTGGTCCTGCCACTCTTCTTCGGTCTTTTGGATCTTTCTCGGCGTATCAGTCATGGAGGTATTTTAGCACGCCCCGGCCCCACCTCCGCTCCCGGCGCGGGTTTTTGCGGGGCGCGGCGACTACTTGTCTCTCGGGGCGGGTTCGTCCAGGCCGAGGGCACGATCGGCGGAGAGGAGGCCGGGTCCGGTGAAGAGTACGACGAGGCAGCCGGCCATGAGGGCGAGGTCGAGCTCCGCGCCGGCGCCCTGGCCTTCCGGGGCGATCAGGCCGACGCCTAGCTTCACCAGCAGCGTGGCGACGGCGAGGTTTATCCCGATTAGGAGCGCCGACAGGCGGGAGAAGAGGCCGAGTACCAGGAGTATCCCCCCGACGAGCTCGACGAACGTAACCACGAAGCCCATCAGCGTCGGCAGCGGCACGCCGAGCTGCCCCAAAAACTGGCCGAAGGCGCCGGGGCCTGTCACCAGCTTCTGGAAGCCGTGCGCGGCCATAATTATCCCCACGATGACCCGCGCGGCGAGCGGTCCCACGCCGGCTAACCTGCCCATCGGCGACAACGCCAGAGTCCTCATCCGGTGCCCTCCCTTACGCTGGGGTTCAAAGCCTTCTTAGACGGTTTCTACGCGCCGGGCCCGGGATCGGTTGTTCTCCCGGACTTCCGGGGGCGGGATTTGTCGCGGGCATCCGGGGTTCGGTATATTGGTCCGGTCCGGTGGTTCGGTCCGCCGGGTCTGTCCGCTTCGGGACCCCGAGCCGGATCCCGAGGCCACCCGATGGGGTCGCGCGGGCCCCGAGAAGGAGGTCGAAGGGATGTTGTTGAAGATCGCGCGTCTGGCGAACCTGGTGCTCACGGGGATGCTGACGGGCAACGAGTTCGCCTCGTTCGCGGGGATCTACCCGGCCCTGGGCCGGATAACGCCCCTGGCCCGCCTGGAGGCGGAGCAGGGGATCTACCGGCGTTACGGCAGGATCATGCCCTTCTACATGAGCTCGACCATCGCCTCCTTCCTGCCGGTGCTGGCGTTGCAACGCCGGCCCGGCACGCCGGCCTTCCGCTTCACCCTCGCGGGGATGGCCTGCTTCGCCGCCATGCTCGGCGTCACGGCGACGAGGAACCTCCCGATCAACGCGCGCATCGAGGCCCTGCCCACGGAAGAGTCCTCCCTCGAGGAGTTCCGGGAGCTTCGGGAACGCTGGGACCGCCTGCACGCCGCCCGCAACGTCCTGAACGTCGCCGGACTGGCCCTGACGTGCCTGGGAGCCTTGTCGGGAACGGCGAAGAAGTCCTAAGGCCTATCGGGTAGCCGTCAGAGGTCGGCGGAGAGGGCCTCCTCGTGGGCTTCCAAGTCCCCCTCGCCGAACAGGACAAACCGGACGAGGCGCACGTTCCGCAACGCCCCGGCCTCTTCGACAACAGTCCGCAGCGCGACGCCGGCCGCCTCGTCCAGCGGGTAGCCGAAGACGCCGGTAGAGATGGCGGGGAAAGCCACGGAACGCGCCCCGCTCTCGTCCGCGAGAGCGAGGGCGTTGCGGTAGCAGGAGGCCAGCAGTTCGTCTTCGGGCTCGTCCCGGCCATAGACGGGACCTAGCGCGTGGACCACGAAGCGGTTCGGCAGCCCGTGGCCGCCCGTGATAACGGCTTGGCCCGGCCCGATGGGCCCGAGCGGCACGGCCTCTTCCGCCAGCCCGGGACCGGCGGCGCGGTGGATGGCCCCCGCCACCCCGCCCCCGGTTTCGAGGCGCGCGTTGGCCGCGTTGACGACGGCGTCCACGTCGCCCTGGTCCGTAATGTCGCCCCGGACCAGCTCGACGGTTACGGGTCCGAAGCTCCTCTTCAACGATTCTCTCCGGGGTAGACGGGTTTGCCGCCGCGCCAGACGGCCTCGACGGAGAGGTCGGGGGCGAGGACGGTGACGTCGGCGTCGTAGCCGGGGACGAG
>CAXUFZ010000200.1:3550-7152 GCA_964250345.1 uncultured Rubrobacteraceae bacterium
GAGGTCATGCGGGCGGCCTCGGGGATGGTGCAGCCGGTGAAGGCGAGGATGTTCTTGAAGGCCTCATGCATGGTCAGGACGCTGCCGGCGATGGCGCCGCTCCCGAGGCGCGGTACGCCGCCGTCGGAGAAGACGGTTCGGGTGGCGAGGCTGTACTCGCCGGGCGGGGCGCCGGCGGCGGCGATGGCGTCGGTGACGAGGCAGACGCGGTCGGGGCCGAGCATCCTAAAGGCGAGCCCGACCATCTCCGGGTGGACGTGCAGGCCGTCGGCTATGAGGCCGCACACGACGCGCGGGTGGGCGAAGGCCGCGCCGGGGAGGCCCGGATCCCGGTGGTGCATCGGGCTCATGGCGTTGAAGAGGTGGGTCGTGCCGGCCACCCGGCCGTCGAAGGAGCCGTAGGCGAGCTCGAAGCCCGCGTTCGAATGCCCCGCCGAGACGACCGCCCCGCGGCTCGCGGCCAGATCCATGAGCTCCCCGGCGCCCTCCAGCTCCGGGGCGAGCGTCACCATGCGGACCGGTCCGAGGTCGAGGAGGTGGGCGAGCATCCCGGGTTCGGCGGGCAGGACGTGCGCGGCGGCGTGGGCGCCGCGCTTTTCCAGGTCCACGAACGGGCCTTCGAGGTGGACGCCGAGTACCTCCGCGCCGCCCGGGGGGCCGCCGGTCGCGGCGCCTATCCCCGACAGCGCGTGCTCGTAGATGGCGTCGGGGGAGGAGATCACGGTCGGCAGATAAGCCGTGATCCCGGTCGAGAGCAAGGCCCGCGAAAGCTCCCCCAACCGCGAAGGCTCAGAAGCCACGTCCACACCAAAAGCCCCGTTGACCTGCAAGTCCACAAAGCCCGGCAAGATGAGGGAGTCGGGATACTCGCGGACCTCCTCGGCTTCTCGCGCCAGCGAGTCGTCGGGCCCCACGTCCGCCACGGCGCCGTCGCCCAGCAAGACCGTCCCCCCGGCCCAGACCTCGTAGTCCGTCACGACCCGGCCCCGCAGCGCGACGAGCCTCATCTATCTCTCCTTTTCACGATTGCGTATCTTCCGTCCGGCGGGCCGACGAATCAAGTGGTGCGGGTCCCGGGCGGTGTTCGGGGCTTCCGTTCATCGGGAGTCGGAAAAACCCGGAAACCCCGACACCCGTCGCCTCCCTACGGGCCGCGTCGTACCCTACCCCTGTGTAGGGGCGGGTTTCAAACCCGCCCGCGCCCCGAGATCCGCCGCAATGGACCGATCCCCGCCGGCGCGGTCCGGCGCGCGATCATGACGAGGTCACGCCGATTCCCGACTCCCGGGGTTTCGTCCGGGACGGACATCGGGCACGCGGAGGAGGAAGAAGATGCCTAAGGCCATGACTACGGCGAGGGAGCCGATGGAGACCCTGTAGCCGAAGGCGCCGCCGCCGAAGGCGAAGAGCAGGATCGCCGTGAGCGCCGGCCCGAAGACGGCGGAGACCTTGCCGGCCAGCGAGAACAGGCCGAAGAACTCGCCCAGCTTCTCCGGGGGCGAGAGGGCGACGAGCATCACGCGGCCGACGGTCCACATCCCGCCGAGCGCCACGCCGACGATCGGTCCCGCGAGGAAGAGCATCCACGCGCCGAGCGCGGTGGCGGCGGTCACGATGGCGACGAGCCACAGCGCAAGCACGGCGAGCAGGGTTCTTTTCGGTCCGATCCCGTCGCACAGGCGTCCGAAGACGGCCGACCCCGCCACCGCGAAGACCGTCGAGAAGAGCAGGAGGTTGCGGATGCCGCCCTCGTCCAGATCGAAGACGACCGTCCCGTAGAGCGCCAGGTTGGCGATGGCGGTGTTCGCCGCGTCGGTGTACAGGACCGTCGCCAGGATGAACGTCCCCATACCCGCGTAGCCGCGCAGGTTCCTCACGGTCCGCGCCACGTCCCGGTAGGCGGCGCCGAGGGAGACCGGCCTGGGGGCCCGCACCGCCGGGTCGGGCACGAGGAAGAAGGCCGGCAGCGAGAACGCCAGGTAGAGCGCCGCGGTCGGAAGAAAGACGTTCGAGTACTCCCTCTGGCCGGTCTCCAGCCACCCGCCGAGCGGGCCCAGGACGGCGTTTAGGGTCTCGCCGTTGCCCACGAAGTACGTCAGGACAACGAGGGCGACTATGGAGCCGACGTACCCGAGGGCGGTCCCGTAGCCGCTGATCCTGCCCTCCCCCCTCCCCGCCGACACCGCCGGTAGCAGCGCGTTGTAGAAGACGAGCGCCGACTGGTACGCGAGGTCCGCCGCCACGAACACCGCCAGCCCGACAACAACGCCCCCCGCCACGTCCAGCGCCGCGGTCAGGACGACGGCGACAACGGTCAACGCCGCGAGGTACGGGACCCGCCGCTGGCGCAGGTCGGCGACGGCCCCGAACAGCGGCGCGGAGACGACCACGAGCAGCGCCGAGGCGGCCGTCGCGCCGTTCACGAGCGTCGCCCCCGAGAGGAGGCCATCGCTCCCGACCTGCCTCTCTACCCAGAGCGGGAAGAAGAAGGAGAGGATGCTGACCGAGAAGACCGTGTTGGCGAAGTCGTAGAACGCCCACGCCCACACCGCCGGCGCCGAAGCCCTGCCCCCGTATCCCCTCGCCCCTCTCATCCCGGCGGCAGTATAGGGCAGCACGTCCGCATCTTTCTCCGGCGATGCCTCTGTAGAATACGGCGAACACGCGTGAGGAAGATCCCGTTATGGACGATCCGAACCCGACACCCGGTGGAGAGCCTCGGGCTGGCCCGGTCGAGGCTCCGGCGAACTACCCGTTCCCGAAGGGTGTCGAGGGCCTGCTACCCTGGTCCCACGCGGCCCACCGGCTAGAGCGGGCACCGAACTACTGGCTCGTGACGACGCGCCCGGACGGAAGGCCGCACGCAACGCCGGTCTGGGGCGTCTGGATAGACGATTCGCTCTACTTCGACGGTCCTCCGACTACGCGCTGGGCGCGCAACCTGGCAGAGCACCCCGAAGCCTCCGTGCATCTGGAGAGCGCCGAGGACGTCGTAATTTTGGAGGGCGTTGTCGAGGATCTGGTCACCGACGCCGGTGCCGGGACGCGGATCGTGGAAGCATGGACCGCCAAGTACGGCCGACTGCTCCCCAAACCCACGACCGAAGGCGTGTTCAGGCTACGGCCCCGCACGGCCCGCGCTTGGAGCAGTACGGCTCTGGGAGACGGAACCCGCTGGCGTTTTGCCGGCGCCGGATCTTCCCCACAGCAGTAGCTTCATCCCAGGGCGACGTCGAGGGTCATCATGACGGTGAAGCCGACCATCAGAGACATGGCGGCTATGTCCGGGCTGCCGCGTTTGGCCTCGGGGATGAGTTCCTCGGCGACGACGAAGATCATGGCCCCCGCCGCGAAGGCGAGGGCGTAGGGCAGGATGGGCTGGGCGAAGAGCACCGCGGACGCGCCGATGACGGCCGCCACCGGCTCGACCACACCAGAGAGCTGGCCGTAGAAGAAGCTCCTGCCCCGGCTCATCCCCTCGCGCCTCAAGGGCATGGCTACGGCCGTCCCCTCGGGGAAGTTCTGCAACCCGATGCCGATGGCGAGGGCGATGGCCGCCCCCAGGGTCGCCCCCGGAACACCGCCGCCCGAGACCCCCAACC
>CAXUFZ010000201.1:0-7149 GCA_964250345.1 uncultured Rubrobacteraceae bacterium
AGACCTCCCGGGCCGCGCCGCCCGTTCCCGAGAGGCGCACGAGCGCGATCCTCTCGCCGTCGGGAGACCACGCCGGGGCTGAGGCGGCGCCCTCCGCGAGAAGCACATCCCGTCCGCCGCCTCCGGGGGCGTCCGAGACGTAAACCCCCGGAGCCCTTCGCCCGCCCCCGGGAGGGGACCACTGGGAGGGGAGCGACTCGTAGGCTACCCTGGTGCCGTCCGGCGACCACGCCGGTGCCACGTCGTCGTTGTAGGCGTCTCCGGCCAGCTTCTGCGGTTCCCCGCCGGACGTCTCCACCACCCAGATGTCCGAGGAGATGCCGTCCCTGGAGCTGGCGAAGGCGATCCTCGTCCCGTCAGGCGACCACGCCGGGAGGCTGTCGGAGCCGGGGCCGTCCGCGGTGAGGCGGGTCATGCCGGAGCCGTCCACGCCTATGGCATGGAGGGTGCCTTCCCTCGCGTCGAAGAAGGCGATCTTCGTCCCGTCGGGCGAGAAGGCGGGGCCCGCGTAGTCCGCGGGGGCGTCGGTAATCCGCCGGACGTCCGAGCCGTCTGCGTCCATCACGTAGACGCTGTGGTTGCCGTCCGCGTACCTTACGAACGCGATCTTCGAGCCGTCGGGCGAAAGGTCGGGGTCGAAGTCGCGGGCGGGATCGTCGGTGAGTCGGCGCACGTCGGAGCCATCGGGGTTCATGGAGTAGATCTCCGGGTTGCCGTCTCGCATGCTGTCGAACGCGATCCTGCCGTTCTTCATCCCGGCGGTCGCCCCCAGCGTAGCCCCGGGCGTCGGCTCCTCGAGGCCCACCACCAGCTGACCGGGCGCGTAGGACGGCCCCTCCCGGGTCTGCCGCGGCTCGCCGTCCTGCGAAGACGCCACGCCGGCACCGACCCCGAAGGCGACGAGGAGGGCCAGCGGCAGTCCCCCGAAGCCCGCCAGAAGGCCGAGTCGGCGACCGCCTCGACCGCGCTTCGCGGCCAACATCCCCAAGGTCCACCCCCTTCGGTCCCGTCGCAACGTAATTTACTAACGGCGGGCTAAGAATAGGCAGGTTTGCGCTGGCTCCGCAAGGGCGCACGGGCGTCTTTTCCGCAAAATTTTGCGAATGGTGTGCAGTTCTAATGGATAATTGACAAAAGACGGTCCTTATGGATTCTGGCGGGCCGCGCAGCGCGCTCGATCGGACAACACCCCGCGCGACAACGCCCCGCGCGTTCTTGGGGCTTAAAGACGGGACCAGCGGGTGTTTTCGTTCGAGTAATACTCAGGCCCCAGTACCCGTCGTCGAAACGGCTACCTTCCCAGCAGGTGTCGGAGCGCGTCTTCGAGGTGCGGGTAGCGGAAGCCGTAGCCCGTCACCTCGAGCTTTGCCGGCTCCATGCGCTGGCTCGCGAGGAGCAGGGCGTCGGCGACCTCGCCGAGCATGACCCTGATCGCCGGCGCCGGCAGCGGCAGGATGGTCGGCCGTCCCAGCACCTTGCCGAGGACCTTCGTGTACTCGGCGTTGGTCGTGGGGTTGGGTGAGCCGACGTTGAACGGGCCCTCGACGGACGCGTCCGTGAGGGCGTGGATCATGGCGCCGACGACGTCGTCGAGGGCGACCCAGCTCACCCACTGGCGTCCGCTCCCGATCTTCCCCCCGCCGCCGAGCTTGAAGATGGGCAGCGTCGTCGCGAGCGCCCCTCCCTCCGTGCTGAGCACGACGCCGATGCGCGGGTGCGCGACCCGGATCCCCGCCTCCCGCGCGGGCTCCGCCGCGGCCTCCCACTCCTGGCAGACGTCGGGGAGAAAACCCGTACCGGGGCCGCTTTCTTCGGTCAGCAACTCGTCGCCGCGGTCCCCGTAGAGGCCGACCGCGGAGGTCGAGACCATAACGGCGGGCGGCGGGGAGAGGGTGGAGATCTTCTCCGCCAGGAGCCGCGTGCCCTTCACCCGACTCTCCACGATGCGCCGCTTCTTTTCGGGGGTCCAGCGGCCCTCGGCGATGCTCTCGCCGGCGAGGTGGACGACGGCCTCCGTCCCTTCGAGGTCGCCGTCTATGGTGCCGGCCTCCGGGTCCCACCCGACATCGCCGGCGGCCTTCGGGGAGCGGGTGAGGCGGGTGATCTTGTGTCCCCCGGCCTCGAGCTCCGGGATGAGGGCCGAACCGATGAGGCCGGTCGCGCCGCTGATCAGGACGTTCATCTCTCTCCTCCGCGCCTAGCCGCCACGATACCCCATGTTAGCGTGCCCGCGCCCCCGCGGGCGTCATCTCCCCCCGAGACCCCGAACTAGGAACCGCCCTTCTTTCTCCGCCCCCGGCGCCGCAGGCCGTAGAGGAGCAGCAGCAACGCGGCGACCGCCGTGGCGACGACGAGCACGACGTTGGAGTACGCGCCGACCCAGTTCTGCACGACCTGCCAGTTCGCCCCGAGCGCGACGCCGGCCCCGATGAGGACGCCGTTCCACGCCGCGGACCCGATGGTCGTCAGGACGACAAACCGCGGCAGCGGCATCTTCGCGGTACCCGCCGGAATGGAGACGATGCTCCGGGCGACGGGGATGACGCGGGCGACGAGCACGAGCCAGTCGCCGTAGCGCCGGAACCAGCCCTCCGCCCGCCCGAGCCCCTCCTCGTCCACCCGCAACCACTTGCCGTAGCGCAGGACCAGCCGGCGTCCGCCCCACCGGCCGAGCCCGTACAGTATGATGGCGCCCGCGACGCTGCCGAAGGTGGCGGCCAAGAGGGCGCCCCAGAGGCTCAGGTCTCCCCGGCCCACCAGGAACCCCGCGAGCGGCAGCACGACCTCCGAGGGTATCGGGGGGAATAGGTTCTCCGCGATCAGGAGCAGCGCCAACCCCACGTACCCGAGCGCCCCGATCACGTCCATAACCCACTGCCCTATATCGCCAAGCACACGACCTCCACAGAACAAACCGGCCCCACAACGGGACCACCAGACACTAACACTCATACCCGAAGCCCAACGAAAAGTTTCGCTGTCCGCAAAGCCGGAGCCCGAAGTAAACTCGCACAACCGTGCGAACCTACTCCCACGCCGTCCTTACCCGCGCCGCCTTCCGCCGCCACGGACGACCCGCGACGGCGGCCACCCTCGGCGCGACCCTCCCCGACCTGCCCGCCCTCCTCGGCGCGGCCTGGCTCGCCGCAACCCGCCCCGGCCGCCTCTCGCGAGAGAGCTTCGAGTCCAACGTCTGCGGCCGAAGCCTCTTCGCCCGCCCGGACGCCGCGCTGCACGCGGCCCTGCCCGTCTCCGCCGCGCTCTCCCTCTACGCGGTCTCCGGTGCGAAAGGCCGGGACCCGAGCGGCATCCTACTCGCCTTCCTGCTCGGCTGGGCCGGGCACGTCGTCTCCGACGCGCTGACACACGGCGCCGACGCCCGCCCGATCCTCTGGCCGCTCTCGACGCGCCGCTTTCAGAGCCCAGTCTCCTACCGCGAGCGCGATCGCCACGCTATTCCCTTCGCCATTGCCGAACACGCTGCGACGCTGGCCGTTCTCAAGAAAGAGATCATCGGCGACTGAAACCTCGCAACACCCCCAACCAGCGCAGACCACCGGAACCTTCGGAACCGCGTGTGCACCCTTGACATCTAACGTACTCCATATACCATCCATATAGATGTTCCACGGATGTTGTTGAAGAATAGAGGACGAGGTGGCGTGAGCGGGACGGAGAAGATCACGATCAACCTGGGGTTGGTGGATCTGGGTCAGGTGGATCTTCTGGTGCAGGAGGGTTTCTATTCGAACCGCACGGACTTTATCCGGACGGCGATCCGCAACCAGATCGGAACGCACGCGGAGGTCGTGCGCCAAACGGTCGCCCGGAAGACGTTGGTGCTCGGGCTGGAGAACTACACGAAGCGAGACCTGGAGGCGGTGCGCGAGGCCGGTGAGACGCTGGAGATCCGGGTCTTAGGCCTCGCGAGCATCGCCGACGACGTAAGCCCCGAGCTGGCTCAGGAGACCATAAGCTCCCTCGTCGTGCTCGGCGCGCTCAGGGCCAGCCCGGCCGTAAAGTCGGCGCTGGCCAACAGAATTCAGACCTCATGACAGGAAGGAATCACGTCTTGAATGACCAGACACGCATGACGGAGGCCACGCGCCTCACGCAGGAAGGCCGCCTCGACGAAGCGATGGCCGTCATCCAGGGCGCCCTCGGGGGCTCGTCCCCCGCCGGCGCCGCCGGCAACCAGACCAACACCGATGCCCCGATAGACGTCACCTCCCGCCTCGTGAGGGAGGCCCGGCGGGGACCCGCGTCCCCCAGCTCCGGCGCCCGTCCCGACCCATCCGCGCGGCCCACCCCGGGGCCGACCCTGCGTCCCCGCGGCGTGCGTAATCCCCTCGGGGACCTCGGAAACCTGGGCAACCTGACCGGGAACCCTCTCGGAGGGACCGGGGGCGCGGCGGTTGCCGTCCCGGACGGGGCGCGGTTCGTCGACCGCTCTTACGGCAGCGGCGCCGGGGGCCGTTCGTACAAACTGTACGTGCCGTCCGGCTACACCGGCGAGGTGGTGCCGCTGGTCGTCATGCTGCACGGCTGCACCCAGGACCCCAACGACTTCGCCGCCGGCACGCGCATGAACGAGCTCGCCGAGGAGAAGACCTTCCTCGTGGCCTACCCCGCCCAGTCGGGCAACGCCAACATGCAGAAGTGCTGGAACTGGTTCCAGGCCGCCGACCAGCGGCGCGGAAGCGGGGAGCCCTCCATCATCGCCGGCATAACGCGGCAGGTGATGGAAGAATACAGCGTCTCGGAGGACCGGGTCTACGTGGCCGGCATGTCGGCCGGCGGTGCGATGGCCGCGATCATGGGCTCCGAGTACCCGGACCTCTACGCCGCCGTCGGCGTCCACTCGGGCCTCGCCCCCGGCTCCGCCCACGACATGTCCTCGGCCTTCACCGCGATGCGACAGGGAGGCCCCGGCCGCGCCGAACAGCACGCCCGCTCGGGGGCGCAGGCCGCGTCCGTGCCCACCATCGTGTTCCACGGCGACCGCGACTCCACCGTCCACCCGCGCAACGGGGAGAACCTGCTCTCACGCCTCACCGCCGGCGGGGATCCCTCGCTCCGGGTGGCGACGCGCCAGGGAAGCGTCCCCGGCGGCCACGCCTTCACCCGCATCGCCTATAAGGATGCCGAAGACCGCCCCGTCGTCGAGCGCTGGAACGTCCACGGCCTCGGCCACGCGTGGTCCGGCGGAAGCTATCCCGGCTCCTACACGGACCCCAAGGGCCCCGACGCCTCCGCGGAGATGGTCCGCTTCTTCGAGCAGCACGCCCGGTAATCCGAAAGGCAAACGAAAGGCAAACCCGTCGTGGTGTGGCCGGCCCCCGCTCCGGTGGCGAGACCGGCCACGCCCCCGACAGAACGCCCGGAGATCGCATTCCGGTGTATCTCCGGTCCGAACGCGTTCCGTGGCTGTCAAGCGCCGATCATCGGGCCGCCAACGTCGCGCGTCAAAGGCCGGGGGACTGCTCCCGGAGTTTACCGGGTCGGCTCGTTGACCTCCCTCTTCTCTCGGTCGCCTGACGGGTCAACCTCTTTATCGGCGACTCTGGCCTGCTCCTCGGCCGTAACCTCGCCGCGTTTTTCGTCACCGTAGACCATAAGCGTCGACCCGACGAGCGCGAGCACTATTCCGATCGCGCCGTAGACGCTCGGCAGCGTCTGGTATATGGCGAGCGACACGATGATCGTGAGCACCGGGGCGAGGGCGTTGGTCGTGGGCGCGACGATCGAGGCCTTGCCGCGGCTCAGCGCCATCACGAGGAAGAGCGCTCCGACCGCGTTCAGAAGCTGCGTGCCGAACGCCAGCGTCGGCGCCTGCCACGGGGCGCTTCCCGGCAGGCCGCCCATCATCACGAAGGCCACAGGGACGAGGAGCAGACCGCTCAAGGCCATGTAGCCGAAGGTCGTCCCGTCGTTGACGCCGACGGTCGCCGCCTTCCGCATGAAGTAGGCCTGCACGCCCCAGGCGGCGGTCACGATCAGCGCGAGGACGAGCCACGAGCCGACCGCCGCGTTGCCGCCGTCGCCCGAGACGTTGAAGAACACCAACGCAGCCAGGGCCACGACGATACCGACCTTCGTCAGGCCCAGAAGCCGTTCCCGGAGCAGGAACGTCGCCATGACCACGGTGATGCCCGGCGAGAGGGCTATGAGGGGGAAGATCAGGTACGCGGGCCCTATCGTCAGCGCTTTGAACAGTATGAGTTGCCCGCCCGCCCCCGTCAGTCCGACCAAGAGGCCGTAATAGGCGGCTATCGGCCTCCGGTCGAAGGTCCTCTCGCTTCGCAGGATAAAGAAGGCGGGAATAAGCATCGTCGCAGACCAGATGATGTAGACCATCTCGTCCGGGTAGCCGTACTCCGACGTCGGCAGACCCGAGAACGCGCCCCAGACGCCCCAGAAGAGCACGAGTAGCGCCGCGTAGGGTATCCAGCTTCGTGTAGTCATGTCGATCTCCTCACTTTGTCCGTGACTCCTGACGGGCCCCGTGTAGGCTTTCGAGCGCCCCGGCGTTCAGGGGCTCCCCGGCGAGTTTGGCCGCGTAGAGCGCGGCGCCCACTACCGGCGTATAGAGGGGCTCACGTAGTTCGTATCCGTCGTTTAGCGTCGTCAAGGCTCTGCTGAACCCTTCGAGAACGGCCTCGGCCCCGAACACGCCGCCGGAGTAGGAGACGGGGACCCTCTCGTCCGGCCCGAACGCCAGGCGACGTCTCGTGGTGTCCACGAGGTCGGCGAGCTCCGCGGCGGCTTCGGAGAGGATCCTCGCGGCCTGCTCGTCGCCGGCGGACGCCGCTTCGACGATCACCCGGGCCAGCGCCGCGATCTCGCCGCGGCCCCCCCTCCACCGGTTGAGCACGACGTCCACCACGTCGAGGTCGCTGGTCAGGCGCAGCCTTTCGCGGAGCATCTCTTGCAAGGGACCGGCCGGCACGCGCCCGTCGCTCATCCGCGTGAAGGTCCGAAGACCTTCTATGGCGATCCAGTACGCCGACCCTTCGTCTCCGAACAGCTCGCCCCATCCCCCGACCCGCGCGCCCCGGCCTGACCTCTCGCCGTAGGTCATGGAGCCGGTCCCGCTTATGACGTTTATGCCGTCGGACCCGCCGAGCGAGCCCGTGAACCGCTTGTAGG
>CAXUFZ010000202.1:0-7113 GCA_964250345.1 uncultured Rubrobacteraceae bacterium
GGGCTCGGCAGGGAGATGGTGCGGAGGATCACGGGTCGGGGTACGGACGTGATCTTCTCCTACCAGAGCAACGAGACCGCCGCCGACGAGTTGGTTGCGGAGCTGGAGCGAACGGGCCGCCGCGCCGCCGCGCTGCAACTGGACGTGGGCGACAGCGGCGCCTTCGCCGGCTTCGCGGAGCGGGTACGGGACATCTTGGGCGACTGGGGCGTCGAACGGTTCGACTTCCTGGTCAACAACGCGGGCATCGGCCTCCACGTCGGCACCGCGGAGACGACCGAGGAGCAGTTCGACCAGATGATAGACATCCACGTCAAGGGGCCGTTATTTCTGACCCAGAAGCTGCTGCCGCTAATGGCCGACGGTGGGCGCATCGTGAACGTCTCCACCGGCCTGACGCGCATCATCATACCCGGGTCCGGGGCGTACGCTCTGGCCAAGGGCGCCGTCGAAGTAATGACGCGTTACCTGGCGGCGGAGCTCGGGCCGCGCGGGATCTCCGTGAACACGATCGCGCCCGGGGCGATCGAGACCGATTTCAGCGGCGGCGCGGTGCGCGACAACCCGGAGATGAACCGGGCGATCGCCTCCGACACGGCGCTGGGGCGCGTGGGTCTCCCCACGGACATCGGCGGGGTGGTGGCGTCATTGCTCTCGCCCGAGATGGGCTGGGTGAACGCGCAGCGCATCGAGGCCTCGGGCGGGCAGCACCTGTAGAACCGGCGGTGCCGGGTTACCCACTGCCGGTGGTCAGCAGCGCGCGCGACACCACCTCCGCTATGACGGAGCGGCGGCGGGCGTGCTCGGCTTCTCCGTCCTCGCGGCTGGCCGCGACGGTGACGTTCACCGGCGCCCACGTGTTCGCGATCGCCACGACGAACATGAACACCTCCTGGGGCGTGAAAGCGGGATCCACGATCCCGTCGCGCTGGGCCTCGGCTATTGCCCCGAGCTTGTTCGCGTCGTGGCCTTCGCCGTGACCCTCCAGGTCCTCCCACAGATCGCCCGTGGGAACCCTCTCCAGCCGGTTCCAGACGGCCAAACGCAGGTGCTCCGGCTGCCCGACGTAGGCATCGTATAGCCGCGCCGCGTAGCCGGGCAGGTCGTCGGCGGTGAGCGGCACGGCATCCAACAGCGCCGCCAAATTGTCGCGCAGGGTCGCGTCGAACAGACCGTCCTTGCTGCCGAAGTAGGAGTACATCTGCGACTTGTTCACGCCGGAAGCCTCCGCGATGCGGTCCACCCGAGCGCCCGCGATCCCCACCGCGGCAAACTCGGCGGCGGCGGCGTCCAATACCCGGCGTCTGCTCTTCTGCCCATCTCGCACAAAGACATTATAGCCGATGGGGCACAACAACAAACTAGTTAGTTGACAACGTGCGGAAACCGTCGTACGCTGTGTTCACCAACTGGTTAGTTATCTGTATCGGCGATCGGTTTTAGGAGGAGCACGTGGACCGCAGGAAGCTTGGACGGGAAGGGCTCGAGGTTGGGGCCGTGGGGCTTGGGACGATGGGCATGACGATGGCTTACGGCAGCGGGGGTGATGAGGAGCAGAGCGTCGCCACGATCCGGCGGGCCCGCGAGCTCGGCGTGACGATGTTCGATACGGCGGAGCTCTACGGGATGGGGACCGGCTCGAACGAGATGCTGCTCGGCCGGGCGGTCGAGGGCTTCCGCGAGGAGGTGGTGCTGGCGACCAAGTTCGGGTTCGACCTGACGAACACGGGCGTCAACGGCATGGCTATGGACAGCCGTCCCGAGCGCATCCGCGAGGTCGCCGAGAACAGCCTGCGCTACCTCGGGACCGACCACATCGACGTGTTCTACCAGCACCGTCCCGACCCGGACGTGCCCATCGAAGAGGTCGCGGGCGCCGTCAAGGAGCTCATCGAGGCCGGCAAGGTCAGGTACTTCGGGCTCTCGGAGGCCGGGTCCGAGACCATCAGGCGCGCGCACGCCGTGCAGCCGGTGTCGGTGTTGCAGACGGAGTACTCGATCTTCGAGCGGGCCGTCGAAGTGGAGATCCTGCCCACGCTGCGCGAGCTCGGCGTCGGTTTCGTCCCGTACTCCCCGCTGGGTCGCGGCTTCCTCACCTCCGAGGTCAGGCCGGCGGCGGAGTACCCCGAGGACGACATGCGCAGTTGGGACGAGCGCTGGCAGCCGGGCAACTACGAGGAGAACGTCCGGGCCATCGAACGGTTGAGAGAGCTCGCCGCGTCCAAGGGCATCACGGTCGCGCAGCTCGCGCTGGCGTGGCTGCTCGCCCAGGGGGACGACATCGTGCCGATCCCCGGCACGAGGAGCCCGGAGCGTTTGGAGGAGAACGTGGCCGCGGCGGACGTCATCCTCACCCCGGACGACCTCGACAGGATTCAGGGGATCCTGCCCCAGGGTGCGGCGGGCGCCCGCTACCCGGCCGCCATGATGCCCGAGTGGTAGGGAGCCTGACGCCGAACACGGTTTGGGAGGGGAGATCGAGATTGATGAGGCGGTAAGACGGGCGCTCGCCATCGACAGATCGTCTTCCGCCACGGAGCGGACCGTCGACATCACCACGGTCGGGCGGAAGACCGGGAGGCCGCGGAGGATCGAGATCTGGTTCTACCGGGCCGACGGCAAGACCTACCTGAGCGGGCTCCCCGGGAGGCGCGGCTGGTACGCCAACCTCAAGTCCAACCCGGCCTTCACCTTCCACCTCAAGAACGGGGTGCGCGCGGACCTCCCGGCGACGGCCGAGCCCGTGACCGATGAGGCGGAACGGCATCGGGTCTTCGCCCGGTTCGCCGACGATCTCAACCAGCCGGGCAACCCGGGCCGCATCGCCCAACCGACCCGGGTAGAGGACTGGATGGCCGGTAGCCCGCTCGTGGAGGTCTCTTTCGACGAGGAGGCCGGGTGACGACACCCCGTCAAACCGCGTAGAGAAGAACGACAAGAACGGACCGCAGCAAACAGATCAGACAGATAGGAGAGAACCATGACCACCGATGCCAACCGCATCAAGACACCCTTCGGCGCGAAGTCGACGGCGCGGGAGGTTCTGGAAGGCATCGATCTTTCCGGCAAGCGCGCCATCGTCACCGGCGCCTCCTCCGGCATAGGCGTCGAGACCGCCCGGGCATTGGCCGGCGCGGGCGCCGGGGTCACGCTGGCCGTCAGGAATACCGAAGCCGGCGAACGGGCCGCCTCAGACATCTCCGGGACCACCGGCAACCCGCGTCTCGATGTCGCGCCCCTCGATCTCGCCGACCAATCTTCCGTCGCGGGCTTCGTCGCTTCGTGGGAGGGTCCGCTCGACGTCCTCGTCAACAACGCCGGCGTCATGGACTTGCCCGAGCTCGCGCGCACCCCCGAGGGCTGGGAGATGCAGTTCGCCACCAACCACATGGGCCACTTCGCCCTGGCGCTGGGTTTGCACGACGCGCTCGCCGCGGCGAACGGCGCCCGCGTGGTCTCGGTCAGCTCCAGCGGGCACGGGTCTTCTTCGGTCGTCTTCGGCGACATCAACTTCGAGCGGCGCGAGTACGATCCTTCGCTCGCCTACGGGCAGTCCAAGACCGCCAATGCGCTCTTCGCCGTCGGGGTCACGCGCCGGTGGGGCGGGGAGGGCATCCTCGCGAACTCGCTGATGCCCGGTGGGATCTGGACGGACCTCCAGCGCCACTGGGACCCGGAGGTGCTCGAGGGCATGAAGGAGATGACCGCCGACAGCGACGACCCGTCGATAAACAAGACCCCGGAGCAGGGGGCGGCGACGTCGGTCCTGCTGGCGGCCTCGCCGCTGGTAGAGGGCGTCGGGGGGCGGTACTTCGAGGACTGCAACGAGGCGGAGGTGGTGGAGGAGATCGTCGGCGGCGTGCACGGGGGGCGCGGGTACGCGCTCGACCCCGACGCGGCCGACCGGCTCTGGGAAGAATCCCTGCGGCTCCTGGGGTAGCAGGCGGAGCCCGGCTGGACGCGTGGCCGGGGCGGATACAATAGCCCGTAGGCACCGAATTATCTTCTACGAAGGGTGGCTGCATGGACCTCGGGCTCTCTGTTCTGGACGTCTCGCCGGTAAGCGCGGGTTCGGGCAGTTCGCGGGCGTTGCGCAACACGTTGGATCTCGCGCGGTTCGTCGACGGGCTCGGCTACGGGAGGTACTGGCTCGCCGAGCATCACAACCTCGGCATGATCGCCAGCTCCGCGCCGGAGGTCATGATCGGGCACGTAGCAAGCACCACGGAGAACATGAGGATTGGGGCCGGGGGGATCATGCTCCCCAACCACGCCCCGCTCCAGGTCGTCGAGACCTTCCGGGTCCTCGAAGCCCTCCACCCCGGCCGCATCGACCTCGGCATCGGACGCGCCCCCGGCACCGACCCCACGACGGCGGCGGCCCTGCGCCGCTCGCAGGCCGACGACTTCCCCCAGCAGTTCGCCGAGCTTCTGGCCTACGCCGGCGACAGGTTCCCCGAGGGGCATCCGTTCGAGTCCGTCGCGGCGGTTCCCGACGACGTGGGGCTGCCCCCGATCTGGCTGCTCGGCTCCAGCGGTTACTCCGCTAAAGCGGCCGGGGAGATGGGCCTCGGCTACGCCTTCGCCGCGCACTTCAGCCCCACGGACCCCGTCCCCGCCATCCGCGCCTACAACGAGGGCTTCGAGCCTTCCCCCGCGTTCGAGCGCCCCTCGGCCATCCTCGCCGTCGCCGTCGTCTGCGCCGAAACCGACGGGCGGGCGCGGGAGCTCGCCTCGTCCATGGAACTAGCCTGGGTAAAGATGCGGAGCGGTCGACCGGGGCCGCTTCCCAGCCCCGAGGAGGCCATGGGCTACCCCTACACCCCCGCGGAGCGCCGGCTCGCCGAAGCCTACAGCTCGATGCAGGTGGTGGGCGACCCCCAGAACGTCAGGGCACGCATCGAGGACCTCGCCGGGCGCACGGGGGCGGACGAGATCATGGTGACAACCAACGTCTTCGACCACGCCGAACGCCTGCGATCCTACGAGCTCCTGGCCGAAGCTTTCGAGCTCCCCACTGCGGCCTCATCCTCGGCTCTGCGAAGGGGCTAGCCCTTCTTCCCGTTAACCCCGTACTCGAGGTCGTCCAAGAGGGCCTGCCAGTTCGCCTCGGTGATGTTCTCCCCGGCGCCGCCCGCCCCACACGCGCCTGCCGTCCGTCGAGTCTATGGGGACGCGGGCAGCTATGCGGTCTGTGAGCGCGTCCGGGTTGCTATGCTGTAGCGGTGTCGCGACTGTACCTCGACAACAACGTCTACAACAGGCCCTTCGACGATTTGAGCGTACCCAGGAATTGGGAAGAGGCCCAAGCCATTGGGGAGCTTTTCGAGAAGGTCGCCGTCGGGGAAGCAGAACTGTACGGTTCGTTCGTGTTGGATCTGGAGAATTCTCGGCTGTCCCAAATACTCAGGCGCGAGCGAGTGGACCCCCTGATCTCTCTCGTTCGGGTGCGCGTCGCGCAAGACGCGGCATTGCTGGTCGGGGCGGAGAGGCTCCAACGCGGAGGACTCGGCGAGCACAATGCGTTGCACCTCGCGGCGGCAGAGAGCGCGGGGGTAGACTACTTCGTGACCTGCGATGATAGACTGTTGAAGAGGGCGAGGCGGCTAGGGTTCGTGGAGGCCGTTACGCCTCTGGAGTTGCTAGAGAAGGATGTTTTCTGATGCAGACCCGTGACCTCGCCGACGAAGAGATCCTCGGTCTCGGGAACCGGCTCCTCCTGGAGAAGCTCGGACCTGCAGGATATATCCGGTTTGTCAGGCTTCAAAGACCGCCGGAAGGTGACTACGCCGAGATCCGGGAGAAGATGTTCGAGGGCATGACCGTCCAGGACATCTACGACGAGGCCGTCCGCCTCGAAGCCGAACGCGAGAAAAGACGCGACGCCGAACGTTAGGCTCCTTTCTTCCCGTTAACCCCGTACTCCAGGCCGTCCACCAAAGCCTGCCAGCTCGCCTCGATGATGTTCTCGCCGACGCCGACCGCCCCCCACACGCGCTTGCCGTCCGTGGAGTCTATGAGCACGCGGGTGGTGGCCGCCGTGGCGCGGTGCTCGTCGAGGATGCGCACCTTGTAGTTGGAGAGATGGATCTCCGCGAGCTCCGGGTAACGTGGACCTATGGCCTGCCTGAGCGCCTTGTCCAGGGCGTTTACGGGGCCGTTGCCCTCGGCGGTGGTGATGACACGCTGGCCTTTTACGAAGAGCTTTATCGTGGCCTCGGTGGTCGTGAGGCCGTCGGCGCGTTTTTCGGAGATGATCCTGAACGTTTCGAGCTCGAAGAGCGGCTCGTCCTCGCCGGCGGTGCGACCGATGAGGAGCGCTAAGGAGGCGTCGGCGGCCTCGTAGTGGTAGCCCTCGTACTCGCGCCGCTTTATGGCCGAGAGGATCCGGGTGGCGTCGCCGGCATCGATGCCCAACTCGGCCGCCTTGGCCCTGATGGAGTTCTTGCCAGACAACTCCCCGACCGGCGTCCGCCTGACGTTGCCGACGACCTCGGGGGGGACGTGCTCGTAGGTCGAGGGGTCTTTGCTTATGCCGTCCACGTGGAGGCCGCCCTTGTGGGCGAAGGCGCTGCGGCCGACGTAGGGCCTGTGCGTGTCCGGCGTGAGGTTCATGAGCTCGGAGACGTAGTTGGATGCTTCGGTAAGCCTTTTCAACTGCTCGTCTTCGACGACCTTGAGGCCCATCTTTAGTTGGAGGTTGGCGACGGTGGTGACGAGGTCGCAGTTGCCGGTGCGCTCGCCGACGCCGTTGATCGTGCCCTGCACGTGCGTCGCCCCGGCCTCGACGGCCGCCAGCGCGTTCGCCACACCGACGCCCGCGTCGTTGTGGGTGTGGATGCCGACCTCGACCTCGGGAAACTCGCGCACGGTGCGCCCGACTACCGCCTTGAGCTCGGTCGGGAGCGTGCCGCCGTTGGTGTCGCAGAGGACGAGGGTCGTCGCCCCGGCCTCGGCGGCGGCCCGCAGGACGGCCAGCGCGTGGTCGGGGTCGTCCCTGAAGCCGTCGAAGTAGTGCTCGGCGTCGAAGAGGACCTCTTTGCCGGCGTTCGCCAGGTAGGCCACCGTGTCCCTGACGGACGCGACGTTCTCCTCCGGCGTGGTACGCAGGAC
>CAXUFZ010000203.1:0-7101 GCA_964250345.1 uncultured Rubrobacteraceae bacterium
CCTCACCACCGCGGACGCCGAGGCGGTGGCGGGGCTTCCTTCGGTCGGCGCGGCCTCGCCCAGCGTCGCGGTGACGCTGCCGATGGCGGACGCCAGCTACTCGTTCACCGGGGTATCCGCCTCCCACCGGGAGATAAACTCCGTCGGCATCCAGGCCGGACGCTTCGTGAAACAGGAGGGCGAACTCGTCCTGACCGCCGAGGCGGCGCGGGGGCTGCTGGATTCGGGACCGAAAGGCGCGGTCGGCGAGGCCGTCTCCATCCGGGACGAGGAGTTCGAGGTGGTCGGCGTCGCGGAAGAGTCGGGCGGCGGTCTCGGCGCCCAGGCCGCGTCGTCGTACATGATCGTGGACGACGCCCTGGAACTCTCGGGAACGACGCACGTCAGCCAGATCACGGCCCTCGCCGCCGACCCCGAAGCCGTCGCCCGGGCCGCCGACGACGTCTCGGCCAGGCTCGCGGCCCGCCACGACGGGGCCGAGGACTTCTCCGTGACCACCCAGGAGCAGCTCCTCTCCAGCTTCACCCAGATCACCGACCTCCTCACCTACGTGCTCGCCGGCATCGCCGGGATCTCGCTGCTCGTCGGCGGTATCGGCGTCATGAACATCATGCTCGTCTCGGTGACCGAGCGTACGCGGGAGATAGGCGTGCGCAAGGCGCTCGGTGCCAGCAACGCGGACGTGCTCTCGCAGTTCCTCCTGGAGGCCGTCCTGCTCTCGGCCTTGGGCGGCCTGGTCGGTATCGCCATCGGCGTTGGGGCCGCCACCCTGCTGCCCGTTCTGTCGCCCAACCTGTACACGGAGGTGACCTGGACGGCCGTGGGGCTTGCCTCGGGGGTCTCGGCCCTGATCGGGGCCGTCTTCGGCGTGCTCCCGGCTTACCGCTCCGCCCGTCTGCAACCCGTGGAGGCCCTACGCCGCGAGTGAGCCCGGCGGACCTTGGGATAAAGACACACGAAGGGTTAACGACCCGAAAGGAGATGGAGATGCTATCCAGCTTCCCAACCAACGATAGAGGGGCCGCTACGAACGAAACATCATCCGGTTCCGCGGCGGCGGTCAGGATCGCTCGGGGACAGGACATCGTGACCGTCATCGAGCGTTTCGACGTTCCGGCGGAGAAGCAGTCGGAGGCCGTCGGGCGGGCCACGGACCACGTAGCGCTAGCCTGGAAGGAAGAGCCCGGGTTCGTAGCGGCGGTCCTGCTTCGGGGGCGCGGGGGTGGCGGGATCGTCGCCTACTCCCAGTGGAAGCGCCCAGTGGACGGTTCTTTGCCAGTCTCTGTTCCTGGCGCGTGGTCGCTTGAAGCCGCTCTGCCAGGCTTCACGATGCTGGATTCTCGTGCCTACACGGTCGAGTTTACCGATTCGGCCGATCTGGCCGCGGAGTTGTCCCTTGATCGGACACCGTTCGCCCACTTCGGCATCTTCGGCGTCGCGCGCGAGAACCAGGATCGTCTGCTCGATCTGGCGCGGGAGAACGCGCCGAGGTCGCTGCAGCACGCCCCTGGCCTGATCTCGATAAACTTCCACCGCAGCACCGACGGCTCGCAGGTCATCAACCTGGGGACCTGGAACACGTTCGACCACATCGACCAACTCCTCCAGCAACCCGGCTTCAAGGAAGACTCGCTCTACTGGGACGGCGTAGCGGACTTCCAGCCGGACTTCTTCGACGTGGTGCTCGTGGAGGCCGGCGAACACCCATGAGCCTGAACCGACGGGCAAACGAAAGGGGCGCGGCGAAAACCGCGCCCCTTTCCGCTTGATACCCGAAACCTAGAGGATCGGCAGGAACTTCTCGATCTCGTAGGGCGTGACCTGCACCCGGTAGTCCTCGAACTCCTCACGCTTGAGCTCGAGCAGGCGGCTGTAGGTGTGCTCGCCGAGGGCCTTGTGCAAAAGCTCGGAGTTCTCGGCCTCCTTGATGGCCTCGCCGAGGTCCGCCGGAAGCGACTCTATCCCCATCTTCTGGCGCTCCTCGGAGGAGAGGTTGTAGAGGTTGCGCTCCATCGGCTCGGGCAGCTCGTAGCCCTTCTCGATGCCTTCGAGGCCGGCGTGCAAGAGGGCCGCGAAGCACAGGTAGATGTTGGCCGACGGGTCGGGACAGCGGAGCTCCATCCTCGTCGCTTTCTCCTCGCCCGGGTGGTAGAGGGGAACGCGGACCAGTGCCGAGCGGTTGCGGCGGCTCCAGGCGATGTAGACCGGGGCCTCGTAGCCGGGGACCAGGCGCTTGTAGGAGTTCACGTGCTGGGCGAAGATGATCGAGAGCTCCCGCGCGTGACGCAACTGCCCGGCGATGAACGCCTTGGCCTCATCCGACAGGTAGTACTCGCTGTCGGCGTCGAAGAACGAGTTCTTGCCGTTGGCGAAGAGGCTCTGGTGGGTGTGCATCCCGGAGCCGTTCTGGTCGATGAGCGGCTTGGGCATGAAGGTCGCGTAGACGCCGTGGCGGGTGGCGACCTCCTTGACGACCGTCTTGTAGGTCATCACCTTGTCGGCCATCGTCATCGCGTCGTCGAAGCGCAGGTCGATCTCGTGCTGGCTGATGCCAACCTCGTGGTGACTGTACTCGACCTTGATGCCGAGCTGCTGCAACGCCTGGACGGTTTCACGCCGCAGCGCCGTCGCCGCGTCGAGCGTCGTGAGGTCGAAGTAGCCGCCGTAGTCGAGGGGCTCGGTGCCGGCCGAGTCCTTGAAGTAGAAGAACTCGAGTTCCGGGCCGCAGTAGAAGTTGTCGAAGCCCATCTCGTTGGCCCGTTCGAGGGCCTGGCGCAGGATGTGGCGCGGGTCGCCGACGTAGGGGTCGCCGTCGGGGGTACGGACGTCGCAGATCATGCGGGCCGTCGGCTCCGCCTCGGGGCTCCAGGGGATGATCTGGAACGTCGACGGGTCGGGCATGGCGATCATGTCCGACTCCTCGATGTCCTGGTAGCCCGTGATCGAGGACCCGTCGAAGCCCATCCCGCCGTCCATGGCGTCCTCTAGCTCCTCGGCCGTGATCGCGAAGCTCTTCAATACCCCGAGGACGTCCGTGAACCACAACCGTATAAACTGAACGTTCGCGTCCTGCGCCTGCTGCAACACGTCCTGCTTGCTCGGACCTGCCAACCTTACCTCCCGGCCTCTTCGCCCTATACTGTACGCGCCCCGCAGGCCACAAACCCACGACGGCACGGCCCATGATATGAACCCCGCCCGGCGGTTGAATATGGCCCGCCGCACAAGCCAGACGCCCCGGAAAACCCGGATTGTGGGCCGAATGTACAAAAAGTCTCGGTATGGGAGGGGGTTCGCGGTCTTGAGGTGTCGCGGTCGCGCCCGGGTTAGAATCCACGGATACCGGGAGCGTACCGACAGGGAGAAGTTATCGGAAGGGGAGAGATGACAGACAGGCCAGAGGACCGTTCGGAGGAACGCCGCAGGCGGGGCCCGCTGGGGGACGACGCGGAAGAAACCCGACGCGTGCCGACGAACGACAACCGCGCAAGCGGTCCGCCCGGGGGAACCTCCGGATCGACGCAGGGCGAGGACGCGCCGGAAACCCGGCGGATAAGGCGGGCCTCGGCGGAGGGCGACGGGGAGAAGGACACGCGGGTCATCCGCGCGCCGGGTTCGGGCTCCCCCGACACCACGGCGGACGCGACGCCGTACCCGCGGGGCTACTTCGAGGCCGCCGAGGAGCGGGAAGACCGGCTGCGCGACATGTACGGTGGCGTGGACTGGCTGGCGAGCTTTCTCGGGTTCGTCTTCGCGCTCGTGGTCGGGGGCATCTTCTCGGCCGTCGTGGCCGTCGTGCTCGCCCCGCTCGGGGTCTCGCTGGATCTGAGCGGCGAGATCGGGGCTGCGGTCATCACCGGGTTGGCGCTGCTCGGCGTCGTGATCTTCCTGACCTACTTCTTCGGGGGCTACGTGGCCGGCCGGCTGGCCCGCTTCGACGGGGGCCGCAACGGGGCGATGGTCCTCGTCTGGACCGTCCTCGCGGCGGTGCTGCTCTCCCTCGCGGCCGGCGTCTTCAACTTCCTGCTGCCCGACGCGGTCGCCAACGCCATCGGCGCCGCGGTGGACAACGTGGGCGTCCTCGCCCAGGCCGGCGCGGTCGGGATAGGGGTCGCGGTCGGGGCGCTGCTCATCGCCCTTCTCGGCGGGTTCCTCGGCGGGCGCCTCGGCAGCCGGTACCACACCGAGATCGACCGCTCTACCTGATCCGGAGACCCGCGCGTCTCCGCGGCTCCGTGAAAGCTATCGCGTTGCCGCCCCACCCCCCTCGGGATAATCCGCCGGATGGGTAAGCACGCGCTGTTCGACACCGGCATCCGCCGCCTGGGCTCCAAGGAGGACGGGTTCTTCTACCGCTACCCCGGAACGGACGAGCCCGTGCGCGAGGAGCGGGTTCTGGAGAGGATAGACGGCCTCAAGGTGCCGCCCGCCTGGGAGGAGGCCCGCATAGCGCGGAGCCCTTCGGCCAAGGTGCAGGCCGTCGGCTACGACTCGGCCGGGCGGGTGCAGTACCGCTACCACCCGAAGTACCGCGAGCGCAAGGAGCGCGAGAAGTTCGAGCGGCTCCTGCTCTTCGCCGACAGGCTGCCCGAGATGCGGCGCGTCACCAGCGGCCACCTCAGCCGCAAGAAGCTCGGGCGCGAGAAGGTGCTCGCGTGCATGACACGCCTGATCAACGCCGCCTACTTCCGCGTCGGAGAGGAACGGTACGCCAGGAAGAACGGGACCTTCGGCATAGCCACCCTGAGACGCAAGCACCTGAAGATAGAGGGCGATACCGTGATCTTCGAGTACACGGGCAAGTGGGGCCAGGAGCAGCGCAAGGCGGTTACGGACGCGCGGCTGCGGCGGGTCGTGGAAGAGTGCAGGGATCTGCCGGGTCACGAGGTCTTCAAGTACATCGACGAGGCGGGGGAGGTTCGGGACGTAAAGTCGCGGGACCTGAACGCGTACGTCAAGGAGGTCGTGGGGGAGGAGTTCACCGCCAAGGACTTCAGGACGTGGGCGGGGACCCTGATCGCCGCGAGCACCCTCGGCGAGATCGGCGCCGCCACCGGGGCCAAGAAGGCGCAGAAGAACGTGCTGGAGGCCGTGGACGAGGTCGCGCGCAGGCTCGGAAACACGCGGGACATCGCGCGTTCCTCGTACATCAGCCCGCGGGTCATAGAGCACTACTTGGAAGGCTCCGTGGTAGCCTATTACGGCGAGCGGCTGGAGCAGATCATCGCTGCCGAGCAGGGAGGCCTGACCGAAGGCGAGAGGTCCCTACTGGATCTCCTGAACAGGAAGCTCCGCCGCGAACTGGAGAAGGCCGCGTAGGCGAACCCGGAGAGGAAAACCGTGAAGAAGGCAATCGCCCTGAAGCTGCTGAAAAGTTCCACCGTCCGCAAGACCGCCGTCAAAGCCCTCAAGAACAAGAAGGTGCGCGACGTGGTCGTTAAACAGGTCGGCAAACGCTTGCTCGGCAAGTAGGTTTTAGGTTTTGAGGTTCTAGGCTCTGAGGTTTTAAGGGTGGTCGGCGAGGCTCGGACCGCGTCGGTCGATCTCGCGGGGAGCGAGCGTCCAACCGTCGGATGCCGCTGACGCATCCCTCAAAGCCTTCTAGACTCTGCCCTCGTCCGCCCGGCGATGTCCCTCGCGACCTCTACGACCGAGCCGGTCTCGCGCCACACCTCTAGCTGGCGGACGGACTCGGTGGGTTCGTCCAGCAGGCGCGACAGCGGGGACAGGTCCCTGTCCGTGTTTTCTCTCAGGCTGTCGAACAATACTTCGATGGCGCGGCGGGTCTCGGTGTTTTCGTGCGAGGCGTGGTCGGTGAAGGTTCCGTCCAGGCCGTAGCGCTGGGCGCTCCACTTGTTCTCTTCTATCTCGCGGCTCGGGCGGATGGGTTTGAGGTCGCCCGAATCGTACTCGTGGCAAAGCATGTCGCAGGTGGCGGCGGCCAGGGTGGTGAGGGACTCGTTGCGGGCGGGGTCTGTTTGGGCGTCGAAGGAGCGGACCTCTATCGTGCCGAGGCCTGGATGGGGGCGGACGTCCCACCAGATCTCCGAGAGCGAGTCTATGGCGCCCGAGCGGTGGGCGAAGTCCACGTAGGTGGCGTAGTCGTTCCAGGAGGGCAGGATCTCGGGCAGGCCGGCGCGGTGGATGGAGCGGGAGAAGATCAAGGCCCGGCTCGAGTGCATGTCCGTGCTCTCGCCCTGCCAGAACGGCGAGTTGACGGAGACGGCCAGAAAGTGCGGGACGTACTCTCGGAGGCGGTTGAAGAGGTAGACGGACCTGTCGCGGCCGGAGACGGCGTAGTGGACGTGCAGCGAGAAGGTGTTGTTGCGCCGGATCAACCACCCCAGCTTGGCCTTGAGCCGCTGGTAGTGGGGCTTCTGAATGATCTCCTGCTCCCGCCAGTCCCCGACCGGGTGCGTCCCGCTCGTACCGAGCTCTCTTCCCATCTCATGCGCGTGCCGCAAAAGGACCCGGCGCCGGGAGATCAAGTCTCGCGCGACGCCTTCCGGCGTCGGATGGACACCGGTGTTCGACTCGATCTCGCAGTCTATAAGCTCGCCGGAGAAGAGATTGTCTGGCTCGGCGTCGAGGATCTCTTGCGCCCCGCCCGCAAGCTTGAGCGTCTCCGGGTCGGCGAGCCAGAGCTCCTCCTCTGCGCCCAGGGTCCCCTCCGGCGCCCCCGTCTCGAACGCGTCTTCGGGGATGAGGGAGGGCTTCTCGGCGGTGGTCATCTGTGCTTGGGTTCCTCTCCGGCGTCGGTAATACGGACGGGCGATCCCGAACGTCGCCGCGTATCTTACCGCGTGCGTGTCGCTTCTTTGAAGCCGGGTAGAATGGCCCGATGCAGCAGCCCGGCAACGCGCCCGTACCGGAGGCCCTGGTCGCGACCTCCGTCACCACCGCCCTGACGCTGGTCTACAGCGCCCCGACCCCCGGCACGGGCTCGCGCTACGTGGACGGCCGCGTCGCCCACGAGGCCCGCGTCCTCTCCGCCGGCGCCGCCAGGGATGCGCTAGCCGGGGCCGCCCGGCAGGGCGTCGGCGAGACCGTCTTGAGCGCGACCCGCGCCTCCCTCTCCCTGGCCGGCTTCGCCGACCCCCG
>CAXUFZ010000204.1:0-7089 GCA_964250345.1 uncultured Rubrobacteraceae bacterium
CTATTCAACGGCCGGGCCACGGGCTAGAATGTGGGCCGTCGGCTGTACTGATAGGGGACGGATGCTGGAAGTCGCGATCATGGTCGAGGGTCAGGAGGGGATCGGCTGGGACCGCTGGAAGCGGCTGGGGCGGGCCGTCGAGGACCTCGGCTTCGCGGGGCTCTACCGCTCGGACCACTTCCCCAACGACCGTCCGGGCACACACCGGGACGGCCTCGAACTATGGACGTCGCTGACGTGGCTGGCGGATAACACGAAGCGTATAGAGTTCGGGCCGTTGGTCTCGCCGGTCTCTTTCCGCCACCCGGTCGTCACGGCCTGGCAGGCCTCGGCGGTCGACAGCCTGGCCGGCGGGCGGTTGCAACTCGGCCTCGGCGCGGGCTGGATGGAGCCGGAACACGACGCGTTCGGCTTCGACCTGCTCGACACCGACCGCCGCTTCGCGCGCTTCGAAGAGGGACTGGAGGTCGTCGCCCGGCTCCTGCGCAACGACGGGCCGGCCTCCTTCGACGGCGAGTTCTACCGGCTGAACGACGCCTTGCTGATGCCCCGCTCCCCGAGGCCCGGCGGCCCGCCCATAGTCATCGGGGGCAACGGCCCGCGGCGAACCCTACCGCTCGTCGCCCGCCACGCCGACGAGTGGAACGGCGTGCTGTTGACGCCGGGAGAGTTCGCGGAGCTCGACGCCAGGCTGGACGAACTGCTGGACGAGGCCGGTCGTCCGAGGGACGAGGTACGCCGGACGCTCATGACGCGCGTCGTATTCGGGCGGACGGAGGCGGAGGTGGACCGCAAGCTGGACGGCGTCCTTCGTGGAGAGTTAGACAACGCCGTGATAGCCGGCACGGCGGACGAGGTCGTCGAGAGGCTCGGGAAGTTGTCCGAGTCCGGCGTCCAGCGGGTTATGTTGCAGTGGTTGGAGGTGGACGACGTCGACGGTCTGGGGGCGATGTCCGGGTCGGTGCTGCCGCAGCTTTGAGGCTGTCCGGGCGGGCCGCGGCGGTTAGAGGACGGTGACCCGGACCGGGGCCGTGCCGGGCGCGGTCAGCCCGATCTCGCGGGCCGCCGCGAGCGAGAGGTCGATGTCCCGGCCCGCCACGAACGGTCCCCGGTCGTTGACGACGACCTCTACGGCCTCGCCGCCGTATCTCACGCGTACCTCGGTCCCGAGCGGCAAGGTCTTGTGGGCGGCCGTGTACCGCTCCGGCTGGTAGGCCTCTCCGCTGGCCGTCGGCTCCCCCTCCAGCACGCTCGAGTAGTAGGAGGCGACCATGCTCCGCACGTCCGCCGCCTCGGGGGCCGCGTCGGGCGCTTCGGGCGCTTCGGAGACGTCCGAGTGCCTGACGGCGGCAACGTCCGGGACGACCTCGCGTGTCCCACCCTCCCACGGCAACAGAATGACGACCGCGACCGCGAGCAACCCGAGGGAGGCCGCCACCAAAAGCTTGTTGGAGGATATTCTGAGCAAGGTGAGGAAAATTTAACACGACGCAACACTATTGCAACATTTTCGCAAACACGGGGGAAACCTCATCGGGAGCCTTGCAGCGCCCGCCCAGAGCGGGGAGTGGCGGGAACGCCGCCGGCTGACGGGCGGTGCCGTAGAATGTGGAACATGGCAGACTATCCGGCCGTTCGCGCCGTCTTCGCTCCCTACGACTCCGGGTTCCACGGCCGGCGCATGGGTGCCGGCCCGGACCACCTGTGGGACAACGGGCTCCCGGGGGTGCTCCGTTCCGAGAGGCGGCCATCGTTGACGTTCGTGCACGTGACGCCTGAGTCCGACCCGCCGGCCGAGGTGGCGACCGCTTTCGAGCTGGACCGCCTGGTTTCAGAGCAGGTGTGGGAGGCCGTGGCCGCGGGCGAGTTCCCGCTCGTGCTCTCCGGGAACTGCAACACCGCCGTCGGGACGATCTCCGGGGCCGGGTCGGAGGACCTGGGCGTGGTGTGGTTCGACGGCCACGCGGACTTCAACACCCCGGAGACGACGACCACGGGTTTCACGGACGGGATGGGGCTCGCCATCGCCGTGGGGCACTGCTGGGAGAACATGGCCGGGGGCGTGCCGGGCTTCTCCCCGGTGGCCGAGGAGAACGTGGTGCTGGCAGGCGCGAGGGCGATAGAGCCCGCGGAGGAGCGACGCCTCGCGGCCTCGGGCGTCGCCGTCGTGGGCGCGGACCGCATCCGCCGGGAGGGGTTGGACGCGCTGCGGTCCGAGTTGGACGGGCTAAGGGGCAGGGTCGGCAGGGTTTACGTGCACCTCGACCTCGACGTCCTGGATCCGGCCCGGGTGGGCCGGGCCAACCGGTTTGCCCCCGAGGGAGGTCTATGCGCCGAGGATCTGCGAACGGCGCTCGGCATGGTCAGGGAGCGCTTCTCCGTCGCCGCGGCCGGGATCGCCTCCTACGATCCGGCTTTCGACGCGGACGGGCGGGTGTTGGGCGCGGCGCTCGCGTGCGCGAGCCTGCTCACCTCTCCCGCGACGTCCGCCGCATAGACCACCCCCCGGGGCGGCGCTCGCGGGGCCGGGAGGATGCCAGGATACGCGGTTGGCGCCGCGCGGGCGTTGCGCGGTTATTGGCGAGGTCTCCTACGGGGGATCCCGGCGGAACCTTCGGGCGTCTGTCCGCGTAGTATGTGCCTCTGTCTTTACCGGAAGGATTGGCGTGGCCGATGACGGGCTCTTTCAGATGGATCTCAACCTGCACCCGAACGAGGCTTCGGGACTCCTGGCTATCGAAGACGGTGAACTCCTCGGTACGCACGGGTGGGACGTCGGGTTCTGGGCGGTGCTGGACGAGGGCGAGATCGGGGACTGCATAGCCGCCATCGGCCACCGCCGCGGCGCGGCGCAGGAGGAGGGTTGGGAGATAGAGCGCCTGCACGCCCGCGTCACCGGCTACTCCGGCCGGACGGAGGACGCCGAGGCGATCACGCGCGACCCCACGAGCGGCACGGTCTACGTCCTCGGCTCCCACTTCGGCAGCAAGGACGGCCCCCTGCAGCCCAAGAGGAGCTTCGTTGCCCGCTTCCGCGAGGCCGACGTCTCCCACGTCACCGAAGACCCCGCGATGGACCTCGAAGTCTCCCGCCGCTCCTTCGCCCTCCACCGCGTCGTCAACGACGCCCTGAAGGAGAACGGACCGGACCTCATTCCGCTAGGAGAGCAGACGCGCGGGGCGCTCATCGACGCCACCATCAAGCGCGGCAAGAAAGAGAAAAAGAAGTGGGCCGGCCTCGTCCGCGAGGACGACTACCCGATCAACATAGAGGGAGCGGCCTTCCGCGCGAACGGCTCTCTCCTGCTCGGCCTCCGCTTCCCGACGGCCGCCGACGGCCGGCCCGTACTGGTCGAGCTCGGCGGCATCGGCAACCTCTTCGACGACGGCCTGCCGGAAGTCCTCGGCTTCTGGACCGTGGACGCCGTGGGTGGGGGCGGCGACATGGCCGGCGTCCGCGACCTCGCGTTGCGTCCCGCGGAGGGCGGCGAGGAGTTGCACCTCGTGACCGGCAACGTCGACAGCCGCGACAAGGGGAGCGTCGTGATCCAGGACTACCCCGGCGGCAGCGAGACCGTCGCCACCCACTTCCGATGCCCCATGCCGCCCGAAGCCCACTCGGGCGAGCTGGAAACCGAGTTCGTCCGCGAGTTCCCGAACCTCCCGCGCGTCGAGGGCCTCGCCGTCTCTCCTGACGACCGCGCCTACTACGTCACCGACGAGGACGAGGGCGTCCACCTGCGCCTGACGCGGTTTCTGGAAGGGAGTGTCCGCCAGGGGTCATGAGACCAGGTCGCCCAGATCGGACAGGGGATGGGCGAAGCGAGCAAGAGCGGTGTCTTCTACGGTCCGCAGCAGTTTGGCGTCGGCGGTGACGAACGTGGCCCCGGCGTCTTCCGCGAGGGCCAGGAACAGGGCGTCGTAGACGATGATCCCCGTCTCGAACGCTATCTCTGCCGCGCGGGGCATGAGATCTTCCGGCGCATAAAGCGTGATTGGCTCACCGGACACGAAGTCACTCCAACCCTGCCGCACCTCGCCGAGCGTGATATCCCTTCTCCGGTAGCGCTGCCAAAACGTGTTGAAGAACTCGGGTTGGATGGTGCTGGGGGCCAGCAACTCGGAGACCGTCCGGCCTACGGAGTCTAGTAGTCGAGCCGCCTCGCCGCTCAGGTCTTCATCGAGGTGCCACTTGACCGCCACGCTGGTGTCTATCACCAGACGAAGTTCTCGATCACTCAAACGCGAGAATCGCGGTCGGCCCGGACGATCTCCGTGGAGTCAGAGAATTGGCGTCCCTCCGCGGCAAATTTCTCGCGCATCGCTTTCGCTTGACGAGCATACTCCCGAAGATCCTTGCTGGCCCTGCGCGTGGGCTCTATCTTCGTGTTCTTCTCGGACATCTGATCTCTCCTCGACCCCGAAAGCCATGATAGCAGGCGATTTCAACGCCTGAGCATCCGGGCGTTGTCGCTCAAAGCGTTCCACCGCCGCTGGCAGCGACAGGGGTATCCTACCGGCGAGAGGCCCGCGCCGCTTCCCGCTCGGCCTCTTTGCCCGGGTACTTCCGGGTCGCGGGCAAGCTGCCCATGAGCTCCGAAAGGCCCTTCCGGCGCTCGACCCTGAGACGCGCGGAGTCGCCTTCGAGCTCGAACACCACACGATCCCCATTTCTCAACCCCAGCCTATCCCTAACGTCCTTAGGGACCGTAAGCTGACCCTTGCTGGTCATAGTCGCCCTTGACAATTTCGTCGTCCTTACTCTAAAAACAAACCTTACCAAAGGAGTAGGGGTGATCCGTGGTGTTGAACCGCGATCCTGCCGACTCGTCCTCACGCCTCGATAAGCCGACGGCGCCGACTACCGCTATAGAATACGCACGACGATGGGCACAGAAGACGTTTCGGATGGCACCGGTACTCCAGGTTCGCGGCCGACGCCGACGGCGGTGTCGGCATCGCATCTCGCGCTCAAGACCGACGTTGTCATTATCGGGGCCGGGCAGGCAGGCCTGTCCTCGGCATACCACCTCAAGAAGCGCGGGCTGGCGCCGAATCGGGGGTTCGTTGTGCTGGATCAGTCGCCACGGGCGGGCGGCGCCTGGCAGTTCCGCTGGCCCTCGCTGAAGCTGAGCACCGTCAACCGCATCCACGACCTGCCCGGGATGCGTTTTTCCGAGGCGGTCGATACCGACGCCACGGAGGTGGAGGCGAGCGTCGCGGTGCCGCGGTACTTCGCGGCCTACGAGAAGGCTTTCGGCCTCCCCGTCTACCGGCCCGTCGAGGTCAAGGTCGTCTGCGATCGCGGCGGGCGGTTAAGGGTCGAGACGGATCGGGGCAGATTCTCGGCTCGGGGGATGATCAACGCCACCGGCACGTGGGAGACTCCTTACGTCCCCGATTACCCGGGCGCGGATCGGTTCCGGGGCAGGCAACTGCACACCAGGGATTACCGGACGGCCGAGGAGTTCGCCGGGGAGCACGTGGTCGTGGTCGGCGGTGGCATCTCGGCGATACAGCTCCTCGACGAGGTCTCGCGCGTCACCACGACGACCTGGGTCACCCGGAGGCCGCCGGAGTTCCGCGCCGGGCCCTTTACCGAGGACCAGGGCCGCGCCGCCGTGGCGCTGGTCGAGGACCGGGTGCGCCGCGGTTTGCCGCCCAGGTCCGTCGTCTCCGTGACGGGGCTGCCGATCACACCCGCGATCGAGGCCATGCGGGTCCGGGGGGCGCTGGACCGGCTGCCGGTGTTCGAGGAGATCCTCGAAGACGGCGTCCGCTGGCCTGACGGCACAGTCCTCCGCGCCGACGTCATCCTCTGGTGCACGGGTTTTCGTAGCTCCCTGGATCACCTGGCGCCGCTCATGCTGCGCGAGCCCGGCGGCGGAGTGACCATGACCGGCAAGCTGGCAACCCAGGTCGCCAAAGACCCGAGGATACATCTGGTCGGCTACGGCCCTTCCGCCTCCACCATCGGCGCGAACCGCGCCGGTGCGGTCGCGGCAAGAGAGTTGATGGCGTCTCTCGACCTCACGTGATCCTCCCACCAAACCTCAACCTCGTGTGAAGGATGTAGAACGAAGACACACCCGGAACTACGCCGGACGAGTTTTCTACGAGGACCGGAGTTTCACGCCTCGACGGGCGCCCGCTCCAGATAGGGGACGGTCATGGGTCCTTCTGGAAGGACGGCTATGGGGGCGTCTTCGCCGATGCTTGCTAGCTCTTCGGAGATACGGGCGGCTATGTCCCCGGCGGGTTCGAGGTGGACGTTGCGGACGTCTTCTGGCTCTATCTCGCTGTGGAGGGTGACGCGGGCTTTCTGCAAGATGTGGGCGAAGAGCTGGACCTGCCACTGGTCGTACTTCTGGAAGCCGGGGGCGTAGATTGTCTCCAGCATGGCCTCGGGGGAGTCGTGTTCGAGGAGCATGTCGCGGAAGTTGCCGTGGTCGGGGAAGCCGTCGTCGCAGCGGGAGGCGCAGATTATGAGGCCGCCGTCCGAGACGATCTGCGCGGCAGCGGACATGCCCTTGACGGCCTGGTAGAGGTTCTGGTCGAGCGGGTAGCCGCCGCCCGAGGTGACGACGATGGGGTAGTCCCGCTCGCAGGCGACCATGACGGAGGCCTTGCTCGCCTCGCACCCCGCCTCGTGGGCGGCGATGGGGTCGCCGCAGTAGAAACCCGTGATCTCGCGCTCGCGGTTGAGCGTGACGTTTACGCAGAAGTCGAGGGGGAGGAGGGAGCCGTTGGTCCGGATCTGGTCCTGCGTCGGGTTGTCCTCCATGACGCCCCAAGTGCTACGCTCGTGCCCGATTACGGCGGCCCTGTGGTAGTGCATGATGGAGTCGACGTCGGCCACGGCCGGGAAGACGCCCTTGTACCCGCCGCTGAACCCGGCCATGAAGTGCGGCTCGATAAAGCCCGTCACGATCCTCCGGTCGGCCTCGACGTACGCGCGGTTCATGTGGACATCCCGTCCCTCCGGCGTCCGGCCGGCGAAGGCGAGGGTGTCGGGGTCGTGGGCGTCGTGGTTGACGACGCGGTAGGTCTCGAAGACGTCGCGCCCGACCATCGCGACGAGCTCTTCTTC
>CAXUFZ010000205.1:0-7057 GCA_964250345.1 uncultured Rubrobacteraceae bacterium
CTCTCGCCCGGCGCCGGGCCGGTGCTGCTGGCGACGGGGCGGGCCTACGGCTCGGAACTGGCGGCGCTGCTGCGCGCGCGGGGCTTCCGGGTGCTGCGTCGCGCGGTGTACGCGGCGAGGCCGGCCGCCAGCACGCCCGACGCCACCAGGAGGTAGAAATAAGGAGAGATCTGCCAACCCATCGGTGACCCCCGACCGCCATCCCAGAGCGGAAGCTAGAACAGAGAAAACGCCCGCGCGTCCCGCCGCGCCGACGCCGTTCGCTACCCGTTCACGGGATCGTACACCACGCCGCGGAGAGCCGCTACGAGACGGCCCAACCGCGCGAACGGTACGGACGGAAGACGGGCGTCGCCGGCATTGCCCGCGACCGGCGATCTATCTTTACTGCTCCCACTCTCCCGCAGAGGGGTTCCATTTGATGATGGCCGGGTCCTTTCGAAGCACGGGGTCCAGGAAGCGCGCCACCTCTTCCACCGCTTCCTCGAAACCGAGCGGCATAGCGGTAAGCCTGGATCGGTCGAGGAACGCCCTCCAATCTCGCTGCCGAGCGGTGGGGAGCGTATCGAGGGCTTGGCTCAGCGGCACCAGTTCGGTTCCCCGATGGGCGGCGGTTTCCTCAAGGGAGCAACGGAGATTTTGTGCTTCTACGGCGTGGATTCTGGAGAGCATCAGTACGTCCGCGTAGTCGCGTTCGCGGGTGTTGGCGTCGCCGCGGGAGATCATGGTCTCTGCCTTCTCGGCGATCACGACCTCCACCGGATAGCCGAGCAGAGCTATATGCTCGCCCGCGAGCAAGGTCGGGTACTCGATCTCTTGCGGCCACACGGGATCGCCGAAGTTGATGTCCAGGCGTAGCTGTAACCGGGCCGTGCCGAGCGTCGCCGGCACGGAGATCCTCAGCCCAGGGTACGCTGTGTGCTCCGTGATCACGGCCGCCCGAGCCTCCGAGGCGCCGAAGGCGATACCGTCGTCGGCGGGTACGTCCGCGATCTCCCCCACCACGGCGAGCAAACTGTTTTCGTCCCCGCCAATGTCCCGGACCAGCACGTCGGCGTCGCGCGTAGGCCGGCGAGCGCCGAAGACCGTGAGCAAAAGGCCGCCCTTTAGCACGAAGCGGTCGCGGTAGCGAGAGACGGAGAGCCTGTAGAGGAAGCGCTCGAGCAGGTAGAACTCGAACATCTCCTGTGTACCCCGCCCCTCGTCCCTGGCCCGGCGCTGCAAGGCCCGGTAAATCTCCCGAGGCGTACTGGACTCGCTCAACCCGTCAGCACCTCCAGGGCGTCAGACACGGGACCTCCCGCCCTGAGCCTCCGGGCGAGGCGCAGCAGATCACCGGGCGAGGCATCCGGTCGCTTGAGGTAGCGCCTGAGGGCCTCGTAGGCCACGCCATTCCCGACGCGGCTTCTCAGACGCACGGCGTCCACCACGCTCCTCGCCGGAGAGTAGATGGAGATCTCCTCACCCGAGTCCAGACGGTCCCACTCGCGTCCCAGATCGAAGGTACCGGCGGCGAAGACGTGGACGCGCGTCGGGGGGTAGTCGATGATGGGCCGGTGCGATCCCCTGGGCACCGCCAGGTGAACCTCGGCGGGCACCTCGTCGGTCAGTTCCCAGAAGGAGAGCGCGGAGTTGAGGCAAATGACGCCCCGCGGGCTGCGCCGCGACACGGCGATAAGATCCAGGTAAGGACTCATCTCGGCATCAGCCAGACGGAAAACCCCGCGGGAAAGTTCGACCAGGAAGCCTTCATCCCGCAGGGCGTAAAGGTTTCTCGGATGGACACCAGCCTTTGCAGCGTCCCCGGCCGTAAAAACCCCACCAGAACTACGGGCGAGCTCCTCCGATGTACGTCGCTCCTTGAGCATCTGGATAAAAGTCTACACAGTTTGTCTCTATGTGTGTAGTGTTCTATCCAGAGCGACCCTGCTGTTGGGGTTGGTAGTGGTGATCGATCAGTTCGCGCCAACAAGGAAGAGGCTGCCATGGTGGACGGCGCCACCCGCTTCCCGACCTTCTGGCGCGTGGCGCTCCCCTCGCCGCCCCCGGCATCGTCACCACCGCCATCCTGTGCCTCGTCTTCTCCTGGAACGACCACGCCTTCGCCGTCACCTTCACCGGCCCAGACAGCCAGACCCTCCCCATCGCCGCCTGCCAGCTCGCCGCCCAAACCGGCGTCAACTGGGCCAGCCCATCGCTATAGGGACCGTCGTCGCGGCATCCATGTTCGTCGTCGACCTCGCCGTCGTCCGAGACCTCCTTTCCGTCAGTCTACCCAACCGGATATCCAACCGGAGCAAGTCCACCGGTCATGATCTCGCTCGGTGGGCTCGACGGAGCCTGTGATGTTTCGTTCTTCTATTTAATCTTTGAGGTGGCGAAACGCAACGGTCTGGTCTTGTACAGGAAGGAAGTGGTGACGGGGGCCGCTGTCCGCGTGCGGGAGAGCTATGAGGTGCGTTCCCGACAGTGCCGTGGCTGTCCTGCCCAGATGACTGCCCAGCAGGCTGACTAACGTGGCCGCCACCGCCGCCAGGTCTGCCGCCGATCCGTGGAAGGTCGGAACGGAGCAGCCACGAGTCGGGATCAGTTCGTGGTCATCGGGAGTTTCTTGCCAGAGTCCATGGTATAGCTCGATCTCGCTGTTGCTTGTGATCTCGCGGCCAGCGGTCTGGTCGATCTCCGACGGGCCGAGTTGCACGTTCGGAGCACAGACATTGAGGATTCCGAGAGTTCCGGACTTCGCGTCGGTCGCGACTTGCGCGATCAGCGCTTTGCGTTCGGGCAGGGTCGCGAACGCGTCGAGACGTTGTGTGATGCCGATGCTGACCGTCGCGTCGATGATGAGGTCCGAGGCCACGAAATCCGATGGATCGTCGGGTAGGGCCCCTTCGGCGACCGTCACGGTTAGGTCGTCGCGGATAGCCCTGAGCCGCGCGGCGAGGGCGTCAGCTTTGGAGCGTCCGATGTCGTCCTCGACGTAGTTTTGTCGGACTAGTAGCCCTCCAGTGATGACCCCAGGATCGCAGACCGTGATATACGCCGCTCCGGCGCGGGCGACGAACTCGGCGATCCATGAACCGAGGCCGCCGCATCCCCAAACGTGGACCGTTTTGCCTTGAAAGCCGTTGACCGGGCGGCTGTCGTCTCGTCGGGTAGTGACTTCTCGCCGTTCATCGGACATGTTGCACCATTCGATTGGGAGGTTGACGTCGATCTTCGCGGGATCGAGCGCGATCACCGTTCCGGGTTTCTTGGTGACCCTTCGTAGCGCATTCGCGATCGGTGTTGGGAGCCGCCCACCCAGGAGGTGGGGCGGCCCTCCGGACGGGTGAGGCACGGCCAAGACGAAATACTGATCCGTGTCGGGGGGATTCTCCTGGGCCCTAGTAACGAGCATAGTGACGAAAGCCGGCGACTGTGGCAAAACTCTCGGACGGCGCCATGGAAACCGATCCTCTCGTGAGTCGTCCATGTAGGGATCGTCCATCCGTTCGAGCAACGACGCCAACGAAGACGTGGCTCCGAACGGGAGGTCGGTCGCGAGTGCGAAGACGGGCGTGCGGAGTCCCTCTGCCGCGGACGAGTAGGTCAGATCGTACCGATGTGGGGAGCGGGCGATGAGGCAAGCCGTCTGGAGGCGTTTGGTAGGGCCAGCTTCACGCACGACGATCGTGGGCGTGCCGTGCCCGCGGTGCAGCACCCCTCCGACCGCGTGATACATGGCGGTTGAGGCATCGAACCGCTCTCCTGCGGCGTCGGTGAGCCACCGCCAGAGTCGATTGAGCAAACCCGAGATCCCATGCGAGGGGTGCCATTCGCGCGACGGATCGAGATAGACGCAGATCCTGAAACCCTGAAGCACGTGGGGGAAGCCAAGGAAGCGTACATGGTCGACGTAAACATTCGGTGGCACAAGTGGACATGTTGAGATCTGAAGGAGAAATTGCTCATCGTCTTCAAGTTTCAGGCCTCTAGGTTCCCGTAAGATGCCGGCGGTACGCAGGCCGATCCCCACCACTACGGTTCCGCCAGGATTGAGGATCGGTCGCTTCGTGATCCAAACCTCGTCGGGGTGCTGTTGGGAGAGCGTTTCCAACTCGCCGACTAGCCGCTTCTGCCAGTCAGAGAGTTTGGGCCGCTTACGCCCCGTCACCCCGCGCGGCCAAGCCGCCCAACGGTGGAGTCAGCCGCCACAGATGCCGCCGCCGGGAACTTCGCGCTGCTCGACGTTTTGACAGGCGCTTTGAATCCCTCGCCGAAGATGTCCTGCCACAACTGTACGCTGCGGTCCTTGTCCGGCTCCTCGTACGCTTCCTCGATCTCGGCGGCGTGCGCGTGGATGCGCTCACGGAAATAATCGTAGGTGTTCTGGCCCCATCGGTGATCGAAGTTGATCTCGGGGTTGGACGGATCGGGGATAGACGGCTTGGTCGGCCGCGCTTGCAGCCAGACATCGAGGTCCTTGACCACGTGAAGAAGCGTCGTGGGCACGTTGCCGTAATAGCCGGTATTCGAGATCGCCTGAAGTTCGGTGACCCGTTCTCCAAGCAGCGTCGTCAGGAGTATAGAGCGGGTGCCGGTGAACGAACCTTTGTGATTGCGGAGGAACTTCATCAGTCGGATGACCTTGCGGAGGTTGCCGTTAGCGATGGAGTCCTTTTCTTTCATCCAGGCGGTGAACCCTTGCGGATTGGTTTTCTCCCACCGGTTATCGTCGCGGTTCACGATGACCTCGCGTCCGTCCGCGAGGTTCAGGTGGGGAACGATATCGACGTGCATGCGTGAAGAGGTCGCGTAGGTGAGTTGGACGCACCGACACTTCCGCGTACGCGACATGTCCTCGTACGTGTTGTGCCTGCCGAGAGCGGCGTAGACCTGATCTATGTATGTCTTCGGGCTATCAGACCAGTCTGCATTTTCGCTCATGTTCAACATGAAGTCGGCGTCGAATCCATTCTTTCCGACTGGGTTGATGATCGTGCGCTGCGCCCATGAACCCTGGCGACTCTTGCCGATGATGAACGGGCCGACTTGGTCGTCGCCTTTGAGCGCTTTGTATATCGCTTCGACACGATCATCCAGCTCCTCCAGCCTCGCCTGGCTGAGGTTAACCGTGTCTTTGAGGAGAGCGTCGAAGTGGTTAACAAGCTGCATCGGAATCCTCCATGGTAGACGTAGTAGTTGCACTGCGGTCGCGCCGGTTTCCAATCAACGGGACATATACGGGCGCCTGGTGGCCTGCGAACTTCTCAGTGTAGATAGGGCTGAGGTTTCGGCTGACGTGTGCCGCGAGTCCCGCTACTTCCTCGGGGTCCGCAGAATCGAGTGAGTAGAGTTCGCCCGGCACCGAAACATCGAATCGGGTGTAGTTACCCTTGCCGACCAGATGCTCGGCGATGCCCTGCCCTCCGCGGCTACCGGCGTCGATCATGAGCGGCGCTATCGGCTTTACCCAATTGAGCAGACCCCCGCGGTCGAGGCGCTTCGGGTGGATCGTGATCTGGTCGATAGTGCCGATGTTGAGGACCCTGATGGCTTGCAGAGGCACGTCGAGCATGCTTACGGCTTCGGTGATAGCCACGACAGATGGGTTGTTCGCCCACACGCCGCCGTCGATGAGGCGGTGGTCGTCCACGTGCGCCGCGGGGAAGTACACGGGAGCCGCCGAGGTCGCCAGAGCAACGTCCACCATCGGATGTCTCCAGTCGCGTCTCAGCCGCCGGTGGTGCGGAGTCTTGAAGATGTGGACTGTACTCACTTGCACGTCCCACGCAGGGATGACGAGCCGCTTCTCACTATCGCGAAGTATGGTTTCGCCGAACACATCTTCCAAGACCGTCCGCAGCGCCTTTGCGTCGTAGATAGGTCTCGTCAGTTGGCGAGGCCGTCGCCACCACCGCCGCCGTGCGGACGGGAAAACCGTTTCGACTAGCGACTTGAAGTGCGTAACGATCTCGCTCGGGGCAAGGCCCGCCCCAAGCGCTAGCGCGACGATGCCACCGGCCGACGTGCCAGCGATAAGGTCGAAAGAGTCTCTGATGCTCACGCCAAGATCCCGTTCCAGACGCTCGAGAATGTGAGCGGTAAACAGCGCTTTCGCACCCCCTCCGTCGAGCGCGAGTATTTGGAAACGATCGGGGGACGATCCTGCTGCCTCACACGTGGCCTCCGCATGGTCCTGCGTGGTGAGCTCGTCGGAACGTCGAGTTGGCGGTCCTCCGTCTGGCTCCGGCGGAGGTTCAGGAATGGTGCTCATACGACTATTGTACTTAGCTACAACGCCACTCAACAGGCCGATCTGAAAGGCACACGGATACCGTGTTCTCGGCAACACATCGGCTATGGGGCCGCTGAGTCACAGGTTCTGTCGGAGGCTTCTATGATGGCGGTGTTCTGTTGAACGCCGTCGGTCGCCGTGAAGCCGAAACGCCCGAGATCTGAACGGACTTGGACGTCGCTGACTGCCGCGGGTAGCCACGCAGTTTTGGTCAACGGATCGCGGTATCGTCCGCCGGGACAGATCGGGCATTGGAGGGCAACAAGTAGCGAATGGTCCACGCCAAGAGCGGGGCCGACCGGGCGGTGAATCTCTGGACCGTCGTGAGGTTAGACGGCTCGCGGAAGAGCTTGCGTGCTAGCTCAATACGTCCCGGCGGACGAAGACGGCCCACGCGGCCAGCAGGGAGACGCCGGCCCAGGCGGCGCTGACCCACACGGAGGCGAAGATCGGGGCCCAGTCGATGGGCTCGCGCATGAGGTTGAGCCAGGCAGAGAACTGCTCCGTGAGGAGGTAGGGGTCCAGGACGCCGCCGAGGCCCAGGGAGGAGACGAGCTGCAGGAGCAGGATGAGCACCACGCCGCCGACCACGGAGGCGACGCTGTTCTGGGTGGCGACGGAGAGCAGGAGGGCGAAGGCGGCGAGGGCCAGCAGGGGCAGCGCCACGAGGCCGGCCCCCAGCCAGATCAGGCCGAGCACCTGCCCGACCGGGATGGGAGCCCCCCCGAGCCCCGCGAGCGGCCGGAACCCGATGGCCAGCCACCCGGCCGCCAGCCC
>CAXUFZ010000206.1:0-7044 GCA_964250345.1 uncultured Rubrobacteraceae bacterium
GTCGAGGCCCGTCGAGCCGGAGCAGAACGTCTTGACGCCGGAGATGCGGCGATCGTCGTCGACCAGCCGCGCCGGCTCGCCCTCGCCCGGGATGGGGTCGGCGCCCCACACGCCGAAGCGTAACTCCCCGGCGGCGGCGGCGTGCATCTCCTCCGAGCGCAGCGGCTCGGGCGCGAGGACGGAGACACGCTCAACGCCGTTGAAGTGGCCGTCGAGGATGCGCCCCACGGAGCCGTCAGCGCGCGCCACGGCCCGCAGCACCCGCCACTCTTCCCCGAACGGTACGCCGCGGCCGTCAGACTCCGGCGGGTCCGGCGCGCTCATGCCGAGGACGCCGGCGGCGGCGAGGGCCCGGAACGGTCCTTCGGGGAAGGCCGGGTCCGCGTCCCTGTCGGCGGCCCCCGCCGAGATTCCGCGCAGCGCCTCATCCAGGTTCGGCGTCTCTGCGGTGATGATTCTGTCGTCCAGGGCGTTCTCGCTCATACGCGCCTGACTTTATCCGAGGGGGGCCCGGGTGCAAGGAGAGAGTTCATACACCCGCGAAGCCCCGAGGGTTGCGATCCGGAATCGGCCCCCCGAGCTCGCCCACCGGCACGGCCTTCAGCCCCCGCGATGCCAACGATTCCACGAGCGGCCGAACGAGCGCGACCGTCTCCGCGCATCCCGCCCGCGCGGCCCCAGGCCCCAGGCCGTCGTGCATCAGCACGACCGCGCCGTCTTCCAGACCGCTGTCCAGGCGCGCGAGCATCGTCTTGGGCGGGTCGCCGCGCCAGTCCTCGCTGTCCGCCGTCCACCCCACGAGGCGCAGCCCGAGCTCCCACGCGACCTCTTCCGTCCCCGGCGTCACGAGGCCCCACGGGACGCGCCAGTCCCGGGTCTTTATGCCCATGCGCCGCAGAACATCTAGGCCCCCGCGGGCGTCCGCCCGGATCTCATCGACCGTGAGCCCATCGTGACGCCGGTGTTCGGCGCAGTGAAAGGCAACCTCGTGCCCGGCCCGCTCCGCCCGAACGAGCAGCCCACGATGCAGTTCGGCCCGCGACGCCACCACAAAAAACGTCGCCCGCGCCCCAACGCTATCCAGGACATCCAGCATCCGTGGCGTCCAGACCGGGTCCGGCCCGTCGTCGAACGTCAGCGCAACCCTACCGCCCAAACCGACCCCGGGATTCTACGACTCCAGACTCCCGAAGCGGGCCGAAGGCGAGCGCCTCCCGACTCCCGAACGCACGGAAGCCACGGGCCGAGCCCGGGTCCCGTATCAGTTATTCCCTTCGCCCGGGTCGGTCGAGGGGTCCGAGCCCGTTTGTCCCTCGGGGCGGCGGCGGAGGGCTATGTGGAGCTCCTTGAGCTGGTCCTCGGTGACGGGGCCCGGGGCGTCCATCATCTCGTCGCGGGCGGCCTGGGTCTTGGGGAAGGCCATGACCTCGCGGATGTTCGGCTGGTCCCGGAGGAGCATGACGAGGCGGTCGATGCCGGGGGCGATGCCGCCGTGGGGCGGGGCGCCGTAGCGGAAGGCGGTGAGTATGGCCCCGAAGCGGCGTTCGGCCTCTTCTTGTTTTATCCCAATCACGTCGAAGACGCGCTGCTGGATGTCTGGGCGGTGGATCCTGATGCTCCCCGATGCGAGCTCCGTCCCGTTGGCAACCAGGTCGTAGAGTTGCCCGATGACCTTTAAGGGCTCGGTCTCCAGCAGCGGAAGGTCCTCCTCGCGCGGCATGGTGAACATGTGGTGCATCGGCTCGACGCGACCCTCGTCCTCGTTCCACTCGAACAGCGGAAAGTCCGTCACCCAACACAGGCCCAGGGCGTTCGGGTCCGCGAGGCCGAGCCGGTCGCGGAAGTGCATCCTGAGTCGGTTCAGGCTCTCGAAGACGACCGGGTCCTGGTCCGCGACGAAGAACATGTAGTCGCCGCCCTCCGCGCCGAGCGCGTCGCGCAGCGCCGCCGTCTCCTCCTCGGAGAAGAACTTGGCCGTGCGTCCGGAGACGCCGTCCGGCCCGACCTTCAGGTCGACCAGGCCGCGGGCCCCGCCGCCGGCCGCGACCTCGGCCAGCTCGTCCACCTCGCGGCGCGAGAGGTCGCCGAGGCTCCCGACGGCTATGCCGCGGACCGAGCCGCCCGAACCGACCGCGCCGCTGAAGACCTTGAAGTCTGAGTCCGCGGCGATCCCGGAGACGTCCTTCAGCTCCAGGCCGAAGCGGACGTCGGGCTTGTCCGAGCCGAAGCGGTCCATGGCCTCGGCGTAGGTGAGGCGGGGGAAAGGTTTTTCGAGGATCTTCTTGTCCGTGAGGTTCTCGACTATCTCGGTGAAGAGATCCTCGATCAGGCCTAGCACCTCGTCCTGGGTGGTGTAGCTCATCTCCAGGTCGAGCTGGGTGTGCTCGGGCTGGCGGTCGCCGCGCTGGTCCTCGTCGCGCAGGGCCCGCGCGATCTGGAAGTACCGCTCGAACCCGGCGACCATAAGGAGCTGCTTGAACTGCTGCGGCGACTGCGGCAACGCGTAGAACTGACCGGCATATAGCCGACTTGGGACGAGGTAATCCCGCGCGCCCTCGGGCGTGGAGGCGGTGAGGAGCGGCGTCTCGATCTCCACGAAGTCCCTGGCGTCGAGGAAATCACGCATGTGCTTGACGACCCGGTGGCGGAACAGGATGTTGTCCCGCTGCTTCTCGCGGCGCAGGTCGAGGTAGCGGTACTTCAGGCGCAGGGTCTCGTCCACGGGACGGTCGCGCTCTATCTCGAACGGTGGCGTCTCGGAGGTGTTAAGGACGCTGAGGCTCGTGGCTTCGACCTCGATCTCGCCGGTCGGCAACTCCGGGTTCTCGTTGCCCTCGGGGCGCGCCACGACCCCGCCCTCGATGGAGATGGACCACTCCGGGCGCAGTTTCTCGGCCTCGGCGAAGACCCCGCTCTTCTCCGGGTGGAAGGTGACCTGCGTGATGCCCCAGCGATCCCGCAGGTCTATGAAGATGAGGCCTCCGTGGTCCCGGCGGCGGTGGACCCAGCCGGCGAGCCGCACGCCCTCGCCGACGTTTTCTTTTCGTAGGGCCCCGGCGGTGTGGGATCTGTAGGGGTTGTTTTGATCCATTGCGAGCCTCCGACGTTTCGGGATCCAGCCGCCGCGCCGACCGGGCGCGGTTCGCCCTGATGGTAGCGGATAACGTCCGGCTTCGACGGGGTTCAGGCCGCCTCCGCGGTTCGTTGCGTGCCCTTCGCGCCCGTGCTAAGTTAGCGCGGACCCGGCCCCGGGCAACCGCCGGGCGCCGACACTCGGAGAGCTGCGGGGGAGAGGTCTATCCGGCGGAGAGGTCCCAGAGGTTTGCCCGCACGGCTCTGTCTGCCCGCCGCGCTCTTGTGCCTGCTCCTGTTCGCCGCCTGCGGCGCGGATGAGGAAGAAGCGCCCGTACCCGAAGCCCAGACGCCTGAGACGCCGGGCGAGGTGCAGGCGCCGGACGAGGAGGATGCCGTCGTGCCGGTCGGGGAGGGGCAGGCGGAGACGGTCTCGGACGTGGCGTTCCAGCTCGACACCGGGCAGCCCGTGCCGCCGGCTTTCACCGAGGCGTATGGTAGGCAGGCCAGGATCGCGGTGCAGTTCTACAAGCTGGAGCAAGACTCCCTGGACTACCCCCAGGGCCTCTCGGTGGACCGCCAGGTGAGCGACTCCATGGAGACCTTGCGCGGCCAGTACCCGACCATAGAGTTCTTCTCCTACGACATCTCCAACCCCGGCGCGGCCACCGGCGAACAAGAGCTCGCCGAGGGCGAGTACGGGACGCTCGCCGCGCAGCTCGGCGTCGGGGTGACGCCGTTCGTCGCCATGCTGGCGCCCAGCGGCGAGGGGTACGTCGTGACCAACCTCTTCCAGGGCTACACGCCGGAGCCCGTCCTCAGCCAGGCGCTCTTCGATCTCGCGGCCGTGGAGGTCCAGGACAACACCAGCGACGTGGACGTGGTCATAGACAGCGTCGTCCCGACCGACAGCGGCGGGGGCATAGAGTTCTTCACCGTGCAGAACCGCGAGGACAGGCCGGTCAACCTGCAAGGCTACACCGTGCGCGTCCTCGACCCCGAGACCGCCCAGGCCGACCCCGACGCCCCGGGCGTCACCATAAACAGCGACATCCGCATCCCGCCGCAGGAGAGCGCCTCCGTGGGACGGGTGCCCGACGTCGTGGACGCGGGCGGGGAACAGGTCGCCGGGACCTTCGAGGGCGGCACGGCGTTGGACCTCGGGCCGGGGGATCAGGTGGCCCTCCTAGACCCCGGCGGCGCCGTAGCCTCGACCACGACCGTGTAAGGTCGTCGCTGTCGCTCCTCCCGGAGAGTAGGGAATGGAGAGTAGAGAGTAGGACAAATACTACTCACCACTTACTACTCTCTACTCTCTGGGATTCTGACATTTCTGACCCGTGAGATACACTAGCCGGGCTATGAATGCCCCCGTTTACCTTGATAACGCGGCCACCACGGACCTGGATTCCAGGGTCCTCGAAGTCATGCTTCCGCACCTGCGCGGGGGGCGGGGGAACCCGTCTTCGTTGCACGCCGCCGGCAACGCGGCCGGGGAGGCCGTAGAGGCCGCGCGTAGGCCCGTCGCGGCGCTGCTCGGGGCGTCGCCGGGGGAGATCTTCTTCACGAGCGGCGGCACGGAGGCGGACAACCTCGCCGTGCTCGGTCTGGCCCGGTCGGCGCCGCCGGGGAGGCGCCACGCGGTCGTCTCGACCGTCGAGCACGCCGCCGTGCGCGAGGCGCTGCGGCGGCTGGGGGCGGAGGATTTCGAGGTCTCGTGGGGGGGGGGGGACGAAAACGGGCTCGTGGACCCGGAGGAGTTTGTCTCTGCCCTGCGACCGGAGACGGCGCTGGCGGCCGTGGTGTGGGCCAACAACGAGGTCGGCACGGTCGAGCCCGTCGCGGAGCTCGCCGCCGCGTGCGCCGGGCGGGGGATACCGTTCCATTCGGACGCGGTTCAGGCGGCCGGAAGGACCCCGGTAGATGTCGGCGAGGTCCCGGTTTCGACCCTCGCCATCTCGGGCCACAAGCTCTACGGGCCGCAGGGCGTGGGGGCCCTGTACGTGCGCGGGGGGACGCCCATCCATCCCGTCGTCTTTGGTGGCGGACAGGAGGGCGGCCTCAGGAGTGGGACGCCGAACGTGGCCGGCATCGTCGGGCTCGGCGAGGCGGCGAGGCTGGCGAAGGCGGAGCTCGAAGTGAGGAGCCGGCACGAGCGGGAGATGCGGGACAGGCTCCTCTCTGGTGTTGCGGAGATACCGGACGTCGAGTTGAACGGCCACCCGGAGCGGCGGCTGTCGAACAACGTGCACGTGACGGTTCGGGGCGTGGCGGCGGAGAGTTTGGTGCTGTTCATGGACTCGCTCGGGTACGCTATCGGGAGCGGGTCGGCCTGTTCCAGCGGCGGGCATCAGGCTTCGTCCGTGCTGCTGGCGATGGGCCGGGACGAGCAAGAGGCGTTGTCCGCGGCCAGGATCACGGTCGGCAAAGACACGACCGCCGAAGAGGTGGACGGCTTTCTGGACGCCTTCGGGCAGGCGGTGGGTCGCCTTCGGGAGCTGTCGCCGCTGTACGCGGGCTGAGAAGGTTTTTAGGTTCTTAGGTTGGAAGGAGCGGTGGGGGCTGATGCCCGAGGCGTATAACCCCAAGGTGATCGAGCACCTCGTCCGTCCGCGGAACGCGGGCGAGCTCGCGGACCCGTCCGCCAGGGGCGAGTCGGGCGACGCCTCATGCGGCGACGTGGCGAGCTTCACGGTCGGCGTCGCTGACAACGTCGTCGAGGAGGTCCGCTACAAGGTCTTCGGCTGCGCGGCGTGCGTGGCGGCGGGCTCGGCCCTCGCGGAGCTTGTCGACGGCAAACCCCTTCTCGACGCGGCGCGGGTGTCGAAGGCGGACATAGAAGAAGAACTCGGCGGCCCGCTGCCCGCGGGTAAGGCCCACGCGCTGACGCTGGTGCTCGACGCGCTGCACCAGGCATTCGAGGACCACTGGAGCCGGACGGCCGGCGCGAGGCTCGTCGACGGCTACGCCGGCGGCGGGGAGGACGGTCGGAAAGGCGTCGTCGCGGCGATGAGCGGGGGCGTGGACTCGGCGGTGACGGCGCTGCTGCTCAAGGAGCAGGGGTACGACGTGGCGGCCGTCACGTTCAGGCTGCACGCGGGCGAGAAGGGGAGCCGGTCGTGCTGCTCGCCGGACACCGTGCTCTTCGCGCGCGACACGGCGCACAGGATGGGCCTGCCGCACTTCACGCTCGACCTCAAGGAGCTCTTCGACCGGCGCGTGATGCAAGACTTCGTCGGGTCGTACGAGAAGGGCCGCACGCCGAACCCGTGCGTCGCGTGCAACGCGCACGTCAAGTTCCACGCGGCGGCTTTTCTGGCAGACGAGCTGGGGTTCCGCCACGTGGCGACCGGGCACTACGCCCGCGTCGCCGAAGGGCCGAGCCTCGCCCGCCCGGTGGACGAAACGAAAGATCAGACCTACGTCCTCTGGCCGATGCCGAAGGAGCTTCTGGCGCGGACGGTCTTCCCGCTCGGGGACTTTCGCAAGACGGAGGTGCGGGCCATCGCCGAGGAGCGGGGCCTCGCGGTCGCGTACACGCCGGAGAGCCAGGACATCTGCTTTATCCCGGACGGGGACTACAGGAGCTTTGTCCGCAAGAAGGTGGCGGCCGAGCCGGGCGACGTCGTGGACCGCGGGGGCAAGGTGCTCGGGCGGCACGCGGGCGTCGTGGACTTCACCGTGGGGCAGCGGCGGGGCATCGGGGTCTCGGCGCCGACGCCGCTGTACGTCTCTGAGGTGCGCCCGGTCAGCCGGCAGGTCGTGGTCGGGCGGAGGCGGGAGTTGGAGATCTCCGAGGTCCGGGTGCGCGACCTGAACTGGTTCCTCGAGCCGGGGGACGTCGCGTCGGTGCAGGTGCGGTACAACGGCTCGCCGGTGCCCTGTTCCGTCGAGGAGGGGGAGGGCGGCGAGTGGATCGCGCGCCTGGAGGAGCCCGTGATGGGGGTGGCGGCCGGGCAGTCGGCGGTCTTC
>CAXUFZ010000207.1:0-6571 GCA_964250345.1 uncultured Rubrobacteraceae bacterium
GAAACCTTGCGGTGGGCTGGGGTATGATCCGGTAAAGACGGGAAGGGGCGTGGGGTACGGCGCGGGGCGGTAGGAGGCGGGATCGGTTCTGGGAGGTCGACGCCGCCCGCGGCGTCGCCATCGTGATGATGGTCGTCTACCATTTCACCTACGACCTCTACGCCTTCGGCGGGTACGACGTCGACGCCGTCACCGGCTTCTGGGCGCGCTTCGCGGACGCGACGGCGAGCCTGTTCCTGTTCCTCGTGGGGGTGTCGCTGGCGATCAGCCGGACGAGGGCGGACAGGTCGGGGTTCGCGGGCTACCTGCTGCGGGGGCTCAGGATCCTGGGCTTCGGGATGCTGCTGACGGTCGTGTTTCTGGTGTTCGGCATGGGGATTGTGGCGTTCGGGATCCTGCACCTGATCGGGGTCTCCATCATCCTCGCCTACCCTCTGCTGAACCTCCGTTGGACGAACCTGTTCCTGGGGACCGCCGTCTTCGCCGCCGGGCTGTACCTGCGGGCGCTGGACCCGTCGGGCGGCGCGTGGCTGCTGCCACTCGGGGTCGTGCCGGAGGGGATCGCGATGCCGGACTACCGGCCGCTCCTGCCATGGTTCGGGGTCGTGCTGGTCGGGCTGTTCTTCGGGAACAGCGTCTACGGCGCCGGGAAGCACCCCGAGAACGTCCCCGACCGGGCGCCGGCGGTCGCCAGGCCGCTGCTGCCGCTGGGCAGGAACTCGCTCGTTATCTACCTCGTACACCAGCCGGTGCTCGTCGCCCTGCTCGCGGCGCTAGGTGTTGTGGATCTCGGCCTATTCTGACGCCTCGAGGTTTCTTTTTGCCGCGGGGACGGGTAGAGTAGAGCGCTGTCGCGGATCGAGGTCGGGAGGCGAGAAGGCAGAGATCATACGAAACGTTTCGGACGGCAGGCTCGACATAACGGTCGAAGCTCGCGGGACGAAGAGACAGAAAGCCACAAAGCGCCAGGGCTCCCCCATAAGTTTCTCGGGGAGTCGACGAGGGAGACGTTCATCGAGTTTTTCGGCGGGTGCGTCTCGGCTTCGGGCGGTCGTTAGAGCGGCGACAAATTTCGGCGGTGACGCCGGAGACAAAACGCCGTTCACGCCCGGGCAGGACACTTCTCCGTCCTGCCGACACTCTCTTTGCCCCAATTAGCTTTTCCCGTACAGAAACAGGGAGGTACGCCCGTGTGCGGCATCGTGGGTTACGTTGGTAGGGACAGGTGCGTCGAAGTGCTAATGCAAGGCCTGGGACACCTGGAGTATCGCGGTTACGACTCGGCCGGGTTGGCGCTGCAAGGCAGGGGCGGCATAGAGTCCGTGCGCGAGGTCGGACGACTGGCGAACTTGCAGAAGGCGCTGGCGGAGAAAAACGGACATCTGTCGCATTTGCGGGCGGGCATCGGGCACACCCGCTGGGCGACGCACGGCCGTCCGAGCGAGGCTAACGCGCACCCTCAGGTTGGGGGCGGCGGGAGCGTCGCGGTCGTCCATAATGGGATCATTGAAAACTTCGCTGAGTTGAAGGAAGAGTTGCTGGGCCGCGGCGTCCGGTTCGCGTCGGAGACGGATACGGAGGTGATGGCGCACCTGCTGGCCGAGCGGGTCGAGGCGGGGGAGGCGCTCAGGGAGGCGCTCTCCGGGGTGCTCGGGCGGCTTACGGGGTCGTTCGCGGTCGCGGCGGTCAGCGCGGAGGAGCCGGAGACCATCGTCGCGGCCCGGCATCAGAGCCCGCTCGTAGTTGGGCTCGGGGAGGGGGAGAACTTTCTGGCCAGCAGCGTGCAGGCGCTGCTCGGCGAGACGCGGGAGTTTCTCGTGGTGGAGAACGGGGAGGTCGTGGAGGTCACGGACTCGTCGGTCCGGATCTTCTCCGGGGACGGCGGGGAGATCGTGCGTGAGCCTTTCGAGGTGGACTGGAACGCCGAGGCGGTGGAGCTCGGGCCCTACGCGGACTTTATGATGAAGGAGATCCACGAGCAGCCCGACGCGCTACGGGCGACCCTCTCGGATCGCCTGAGCGCCGACGGAGGCGTGGACCTCTCCGAAGTCGAGCTAGATCTGGCCGGTGTGGACCGGGTCGTGGTCGTGGCCTGCGGAACGGCTTACCACACCGGGTTGCTGGGGAAGGGCCTGATCGAACGCCTCGCCCGCGTCCCCGTCGAGGTCGCCGTCGCCAGCGAGTACCGCTACGCAGGGCCGGTCGGGAACGGGAACACGCTCGTCGTCGCTATAAGCCAGAGCGGGGAGACGACCGACACGCTCGCGGCGGTGGAGGCGGCGCGGGAATTCGGGGGCAAGGTGCTCGCCGTGACCAACACGCGGGGCTCGCTCATCACGCGCGAGGCCGACGCGGTGCTGCTCACCAAGGCGGGGCCAGAGATCTGCGTGGCCTCGACCAAGACCTTCGTCGCCCAGGTCGCCGCCCTCGACCTCCTCGCCCTGGAACTCGCCCGCGTCAAGGAGACGCTGCCGGAAGAGACCTTGCTCTCTCTTGGCCGGGATCTCCGCCAGGCCCCGGAGAAGGTGGAGGCGGCGCTGGCGCTGCTCGAAGGCAAGATGCGGGACGCCGTCGAGCTCTTCGAAGACGCCCGGTGCTCGCTCTTTCTCGGGCGTGGGCCGGCTTTCCCGGTGGCGCTGGAGGGGGCTTTGAAGCTCAAGGAGATCTCCTACCTTCCCTCCGAGGGCTACCCCGCCGGCGAGATGAAGCACGGCCCCATAGCCCTCATCGACGAGCAGTGCCCCGTCGTCGCCGTCCTCGGCGAGGGCGTCCTGCGCGAGAAGACGCTCTCCAACGTCGAGGAGACCGTGGCCCGGGGCGCCAACGTCGTGGCGCTCGCCCGGGAGGGCGACCCGGCCGCCGAACGCGTTGCCCGCGTCGTGCTCACCGTCCCGGACGCGCCCGAGATCCTACGCCCCCTCGTCTGGAGCGTGCCCCTCCAACTCCTCGCCCACGACGTCGCCACCGCCCGCGGCCTCGACGTGGACAAGCCCAGGAACCTCGCCAAGAGCGTGACCGTCGAGTAACGGGCGACAAAGTAGGGGCGCTTATCAAAAACAAAATACTAAAGTAGGGGACCTTGCTGAAGATAAGTGCTTGACCCTCGGTGAGAAGATCGTTACTCTTGTCACGAATGACTGCGGAAGTCGGCGGAGCACGCGGCGTTCCTCGGGTGCTTGGGCTGGGCAATCAGGTGCGTTTTGCGTAGGGGGCGTATGTTTCAGTGGAAGGGGACGGACGTGAGCAAGGGCTCTGGCAGGTACGGCCTCGTGCTGCTCGCCGCCGTTAGCGCGGCGGTGTTCGTGGTGGCGCTGGGCGCGGACGTTGCGGGCGCGGACCAGGAACGGAAGAACACGAACCGGGCCATCGCCAGCTACGACGCGCTTCAGGGGTACTTCTACGATGAGGGTACGGGGCTCTACCTCGAGGAGTACCCGCGGGCGGGGGGCAACCCCTACAGCTACGTGTGGCCGTACTCTCAAGCGATGGCGGGGACCGTCGACCTCGCCGGGTTGCGGGGCGTCGGCGGCTACGAGGACGACGTGCGGGACCGGCTGCGGGCTCTAGAGTATTACTGGAACGCCGAAACGCAGCCGCCGGGCTACGACTCGTACGTCCGCCCGCCGCTCGGTCAGGGAGGGGACAAGTTCTACGACGACAACGAGTGGATCGGGCTCGAGCTCGTCCAGCACTACCGGATGGCGGGCGACGAGCAGGCGCTGTCGAGGGCGCGCGAGATCTTCGACCTGGTCGTCTTCGGGTGGGACAAAGACCCCTCGCACCCCTGCCCCGGCGGCGTGTTCTGGACGCAGGCGTCCTGGAGCAACGACAGGAACACCGTCTCCAACGCCCCGGGGGCCGAGCTCGGGCTCCACCTCTACCAGTTGACCGACGACCCGGCCCGCAAAAAGTACTACCTCGACTGGTCGAAGAAGATGTACAACTGGACCAACCGCTGCATGCTCGCGCCCAACGGCCTCTACTGGGACCACATAAACCTCGCCGGGGAGATCGAGAAGACCCAGTGGACCTACAACCAGGGGACGATGGTGGGGGCGAACGTGCTCCTCTACCGCATCACCGGCAGGGAGTTCTACCTGCGGCGCGCCCAGGGCGTCGCCGACGCCGCCCTCGCCTACTACCGCACCGACCGCCGCTACTTCACGCAGCCCGCGCGGTTCCACGCGATCTTCTTCAAGAACCTGCTGATGCTCGGGGCGGTAGACGGGAGGGGGAGGTACAAGGAGGCCATGCAACGCTACGCGGACAGGGTGTGGACGGAGTACCGCGACCCCGAGACCGGCCTCTTCGAGTTCGAGCCGGGGGAGCCCGTTACGCTGCTCGAGCAGTCCGCGATGGTCCAGATCTACGCCTCCCTCGCCTGGGACAGACGCGACTACAAAGACCTGGCCTAGAGGTACAAGACGGAACGTGGATGGCGGGCGAGCGGAGAAGGTGCTCGCCTTTCTGAAGGTTCTGGACCGGTTCAAGTCCGTCTACCGGGTCTCCTACCTCTCAGACGGCAGCCGCCGCGAGGGCGACGCCGACCACGCCTGGCACATGTGCCTCTTCGCGATGCTCCTGCACGGCGAGAGCGGGTTGAAGCCCGACCTCCGGCGCGTCCTGGAGCTCTGCCTCGTTCACGACCTCGTCGAGATCGGGGCCGGCGACACCGACGTCGAGGGCTACAAGGATAAGCGCGAGCGCGAAGAGCGCGCCGCCGACGAGCTCTTTTCCCGGTTGCCCGAAGACCTTGGACGCTGGTTGCGTGGCCTGTGGGACGAGTTCGAGGAGGCCGAAACGCCGGAGGCGTGCTTCGTCCAGGCGATGGATCGGCTGCAGGGGGTCGCCCAGAACGTCTTCGGCGGCGGGAACGCCTGGCAAGAGCGGGGCGTGACCGAGGAGATGGTCCGCTCCCGGCGCGTGGAGGTTGCGCTCGCGCACGACCCCTCGATGTCTTCGGTGTTCGAGGCTCTTTTGGACCGCAGGCGACGGGAAGGCTCGTGGGACGGCTAGTGGGGCCGGGAGGACAGCGATTCGGCGCGGTCTTCTTCGACCTCGACGGCACGCTGCTCCGCGACACGACGGTCTCGCTCTTTACGGCGGAGCGGCTGGGCAGGACGGACGAACTTTTAGACCTGGAGGAGCGCTACTCCGCCAGGGAGATCCCCAACGCCGCCATAGCCGACACCTCGGCCCACTGGTTCGAGGGCGTGCCGATCGCGGAGGTCGAGAGATGGCTCGAAGGGGCGCCCTGGATCCCCGGCATAGGCCAAACCGTCGACGTCCTGAAGGAGCATGGCCTGCGGGGCATCCTGGGAACCGTCACCTGGCGGTTCGCCGCCGAGACGCTGCGCGGGAGATACGGATTCGACGCGGTCTCCGGGACGGAGATGAAGGTCGTCGGGGAAAGGCTCGCTGGTCGCGTGCTCCGGCACTTTGACGAGCACGACAAGCTGAGGTTCGTGGAAGATTATTGCGGAAAGCTCGGCGTTCCGATGTCTCGATGCGTGGCGGTCGGCGACTCGCGCTCCGACATCCCGCTGTTCGGAGTGGTAGGCCTCGCCATGGCCCTCAACGCGACCCCCGCGGCCCGGGCTGCCGCGGATGTGCGGTTGGAAGCTGACGATGTCTCGGCGGTTCTGCCGGCTATACTGGGGACGGTTGGAACGTAAGTCGGAGGGAAGACGTTGCAGGACGGCAACTTGATCCTGTTCCTCACCGCCTCGCTGGCCCTGATCGTCGCGCCGGACCCGGACAATATCCTGGTGCTCACGCGCGGCGTGGCCCAGGGACGCGGGGCGGCCCTGGTATCGTCGGCGGGGGCGAGCCTCGGGTGCGTGGTTCACTCGGCTTTTGCGGCGGCCGGCCTCTCGGCGCTGCTGGCGCAGTCGGCGGTGGCGTTCTCCGTCGTCAAGTACGTCGGGGCGGCGTACCTCGTGTACCTCGGCGTGAGGACCTTGCTGAGCAGGGAGGGGTTCAGGATCGAGAAAGACAAGGCCCCGACTCCGAAGCTCGGACGCATCTTCTTTCAGGCCCTCGCCACGAACGTCCTGAACCCGAAGGTCGCGCTGTTCTTCCTGGCTTTCCTGCCGCAGTTCGTGGGTTCGGGGACAGGCGGCGTGGGCCCGCAACTGCTCCTGATGGGCCTGACGTTCGCTGTGCTGGGGTTGGTCTTTCTCTGCGTGCTGGCCTTCTTCTCCGGGACTTTGGGGGACAGGATCTCGCGCAACCCCGCCTACGCGAGCGCCCTACGCTGGCTCACGGGCGGTGTCCTGATCGGCCTGGGTTTGCGGCTGGCCTTCTCCGGCCCCCGATAGCGCCGGACGAATCCGGCGTAGTACCCTTCTACGCACTTCGACGGCGGACGGGGGAGGGGCGGATGAACGGCGCGGAGAGCCTGGCTAGGACCCTGGTCGGGGCAGGAGTGGAGGTGTGTTTCGCCAACCCTGGCACGTCGGAGTTGCACTTCGTGTCGGCGCTCGGCCGGGTCGAGGGGATGAGGAGTGTGCTCGGCCTCTTCGAGGGCCGCGCGCCGGGCGCGGCGGGCGGCGCAGCAGCCCCGGCAGCA
>CAXUFZ010000207.1:6581-7044 GCA_964250345.1 uncultured Rubrobacteraceae bacterium
GGGGGGGGGGGGGGGGGGGGAGTCCTCCGCGGGGTGGGGGGCCCCCCCCCCCGCGACTCTGTTGCACCTCGGACCCGGCCTCGCCAACGGGCTCGCCAACGCGCACAACGGGCGTCGCGCCAACTCGCCGATGGTCAACGTTGTCGGGGACCACGCGACGTACCACCGGCGCCTCGACGCGCCGCTCACCACCGACGTCGAGGCCGTCGCCCGTCCTTTTTCGGACTGGGTTCGGACCTCGAAGAACGCCGCTTCGGTCGCGCGGGACGGGGCCGCGGCGGTCGCCGCCGCGCTGGCGCCGCCGGGACGCGTCGCGACCCTGATCCTGCCGGCCAACGTCTCCTGGGACCCCGCCGCCGGCCCGGCCGAACCGCTGCCAGTAGAAGCACGGGCGGAGGTGGCTCCAGAAAGGATCAGCGATGCCGCACAAGCCCTGCGCTCGGGGGACGGCGCGGTCCTGTTC
>CAXUFZ010000208.1:0-7039 GCA_964250345.1 uncultured Rubrobacteraceae bacterium
CGCGCGCCCCCCCCGCCCCCGCGCCGCCCCCCCCCCCCCCGCCCCCCCCCCCCCCCCCCGCCTCTGTGGACGACGGGTCTCCAAGCCCGTCCGCCCGTCGCGTGCGGGCCTCATCGGGCGTAGCGTCGTTCTCTGCGCGATCGGGCTGAACCCCGCGTGCAGCGGAGTTCACCACTCACTACTGCCTATTCACTACTCTCGACGCGCGGACGTCCCGGACCCCCTCCCGGGCCCGTCAGATCACCCCTCGCGATGCTCCCATTCGGCGGCGATGGGCTGCGCGCCGTTTTGGGGGGCGGTCTCGATCAAGCCCAGGTCGTGCACGGCCCGGCGGGCGGCGAGGCCGACTATGGCGGTAAAGGTCGGGTAGGCGAGCTCCACGTCGGCGAGAAGCTCGACGGGCATCCCGGCGCGCATCGCGGTCGCGACGATCTGGACGACCTCGACCGCCTGCTCGCCGACGATGTGCGCGCCCAGGATGCGCCGCGAGGGACGGTCCACGATCATCTTGCAGAACCCGTCCGGGCGACCGTCTATGACGCCCCGGTCCAGATCCGCGTAGGGCACGACCGCCACGACGCAGTCGTACCCGGCGCGGGCCTGCTCCTCCGTGAGCCCCACGCCGCCGTACTCGGGGTCGGTGAAGCCGCCGTGCGGCACGATGTCGTGCGCGTGGCCGCGTGCGTCGCCGTCGCCGAGCACGGCGCTCTCGGCCGCGAGCCTGCCTTCGTGGTTCGCGCTCTGCACCAGCATCGAGCGTCCCGTTACGTCGCCCGCGGCGAAGACGTGCGGCGCGCTCGTCCGAAGGGAATCGTCCACCTGGACGTACCCGCCCCGGCGGGTCTCCACCCCCGGCGCCGCGAGGTTCAGCTCGTCGGCGTTGCCCGGCCAGCCCACCGCGAGCACCACCGCCTCGGCTTCGAGCGACCTCGTGACGCCATCCTCGCCGTAGAAGAGCGTGAGGTCCCCATCCTTCTCGATGCGCTCGACGCCGCCGATGCCGGTAAGTATCCTGATGCCCCTCCGGTCGAAGGCGGAGGCCACGCTCTCGGAGACCACGTCGTCCTCGCCGGGCAGGATGCGGGGCGCGAGCTCGAGCAAGGTGGTCCGCGCGCCGAACGCCGCGAAGACCGAGGCGAGCTGGCACCCCGTGGCGGCGCCGCCGACCACGACCACCGAGCGCGGCAGGCTTTCCATCGTCCAGACGTCGCTGTGGGTCAGGGCGTGCTCGGCACCGGGGAACGGCAGCCTCCTGGCGTGCCCGCCGGCGCACAGGATGAACTTCTCGCCCTCTAGTTTGGTACCGTCGCCGAGCGCGAGCGTGTGGGCGTCGGAGAAGCTCGCGTGGCCGACGCGGTCGAGCACGCGCGCGCCGGAGGCATCGAGCTGCGCCTTCAGCTGCTTTTTCTCCTGGATCTCGTAGACGATGCGCTGGGTGCGGTTCAAGAGTCGCGCGAAGTCCACCGCGGGGATCGCGCCGTCCAGGCCGTAGTCGGCGAACTGTTCGGCGTCGCGCACGAGCCTGGCGGCGTGCGCCAGCACGCGGGTCGGGACGCAGCCGTCGTTGGTGCAGGTGCCGCCCATGTACCCGCGCGCGACGCGCGCGACCTCAGCTCCCAGCTCGCGCGCCCTCAGGGCCGCCGTCACGCCCGCCGGCCCGCCCCCGATCACAACCACCTCAAACATCGCGCACGTCTCCCTTCTGTGCTGGCTTCTACGGTCACCCAATACCCCGCTCGGCGATCTTCCACGGCTCCCCACCCGGCCCTTACGTCAGATAGCGCAGCGCGGCGCGGGCGGCCATGAAGCCGGAGAGGCCGTGGACGCCGCCGCCGGGCGGCGTGGAGGAGGAGCAGATAAAGAGGCCCGGCGCGGAGGTCGAGTAGGGGTTGATGCTGGCGACCGGCCTCGTCAGGAGCTGCCGAAGGTCCATGACGCCGCCGTTGATGTCCCCGCCGATGAGGTTGGCGTTGCGGCGCTCGGTCTCGGCGGTGCCCTCGGCGTTCTTCGCGAGGATACGGTCCTTGAAGCCGGGCGCGAAGCGTTCGATCTGCTCCTCTATCCGGTCCGTCATGTCGAAGGACGAGCCGTTCGGCACGTGGCAGTAGGCCCAGACGGTGTGCTTGCCCTCCGGGGCGCGCGCGTCGTCGAACAGGCTCTGCTGGGCCAGCAGGACGAACGGGCGCTCCGGGTGCTCGCCGCGCCAGACGGCGGCCTCGCCGGCGGAGATCTCGGCCAGCGTCCCGCCGAGGTGGACGGTGCCGGCGCGCAGGCAACCTTCCGCCGCCCAAGGGATAGGACTGTCGAGGGCGAAGTCCACCTTGAAGACGCCGGGCCCGTAGCGGTAATGGCCGAGGGCTCCCCGGTAGCGGTCCGTGAAGTGCCGGCCGGCGATGGAGAGGAGTTGGCGGGGCGTGACGTCGAAGACGACCGAGCGCGTCTCGGGGACCCCGTCCACGTCCGTCACCCGGACGCCGGTGTGGATCTCACCGCCCAGGGAGCGCAGGTAAGAGGCTAAGGCGTCGGCGATCTTCTGTGACCCGCCCTTCGGAAACGGCCACCCGAACCCGTGCCCAAGCGTCCCGAGCGCGAACCCGAACAACGCGCTCGGCCGCCGCTCCAGCGGCAAGAACGAGTGGGCAGCGTTCCCCGCGAAGAGGCCGCGCGCCCGCTTCCCCTCGAAGAGATCCTCTGCCAACGCTCGGGCCGGGCGGAGCGCCCGCAGGCCCGTCGCCGCGAGCGAGATCGGGTGCCGCGGTATCTGGAGGTCGCCCATGAGCGACGATGCAAGCTTCGGCGCGTCTTCGGAGACATTCTCCATCGTCCTCCGGTACGCGGCGGCGTCCGGGCCGAGGGCTTCGGCGGTTTCGTGTACGGAGCGCTCCTGCACGACGGCCTCGCCGCCGTCGAACGGGTGGGCGAGCGGCGCGGGCGGGTGGACCCATTCGAGGCCGTGCTCCTCCAGCGGCAGCGAGCGGAAGAAGGGCGAGGCATAGCCGAGCGGGTGTATCGCCGAGCCCACGTCGTGTACAAAGCCCGGCAGCGTGAGGGAAGCCGAGCGCGTGCCGCCTCCTATCCCGTCCTCGGCCTCCAGCACGCACACCGAGCGCCCGCGCCGGGCAAGCTCCACGGCGGCCCCGAGGCCGTTTGGCCCCGAACCGACGACCACCGCGTCGTAAACGTGTCCGGCCACGAGGGGGATTCTACGCCCTCCTGGAGATCGGGCGTGGAAGAGGGATACCAAAACGGCCCGTCGCGGTGCTAACCTTCGTGGCGGAGGCGAAGGGAGGCGCGGGTTTGCGAGAGGTCGGATCGAGCAGGATCGTGGAGGCGGTGCGCGACCTGTGCATCGAGGCGAATACCAATCTGCCGGAGAGCCACCTCTCAGCGCTCCGCCGGGCGCGGGACGCCGAAGAATCCCCCCTCGGGCGCGAGGTCATCGAACGCCTCCTGCAGAATGCCGACGTCGCCCGCGAGCGGTGCGTCGCCTTCTGCCAGGACACGGGCTACGCCGTCTTCTTCGTCGAGATGGGCAGCGGGGCGCGCGTGGCCGGCGGCGAGCTCGGCGAGGCGATAGACGAGGGCGTCAGGCGCGGCTACGAGGAGGGGTATCTCAGGAAATCCATCGTCAAGAGCCCCGTCGATCGGACGAACACCGGCGACAACACCCCCGCCGTCGTCTACCACGAGCCCGTTCCCGGCGACGGCCTCAAGCTGACGATGCTCGTCAAGGGCGCCGGCTGCGACAACATGAGCGCCCTCAAGATGCTCACCCCCGCGGAGGGCGTGGACGCCATGAAAGACTTCGTCGTCGAGACCGTAGAGAGGGCCGGCCCGAACGCCAGCCCGCCCGTGACCGTCGGCGTCGGCATCGGCGGCCCCTTCGAGAAGGCCGCCCTGCTCGCCAAGAAGGCCCTGACCCGCCCCTCCGGCGAGCCGAACCCCGATCCCGGGCTGGCGGAATTGGAGGGTGAGCTCCTCGACAGGATCAACGCGACCGGCATCGGCCCCGCGGGCTACGGCGGCACGCAGACCGCCCTCGCCGTCCACGTAGAGAGCTTTCCCACCCACATCGCCGCCTTCCCGGTCGCCGTCAACCTCGACTGCCACTCCCACCGAACCGCCTCCGTCGAGCTGTGAGCGAAGAGCCTATCCGCCTGGAGACGCCGCTTTCGAGGGAGGGCAACGAGGCGCTAGCCACCGGCGACGTCGTGCTGCTCTCCGGCGTCCTCTACACCGCCCGCGACGCGGCGCACGCCCGCATGAAAGAGGCCGTCGAGAACGACGACCCGCTCCCGTTCGACCCGGAGGGTCAGGTCGTCTACTTCACCGGGCCGGCGCCGGCGCGCCCCGGTTTCCCGCTGGGGCCGGCGGGTCCGACGACGGCTTCGAGGATGGACCCGTACTCGCCGTTCCTGATCGAGCGCGGCCTCAAGGGCATGGTCGGCAAGGGTGTCCGGTCCGAGACGGTCTTGTCTTCCATGCGCGAGCACGGCTGCGTCTACTTCGGGGCGGTCGAGGGGACGGCGGCGCTGCTGGCCGACCGGGTGACGGAGGCCGAGGTCATCGCGTACGAGGACCTCGGCGCCGAAGCGGTGCGGCGGCTGGTCGTGGAAGACTTTCCCGTGGTCGTGGTCAACGACCTGCGGGGCGGCGATCTGTACAGGGAAGGTCGGGAACGGTGGCGACGCCAGACGTCGTGAGCCGGCCGTGAGCCGGGCCGCTAGGCCGGTCCTTCCGCCTGGTCTTTCTCGACGAGGCGATCCACCTTCTCGACGTACTGCTGCGGCTTGGACTTGCGCTCCAGGCCCCCGGCGGCCATGTAACGGACCTTGCCGAAGACGGGGCGCTCGGTCCAGCCGCGGTCGTGCTGGCCGAAGACCCAGGCGACGTTGGCGAAGGAGTTGGGGTCGCGGCCGTCGAGGAAGTACTTGTTGTTGAGGTAGAGGGTGGTCTTGTAGGCGTGCTCGGGGGTGCCCGACCACTCCAGGATCTTCTTCCCCCAGTACATGCGCATGTAGTTGTGCATGTACCCCGTGTAGACCATCTCCTTCATCGCCGCGTTCCAGTACTCGTCGTGCGTCTCGGCGCCCTCCAGCTGACCCTGCGTGTACGTGTGCTGCCGATCGTCTTTCTTGTGGTCCTTCAAAGTCTCTTTGGCCCAACCCGGAATGTTCGAGTACGAGTCGTAGTCGTCGTTGTAGAAGACGAAGTTGAAGGTGAGCTCGCGGCGCACGATGAGCTCTTCGAGGAAGGAGTCCGTGTTCTCGCCGCCGGAGGCGTCCTTCGCTTCGAGGGCCAGCCAGATCGGGGAGACGTGGCCGTAGTGGAGGTACTTGCTCATGTGCGACACGTAGTCCGTCTGTGGCTGGTTGCGGTTGGCGTCGTAGTCCTGAAGGCTCTTCTTGAGGAATCGGCGGAAGATCTTCTTCGCCTCCGAGTTTCCGCCCACGTACAGGTGGCTCAACCGGGTCGCGCCCTCGTCCAGGTCCATGCCGTCGAGGACCTTGCCGATGTCCGAGAGGTCGAGGCCTTTTTCCTGCATGTTGGAGGACTGCTTGTCGGGCTTGGTGGGCGTGAGCTCGACGAGGAAGTCGTCGAGGTGCTCGTGGATCCTGGGCCGGAGCGTCCGCGCGGCGTGCTCCTGCTTGCCCGAAGCCAACTCGACGGGCACCACGACATCGCTCTCGACCTGCGTGATCCGACAGCCGGCCTCCCCCGCCACCTTCTCCCGCCACTCCTTCTGCGGACGCATGTAGCCGCGGTCGGTGACGATGAGGGACGCGTCCTTGCCGGCCTCCAGGGCCACGTCGTCGGGGGATCCGTTACGGACGACGAACTTTATGCCGCGCTTGCCGAGCGCTTCTTCGACGTCGGCCAGTCCCTCCAGCATGAAGGCGTAGTGGCGGAGGTTGGCCTCGGGGTAGTCGTCGGTGAGGCCGAAGACGACGAGCAGGCGCTGGCCGAGGTCGTTGGCCTGCTGCACGGCGTACTCCAGGGCGTGGTTGTGGTCGGCGCGCTGGGAGGACTGCATCCAGTAGAGGACGTAGTCCCCGTCTCGGACCTCTTTCTCGTTCAGGTGTTGAATGCGCTCTTCCTGGATCTGCTTCGTCGCCATCGCTCCGCTCCCCGGTCTCTACTGCCCGTCTTTGCGAGGATACGGATGTGCCCGCGATCCAACCGGATGAAAAATTACTCTTTCGACGTGGTCCGCGTTCTTAGGCCGGCGCCCGGTCGAAGTGGCCGCCGTGGAAACCGAACGGCATGAGGTGCGGAACCCGCGCCCGCGCCACCTCCTCGAACGCGCCGGCGTCCAGGACGAGCAGGAACGAGCTCCGCGCCGCCGCGTCGAGGACCACGGAGAGGACCACGCCCTCGTCCTCGCCCGTCGCGCCTGGGTCCGAGACGAAGATCGGCTCGCCCGGGTAGCAGTCCTCCTCCTGCCAGATGCTGGCCGTCCCCGTCTCGACGTTCGCCTTCACGAGCCGGTCCGTCCAGCCGCCTCCCTCGCCGAGACCCATCCCGTAGGCGACGGTATAGGGGCGTCCGGCCACCCGCTCGTAGTCGATACGGGGCAGTTCCATGCGCTCCCCGGAGAGGACCTCGTAGCCGGCGGGGCCGTCGCGTCGCGGGTGCAGCCGGGAGCGCCGGGGCTCCCCCGCCCCGGCCCCCGGGCCGTCGCGGGCGGGGGCGGGCCCCTGCACCACTGCCTCGGCGGCGCCCCCGACGGCCCGCCCGTGATCCTGTGGCACGGGTTCCTGTCCACCGGCTACTCCTGGCGCGAGGTCGCCCCCAGGCTGGCAGTGGCGGGCCTGTCGGTGCTCGTCCCCGACATGCGCGGCTACGGCGACAGCGACAAAACGGAGGGCACCGAGGGCTACGACGCCCGGGCCCTGGCCGAGGAGTGCCGCGCCCTGGTGAGGGAGATCGGGTTCGGCGGGGGCAGGCCCATCGTGCTCGCCGGTCACGATATGGGGGCGCTGCCGGCCCTGATCTGGGCCGCCGATCATCCGGACGAGGTGGCCGGGCTCGCCTACAT
>CAXUFZ010000209.1:0-6955 GCA_964250345.1 uncultured Rubrobacteraceae bacterium
TGCTCCACCTCGTGGACGACAAGATCCACGCCAGGAGCACCGGCCCGTACTCCCTTGTCACGCAGCAGCCCCTGGGCGGTAAGGCCCAGTTCGGCGGCCAGCGCTTCGGCGAGATGGAGGTCTGGGCGCTGGAAGCTTATGGTGCCGCACATACCTTGCAGGAGCTCCTGACCATTAAGAGCGACGACCGGGTGGGCCGCGTCAAGAGCTACGAGTCGATAGTCAAGGGCGAGAACATCCCCGAGCCCGGGGTGCCGGCGAGCTTCAAGGTCCTCTTGAAGGAGATGCAGTCGCTCGGCCTCTCGGTCAAGCCGGTGTACAACGCCGAGGCTGCCGCCGAGGACACGGAGCGGCGCGATTGGGACGAGGCGGCTCGTGCTTTGGGGATCAACCTCAGCAGGGACGAACCGACGGGCAACCTGGACGACGTGCCGGACGCCTTCGGCAGAGGAGGAATATAGAGCGTGCAGGGACTTGAGCGCGACATAGACATAAACAAACTGGAGAAGATCTCCATCGGCCTCGCTTCCGCCGAGGAGATCCGGGAGTGGTCCCGCGGCGAGGTCACGAAGCCCGAGACCATCAACTACCGCACCCTCCGCCCCGAGAAGGACGGCCTCTTCGACGAGCGCATCTTCGGCCCGTCAAAGGACTGGGAGTGCTACTGCGGCAAGTACAAGCGCATCCGCTTCAAGGGCATCATCTGCGAGCGCTGCGGCGTCGAGGTAACGCGGGCGCGGGTCCGCCGCGACCGGATGGGCCACATCGAGCTCGCCGCCCCGGTGGCGCACGTGTGGTTCGTCAAAGGCGTGCCCAGCCGGATGGGCTACCTCCTGGACATCAGTCCGAAGGAGCTCGACCGGGTTCTGTACTTCGCGTCTTCCATCGTTACGTGGGTGGATCGCGAGGAGCGGGCGAACGACATAGACCTGCTTCGCGGTCGGGTCGAGGATGAGATCCAGCAGTTGGAGCAGGATCGGGACGAAGAGATCGACCAGGTTCACGCCTTGCGCACCAAGCGGGAGAGCGTGATCAAGGGCGAGAGCTCGCCCGACGAGCTTACGGAAGAGTTCGCGGAGATCGAGGAAGAGAATCGCGAGGCGACGGTTAACAAGGTCCACAAGGAGGCCGAGGAGTCCATCGCGGACATCCAGCGGTCGACGACGGACCAGATCGCGCTCGTCAGGCGCTCCTGGGAGGAGTTCCAGACTTTGGAGCCCCGCCAGATCGTGGACGACGAGGAGCTCTTCCGCGAGATGAAGGATCGCTTCGGCGACGAATACGGCTACGGCGTGTACTTCCGCGGCGGCATGGGCGCCGAGGCCATCCGCGACCTCATAAGCCAGGTCGACCTCGTGGACGAGGCCCAGGACCTGCGCGACACGGTCAGCAACTCCAAGGGCCAGAAGCGCCAGAAGGCCATCAAGCGCCTCAAGGTCGTGGACGCGTTCCGCACCAGCGGCAATGGCCCGGAGTGGATGATCATGGAGGCCATCCCGGTCCTCCCGCCGGACCTGAGGCCCATGGTCCAGCTCGACGGCGGACGCTTCGCAACGTCCGACCTGAACGACCTGTACCGCCGGGTCATCAACCGGAACAACAGGCTTCGCCGCCTGCTCGACCTCGGGGCTCCCGACGTGATCGTGAACAACGAGAAGCGGATGCTCCAGGAGGCCGTGGACGCCCTCTTCGACAACGGCCGCCGGGGCCGTGCCGTAACCGGCGCCGGCAACCGGGCGCTGAAGTCTTTGAGCGATATGCTCAAGGGCAAGCAGGGCCGGTTCCGCCAGAACCTGCTCGGCAAGCGCGTGGACTACTCCGGACGGTCGGTTATCGTGGTCGGTCCCGGGCTCAAGATGCACCAGTGCGGGCTGCCGCGGCTCATGGCGGTCGAGCTGTTCAAGCCGTTCGTGATGAAGGTGCTGGTCGACCGAGCTTTGGCCCCGAACATTCGGAGCGCGAAGCAGATGGTCGAGAGGTTGCGTCCCGAGGTTTGGGACGTTCTTGAGGACGTGATCAAGGAGCACCCGGTGCTCCTGAACCGCGCGCCGACGCTTCACCGTCTCGGCATCCAGGCCTTCGAGCCGGTGCTGGTCGAGGGCAAGGCCATCCAGGTCCACCCGCTCGTCTGCTCTGCCTTCAACGCGGACTTCGACGGTGACCAGATGGCGGTCCACGTGCCGCTTAGTCCCGAGGCCCAGGCCGAGGCCCGCGTCTTGATGCTCTCGACGCAGAACATCCTGCTGCCGGCCAACGGGTTCCCCATCGCCGTGCCCTCGCAGGACATGGTGCTCGGGCTGTACTACGTGACCTCCACGGGTGAGGACTTCGAGAACGAGGAGCCGAAAGCCCTTATCTCCTCCTACGACGAGGCCGAGGCCGCGTACAAGGAGGGGACGCTCAAGATCCACAACAAGGTCATCGCCCGCCGCAACGGCGAGCGCATGGAGACCACGCTGGGCCGCGTCATCTTCAACGAGAACGTCGAGCAGACGCTCAGGGATTACTTGGGCGACTCCTACGATCCAGCCGAGTACCCGTACGTCAACCACGTGTTGAAGAAGGGTGAGATCAAGGCCCTCGTCTCGGACTACGTGGACCGCTACCCGACCGAGCTCGTCAGCCAGCTTCTGGACACGCTCAAGCGGGTCGGCTTCCATACGGCCACGAAGGCCGGCATCTCCGTCGGCAAGAACGACATCGTCGTGCCGGAGCAGAAGGAAGGCATCCTGGAGAACTACCAGGGGCAGGTCGACGAGGTCGAGGAGCAGTGGGACCAGGGCTTCATCTCCGACGACGAGAGTTTGGAGCGGACCATCGGTTTGTGGACGCAGGCCAAGAACGAGGTCGAGGACGCCATGAGGGACAACCTCTGGCGCCTTAACCCGATCTTCATGATGGCCGACTCCGGCGCCCGGGGTAACTACTCCAACTTCACCCAGCTCGCCGGTATGCGCGGCCTGATGACGAACACGAAGGGCGAGATCATCCCGGAGCCCGTGAAGTCCAACTTCATCGAAGGCCTCTCGGTCCTCGAGTACTTCACCTCCACCCACGGCGCCCGAAAGGGCCAGGCCGACACGGCGCTCCGTACGGCCGACTCGGGCTACCTGACCCGCCGCCTGGTCGACGTCTCCCAGGACGTCGTCGTCAACGACGAGGACTGCGGCACCACGGACTACGTGGACGTCCCGCTCTTCCTCGAAGGCGGCCGGGGCGACGGGAACGACTCCGTCGCGGCCCGCTTCCTGGCCCGCGACCTCGTGAACCCGGAGACGGGCGAGGTCGTAGCCAGCGCCGGCACCGACGTCACGCCGCGCCTGGCGGCCCAGTGGCAGGAGGAGCTGCCGCGCGAGACGCAGGTCCCGGTCAGGACGCCCTCCAAATGCGAGAGCCCGCAGGGCGTCTGCCAGACGTGCTACGGTCGGGCGCTCTCGACCTACCGCGCGGTGGACGTGGGCGAGGCCGTCGGTATCATCGCGGCCCAGTCCATCGGCGAGCCGGGGACGCAGCTCACGATGCGTACCTTCCACACCGGCGGCATCGCCGGCGAGGACATCACGGCCGGCCTGCCGAGGGTCGTCGAGCTCTTCGAGGCCAGGCACCCGAAGGCCGAGGCCACGCTGGCCGAGATCGACGGCATCGTCTCTCTGGAGGACGCGGACAACGACCGGGACGTGAAGGTCACCATCACCTCGCCGGACAACACCGAGGTCAGGGACTACAGCGTCGAGAGGCGTCTGCTCCGGCCCGCGTTCGTCGAAGGTGCCGAGGTTCGGGCGAACACCCCGATCTCGGAGGGCTCCGTCTACCCGCACGCGATCCTGGAGAACGACCTCCGCTACGAGCGCGGCACCACGACCACCGAGCGTTACCTGGTGGATGAGGTGCAGAGGGTCTACCGGGCGCAGGGCGTGGACATCCACGACAAGCACATCGAGGTGATCGTCCGCCAGATGCTGCGCAAGGTCGTCATAGACGATCCGGGCGACACGAAGCTCCTTCCGGAGCAGGTCGTCGACAAGTTCACGGTGCTGGCCGAGAACGCAGGCATCGAGGAGGAAGAGGGCAAGCCCGCGACCTTCCACACGATCCTGCTCGGCATCACCAAGGCCTCGCTCGCCACGGACAGCTTCCTCTCCGCGGCCTCTTTCCAGGAGACCGCCCGCGTCCTCACCGACGCGGCCATCGAGGGCAAGCAGGACGGCCTCGCGGGCCTCAAGGAGAACGTCATCATCGGCAAGCTCATCCCCGCCGCCACCGGTCTGCCGCGCTACCGGCAGCTCACCGTGGCCGTCGAGGGCTACAACGCCAGGGAGGTCGACGATCTCGACATAGCCGCCTCGTAAGAGAGCGGTTAGCAGCATACGGTCGGCCCCCGGTGCATGTTGCCGGGGGCCGTTTTTCGTGCGCAGAGAGCGAGCGGCGCCAACACAGCCGGTACAATGCGTAGAAGGTGGCTGTATGAACGGTTTGTTGCGCCGGTGGGCTGGTGAAGGGGAAGTAGAATGGCGATCCGGGAACGTTTTGCGGGACAGAACTGGGCCGGCAACTACAGGTACGGCGCGGAGAGGTTGCACCGACCGTCGACGCTCGAAGAGTTGCAGGGGATCGTCGCCACCGCGCCCCGCGTGCGCGTCCTGGGCTCCCGACACTCGTTCAACGACATCGCGGACTCCCAAGAGCTGGTGTCGCTGGAAGCCATGCCGGCGGACGTGGTCGTAGATCGCGCGGCTGGCACGGTCTCTTTCAACGCGGGCCTGAAGTACGGGGAGTTGGCGGAGGGGCTGAACGACGAGGGCCTGGCCCTGCACAACCTCGCCTCGCTGCCGCACATTTCCGTCGCCGGGGCCGTGGCAACGGCGACGCACGGGTCGGGCGACGCGAACGGCAACCTCGCGACGGCGGTCTCGCGCATCGAACTCGTGACGTCCGACGGCGAGGTCTTCGAGGTCGGCAGGGGCGAGCCGGACTTCGACGGGATGGTGGTCGGGCTCGGGGCGCTCGGGGTGGTCTCCAGGATCACGTTGGACGTGGAGCCCGCCTACGAGGTGCGCCAACGGGTCTTCGAAGGTTTGGGTTGGGAGGCCCTTTTCGAGCACTTCGACGAGATCACCTCGCGCGGCTACAGCGTGAGCGTCTGGACCCGCTGGGACGACCCGGTGGACCAGGTGTGGGTCAAGAGCCGGGTAACGGCCGAGCCCGAGGTGATCGAGGACGACCTCTTCGGCGCCGGCGCCGCGACGGTCGACCGGCATCCGATCTCCGGGCTCCACCCCGCCTTCGCCACGCCCCAGCGGGGCGTGCCCGGCCTGTGGTCGGATCGCCTGCCGCACTTCCGCATGGGCTTCACGCCGAGCAGCGGCGAGGAGCTCCAGTCCGAGTACCTCGTCCCGCGCCGGCACGCCGTGGGGGCCATAGAGGCCGTGCGCGCCCTCGCCGGGAGGATAGAGCCGCTCCTGCAGATGTCCGAGATCCGGACGGTCGCCGCTGACCGGCTGTGGATGAGCATGAGCTACGGCGAAGACGTCGTCGGCCTCCACTTCACCTGGAAGCGCGAGCAGGAGGCGGTCGAGGCCGTGCTCGTCGAGCTGGAGACAGCGCTCGCCCCGTTCGAGGCCAGGCCGCACTGGGGAAAGGTCTTTACGATGGAGGCGCCGGAGATCTCCCCGCTCTACGAGCGCATGGACGACTTCGTCCGCCTGATGGAGCGGTTCGACCCGCGCGGGGCGTTCCGCAACCCGTGGCTCGAAACCAACGTGCTTGGCTGATCCGACGCGCTGAAGGGAGGGTTCGGCGGGCATCGTGAAGCCGGTTTTGGGGTATCATCTGATGGCGCGCGCGACCGGCGGGATTGCCTTGACATAACCGTCCCGTGGGCCTAAAATCATGCGTCGCGGTTACGAACGGTTGCTTTCGGGTCATCGTGTTCCGTTACCGCGTTTTGTGGTGTTGTAGAAGCCCCCTTTTCTAGAAGAGAGTGAGGCGCGGCCATGCCGACGACCAACCAGCTCGTGCGCAGCGAGCGCAGCGTAAAGAAGGAGAAGTCGGCGACGCCCGCGTTGGAGGGGGCGCCGCAGCAGGCGGGTGTCTGCACGCGCGTCTCGACGACGACGCCCAAGAAGCCGAACTCGGCGCTGCGCAAGATCGCCCGCGTCCGGCTCAAGAACGGGCACGAGGTCACGGCCTACGTCCCGGGCGAGGGTCACAACCTTCAGGAGCACTCCGTCGTGCTGGTTCGCGGCGGTCGCGTGAAGGACTTGCCGGGCGTGCGCTACAAGGTCATTCGTGGGGCGCTGGATACGCTTGGGGTCAACAACCGCAAGCAGGGCCGGTCCAAGTACGGAACGAAGAAGGCGTAGGAGGGGAGATGCCCAGAAGAGCAGCGCCGCCGAAGAAGAGGATCGCCGGGGACCCCGTCTACGGGAGCGTGGTGGTCCAGCAGTTGATCAACAAGATCATGCTCGACGGCAAGAAGAGCACGTCCGAGAAGATCATCTACGACGCCCTCTCCTACATCGAGGAGCGCACGGCCACGAGCCCCGTCCAGGTCCTGAACAACGCCCTGGACAACATCCGCCCGAGGCTGGAAGTGAAGAGCCGCCGGGTCGGGGGCGCCACGTACCAGGTGCCGGTCGAGGTGAACCCCCGCCGGGCCAACACGCTGGCGTTGCGCTGGATGGTCGGCTTCGCCCGCTCGCGGCGGGTGAAGACGATGGGGGGCAGGCTGGCCGGCGAGATCCTGGACGCCAAGGACAACATCGGCTCCAGCGTGAAGCGCAAGGAAGACACCCACCGGATGGCCGAGGCCAACCGGGCGTTCGCACACTACAGGTGGTGACGAGGTAGAAGATGGCTGTACAAGTATCTAAAAAGACGCCGCTGAGGCGAGTAAGAAACATCGGCATCATGGCCCACATCGATGCCGGCAAGACGACGACCACCGAGCGCATCC
>CAXUFZ010000210.1:0-6924 GCA_964250345.1 uncultured Rubrobacteraceae bacterium
CCCCCGGCGCTCCGGCGGGTAGACGAGGCTGACGGCCGTCGGTCCCAGGCCGACGACGGCGGCGGCCCCCGCGCCCTGGACGAGCCGGCCGGCCATGAGCGTCACGAAGCCCGGGGCGAATACGCAGAGGACCGAGCCGAAGAAGAACGTCGCGAGGCCTACGGCGTAGAGGAGGGCGACCCCGTGGAGGTCCGCCAGGCGGCCGAAGAACGGGATCGAGACGCCGTTGACGAGGAAGTACCCTGTGATGATCCAGCCGAGCGACACCGGACCCAACGACAGGGCGTCGCGGATCTCGGGCAAGGCTACCGGCAGCATCGTGCCGTTCAGGACGACCGCGAAGGCGGTGGCGCACACGAACGCCAGCACCAGGCGGTCGTCGGGCGGGTTAGTCGGGCCGGAACTCACCGCGGGAGTATAAGGGTCCCGGGTTGGCCCCGCCGCCCCCGTTCGTCCGGGAGTCGTCAGCCCCTAAAGGTCTTCCCGACTCCCGGCGAGCGAAGCGAGCATGATTGCAACGTTTTTAGGCGGCCCCTATAATTGCGCGGCTTCGGGATTACGGGACTAGATCGGGGACAAGGTTGAACAAGCGAATGATGCTGGTCGGGCTGTTGGCCGCGAGCCTGTTCCTGGCCGCCTGCGGCGGCGCGGGCTCGGGGTCATCGTCCGGGGACCAGGCCTCTTGCGACCTGGAGAACCCGCCGCTCTTCCAGGACGGCACGCTGACGGTGGCGACGGACAAGCCCGCCTACCCGCCGTGGTTCAAGGGCGATCCCGAGAGCTACGGGGGCTACGAGGGCGAGGTGGCCGCCGAGATCGCCGAGCGCATGGACCTTCCCGTAGAGTGGGTCGTCGAGCCGTTCAACCGGTCCTACGCCCCGGGCGCCAAGGACTACGACTTCGACATCAACCAGATCACGATAACCCCAGAACGCCGGCAGGCCGTGGACTTCTCCGAGGGCTACTTCGCCAACGCCCAGGGCGTCCTCGTCATGCAAGACTCCCCCGCCGCCGACGCCGAGGAACTCGCCGACCTCGAGGACGCGACGCTCGGGGCCCAGGTCGGGACCACCGCGCTCGAGTTCGTCAATACCACCATCGAACCGGACGAGGACGTCAAGGTCTACGACTCGACCAACGACGCCAGGAGCGCCCTCGAGAGCGGCCAGATCGACGCCTTCGTCACCGACCTCGTCACGACCGTCTACCTGCGCGACATCGAGATAGAGGGCTCGGAGGTCATAGGCCAATACCCGGAGAACGAGCAGTTCGGGATGCTCTTCGAGAAGAACAGCCCCCTGGTCGGCTGCGTGAACGAGGTCCTCGACGAGATGAAGGGCGACGGGACCCTCGAAGACCTCCAGCGGGAGCACCTCCAGCAGTACCTCGACGTCCCCACCCTAGAAGACTAGCTTGACGACCCGGGGAACCGGGCCCGCCGGTGGTCCCGAAAGCTCGACGCCGGCGGGCGCGGGGCGCGGCTCCAAGGCCCTGGGTAACAGGGCGGTGCTGGTGTCGAGCGCGAGCACCGTGTTGTTCTTCGCGGCCGTCGCGCTCGTCGTGGCGCTCGCGCCGGGGAGCGGGCTCGTGGCGGAGCGGTTCTTCAGCCCGTTCCACCTGTGGCAGTCGCTCAAGGGAACGGAGAGCGAGCCGGGGGTGCTCGGCGCGTTCTTGCTCAACGTGTACATCTTCGCGATCTCCGAGGCGTTCATCCTGGTGCTGGCGCTCGTGATCGCGGTGGTGCGCGGGATACCGGGGCCGGTCTTCTTCCCGTTCCGGCTGGTGGCGGTCGTCTACACGGACGTCTTTCGGGGCGTGCCCCTGATCCTGGTCCTCTACATAATCGGGTTCGGCGTCCCCGGCCTCGGCATCGCGTTCTTCTCCTATCTCTCGGACGTGACCTATGGCATCATCGCGCTCGTCCTCGTCTACTCGGCCTACGTCGCCGAGGTCTACCGGGCCGGCATCGAGTCCGTCCACGAGAGCCAGAACGCCGCCGCCCGCTCGCTCGGCCTCACCCGCTTCCAGTCCCTGCGCTTCGTCGTTTTGCCGCAGGCCATCCGGCGCGTGATCCCGCCACTCTTAAACGACTTTATCGGGCTGCAGAAGGACACGGCGCTCGTCTCGGTACTCGGCTCGATAGAGGCGGCGCGGGCGGCCCAGATCTACGGCGCCTCGCAGTTCAACTACGCGAGCTACGTGGTCGCCGCCGCCCTCTTCGTCCTCATAACCATCCCCCTCGCCCGCTTCACCGACCGCCTCATCGCCCGCGACAAACGCCGCCGCCAAGCCGGGGGGCTGGCGTGAGCGACGCGCCGGCCCTCGTCCTGGAGGGCGTCCGCAAGTCGTTCGGGGAGAACGAGGTCTTGAAGGGAATAGACCTCGACGTCGCGCCGCACGAGGTGGTCTGCCTGATCGGAGCTTCGGGCTCGGGCAAGTCGACCCTGCTCCGGTGCACGAACCTGGTCGAGCCGCTGGGCGCCGGGCGCGTGGTCGTCGAGGGGGAGGAGATCACGGCCCCAGGCGTCGACGCGAACCGCGTCCGACGCAAGATCGGCATCGTCTACCAATCCTTCAACCTCTTCCCCCACATGACGGTGCTAAGGAACGTGACCCTCGCCCCCCGCGAAGCCCTGAAGATGAACCGGAACGAAGCCGAGGAACGGGCCGTCTCCCTGCTGGAACGCTTCGGGCTGGCGGATCGCCGGGACGAGTACCCGGACCGGCTCTCTGGCGGTCAGCAGCAGCGGGTCGCCATAGCGAGGGCGCTCGCGATGCGGCCCTCCATCATGCTGCTCGACGAGGTCACGAGCGCACTCGACCCCGAGCTCGTCGCCGAGGTCCTGAACGTAATAAAAGAGCTCGCCGACGAAGGCATGACCATGCTCATCGCCACCCACGAGATGGGCTTCGCCCGCGACATCGCCGACCGCGTCTGCTTCCTGGAGGCGGGACGAATCCTGGAACAGGGCCCCCCGCAAAAGCTCTTCACCGAACCCGACGACGCCCGCACCCGCCAGTTCCTCCGCCGCATCATCGACGCCGGCCGCCTGTGACGGAGAACGATCCCCAGACACCCCATGTAGTGCCGGCGCCAGACGCAAAACACAAAATGATCCGAAAGTCGTAGCCAGGAGACTGGCGCGATCTTCGCAAGATATGCTACTATGGCCTTGGTTGTTGCCCCTCGACTAGGAGGAAAGGGTCCGTTGGACTGCTGAGTCGACAGCCATCTGCGGGCCCTAAAAAGTTCGCGGACCGGGTCGGTGACCGCCTGCCAAAAGGGCGTCTCGCCGGCCCGGATATTTTAAGAATAGGTTTTGAGGTTTCGGGTCGCCCCCTTCGGGGGCTTTCAAGTTCTAGGGGTGCGTTGTCGGAACCCGGCCCCGAACACCATTCCTGAAACCTCTTGCCTCGAACCTACTGCCTGAAACCGAGGCAGCGCGAGATCTCGTCGGCGGCGTCCCGGGCGAGCTCGCCGACCTCCGTGAAGGACTCCTTCGGCAGCCGGAACGCCGGGCCGGAGACGCTCACCGCGGCGACCACCGAGCCGTCCGCGCCGCGGATGGGGGCGGCGACCGCGTTCAGGCCGGCTTCGAGTTCTTCCTCGGTGTGCCAGTAGCCGTCGTCCTCGCTGCCGCGGGCCTCGTCGAGGAGGCCTTCGGAGTCCGCGAAGGTGTTTTCGGTGTAGGCCGGCAGCGGTCTTTTTAGGAGGCGTCGGCGCTGGGCCGGGGGCATGTAGTGCAGGAAGATCTTGCCGGCGGCGGTGGCGTGCAGGGGCGTGTGGTGCCCCGACCAGTCCACGCCGAGCGCGGAGAAGTCCGAGATGCTCTGGTGGATGATGACGGCGTCGTCGCCTTCGAGCACGGCGACGTTGACCGTCTCGTGAGTCTTCTCGGCCAGCCAGTCGCAGACCGGGCGCGAGCAGCGGGCGACGTCCAGGTCCGCCGTCACGGAGCTTGCGAGCAGCACGACCCCGAAGCCCAGGCGGTACTTCTCGGTGGCGGGGTCCTGCTCCACCAGGCCCCGGTCCTTCAGCGTCGTGATCAGGCGGTACGCCGTGGACTTGTGGATGCCGACCTCGCCCGCGATCTCCGTGACGCCGGACCAGCCTCTCCGCGAGAGGATCTCCATGACCGTGATGGCCCTGTCTACGGACTGGACAAAGTTGCTGTTACGCTTCGCTGTGTCCACGGGGCGGTATTCTACACGGTCCCGGTCGCGCGCCGGCGCCCGCCCGGCCCGCCCGTTGTCCGAAGACCCCGGCGGCGTCCCGCGCATCATCGACCCGACAGCGCCGCGCCGTCGGCCGCGCGGCGGAACCAGCCGGAGGCCACCCGGGGGGCCGCGCCGTCCATGTTCGGCGCCCCGCGACCTTCGGCGAAGTCTCGGCCGTCCACCGTCCGAACCTCGACGCTGAAGCGGGCGACGCCGGTCGCGTTGGGCACGCTCGCGTGCAGGTGCGCCCCCGAGAAGCACAGGAGATCTCCGGGTTCTATCACCGGCCGCGACTCGGAGGACGTGTCGACGGGCTCGCGCGGCTCCGGCACCACGGGGGCGCTCGACGTGCCGGCCCTTATCTCCTCCAGATCCCAACCCCGGCTGGTATTCGGCAAGACCTTCTCCCAATAAGCCGGGTAGAAGGCGATGGTCCGTCCCGGGGTTATCGGATAGATCGGGGCCCACCAGTTCGTCTGCGCGTAGACGTTGGAAGACCACGTGTCCCTGTGGAACCCGAGCCCGGCGGTGCGTCGGCCGGCGTGCTCCCCACCGTGGGGAGCGACGCGCAGGTACAACCAGTCCCAGAAGGTGTGCCGCACGTCTGCCCCGACGTACTCCAACGCGGCGAGAAAGGCCTCTCTGACCTCACCGTCCCCGCGGAATCGCTTCTGGAGCGTCTCCACCGCGGAGAGGTACGCCTCCCGGTCCATCTCGAACTGCGCCGTTAGGGGGTCTTCCGTGGCGAAGGCCTCGCGGATCATGGTATCGGCCAGGGCGCAGAGCTCGGACATCGGCGGGACGCTCTCGAAGACGAGCAGGTCGCCGCCGTAGATCGCCTCCCGCCGGGCGCGGTCCTCCAGCGCTCCCGGGATGATCCGCGGGACGGTCACGGGATCAGGGCCTCGATGGTCTCCTTCGCTCGGCGGATCGGGTCCCTCCCGGTACGCATCGTGCGGGCGACCATCGCTCCCTCGTAGATGATCAGGAGCCGCTCGGCCATCTCCTCGGACGCCCCGATCCCGGCGTCCCGCACCAGCCGTTCGAAGTAACCGAGCATCCACGCCTTCTGCTCCGAGATGACCGCGTAAGCCGGGTGGGACGGGTCCGAGATCTCGGCCGAGGCGTTGACGAACGCGCATCCGCGATACCCCTCGTCCCCGGCCATCCAATCCTCCAGGGCGTCGAAGACGGCGGGGATACGGGCCGCCGGCGAGCCCGCCCGGCGCTCGACCTCCTCCTGGATCCAACCCCGCCAACGCCCGTCCCTGGCCCGCAGATAGGCCGCGACCAACTCGTCTTTGGAACGGAAGTTCTTATAGAGGCTCATCTTCGCCACACCAGCCCGCTCCACGATGGCATCCACGCCAACCGCCCTGATGCCCTCCCGATAGAACATCTCCGAAGCCGCGTCCAACAGCCGCGCCCCAGCCGGCGCCTTCGACCTACCGTCCGTCCGTGATCCCTTCTCGGTCTCCATATACTTTCGTCCTCCAAACTCGTCGCTACTAAGTATACAGACCGGTATGTTTGACAACAAGGCTGTTAGTATGTAGACTGGTCTGTATACTAGTAAGGTTATGACGAGGGCGACGCTTCGGGAGGTGTCCACATGCGGAGGTTGTTGGACGTATCGTTGGCGGCGGTGTTGGGTGTTCTGCGCGAGGCGAATCGCGCCAACGCCGTGATGCGCGTGCCGGAGGAGCGGGTACGGCGCAGCGGACCTACGCGGGTGCGGAGCAGGGTTCTTGGGAGTTCCGGTGGTGGAGGGGCCCGGTCGCTTTTAGGTCGGCGCTGTGACTATGCCGGGAGGAGGAGCCCGGGATGAGACCGGTCGGGGAGGCGCGTCCGACGTCTGGGGATCCGTGGGGATGAGGGTAGGTACCGGGCGGGGAGCCGGGGGTCTCGCCGGTCTGGTCGCGCCGGGGCTGGCGATGATCGCGGTCACCTACGGGCTCGCGCGTTTCGGGTACGGGTTGTTCCTGCCGCAGTTGCGGGAGGCGTTCGATCTTTCTCCCGCCCTTCTCGGGTTGATCGGGGCCGGCTCCTACGTCGCCTACTGCGTGGCGATCGTCTTCTCGCTCGCGCTCACGTCCCGCACGGGTCCGCGCCTGATGGCCGTGACCGCCGGCGCGTTCGCGGTGGTGGGCATGACGACGATCACGGTAGCCCCGACCGCCTGGGTCCTCGCCCTCGGGGTGCTCATCGCGGGTTCCAGCACGGGCCTGGCCTCCCCGCCCATGGGCGAGGCCGTGGCGAACGCCATAGGCGAGGGCGAGCAGGACAGGGCGAACTCGTTCATAAACTCCGGCACGAGCGTCGGCGTCGCGCTCTCCGGTCCCGCGGCCTTGCTCGCCGCCGGGCAGTGGAGGGCGGCCTGGGCGGTCTTCACGGCCGTGGGCCTCGCGGTGCTCGTCTGGAACGCCTTCGCGATACCCCGAAAGCCTCCGAGCGGGCCCACGAACAGAGGTCCCCACGGGACACCGGGGGACGAAGGAACCGACACGGCCGGCGACCGTGTAGACGCGGCCACGCCGGAGGGGCCACCGCTCTCGTTCGGCTACCTGTTCGGGCGCCGCTCGGCGCCGCTCTTCGTAGCGGCGGGCGGCGTGGGGTTCGCGAGCGCCGCCTACTGGACGTTCTCCCGGGACCTCTTGGTCCAGACTGGGGGGTTGGGCGAGACGGGATCCACGTTGTTCTGGGTGG
>CAXUFZ010000211.1:0-6767 GCA_964250345.1 uncultured Rubrobacteraceae bacterium
GCGCCCGGGCCACCCCCAGGTACCCGCCGACCTCGTCGACGCTCAAAAGATCCCTCTCGCCGACCGAACCGTTCATGCCCCTATCCTAGCCCCTCGTCCCGCCCGCCGCCCGCGCCTACACCCTTTGACACATCTTTAGCAAATATTAGTTGCTTTTAGTTGACTATCGGGGTGGGCGGTATACGGTGAAAGTGTTCCAGCCACCCAAAAAGGGAGCAACGCATGGCGGCACCAACGGGTTCGCAAGGCCGGCAGGTTAACAGGGAAGGCGTCGGCAGGGATGGGGATCAGTCGCGGGAGAAGACCGAGACCAAGTCGGCGTACAAGACGACCGAGCTGATCGTCTACGTCGTGGCGGTCGTGGCGGTGCTACTGGCCGGCCTGATCGTGGACGGCTTCAACGCCACGGAGACGTGGTTGTACTTCACCCTGCTGTCGATCGCGTACATGGTCAGCCGCGGCCTCGCGAAGTCCGGCTCTAGCGAGCCCTACAGCGAATAACGCGCAGACCGAAACAGAAGCGGGAGAGGCCGGGGTCGGGAGACCTCGGCCCTTCCTGTTTCCCGAAGAGAGGCGGGTAGGACTTTGGGCAGGGGATGCCTGTTCTGGATACTGGTCAGCGTGGCGTTGAGCGTCGGCCTGACCGTCATCCTGAACCTCGGCCTGCTCCTGTTCTCGGGATAGGGACGGGCGCGGACACGCCGGCGGACGGCGAACAACGGAAAGAGATCGGAAGGAGAACCACCGTGGAGAGAGGACCTGGCGGCACGACCGGGAGGACCGGCGAGGCCAAGGAGCAGGCGAAGCAGCAGGGGCAGCAGTTGACCCGGCAGGCCAGGGAGCAGGCCGACGAGCTTGCGACCAGGGGCGGCGAGCAGGTCAAGACGCAGTTGTCCAACCAGAAGCACGAGGCCTCCCAGAGGCTGACGCCCATACAGACGGCGCTCAGGGAGACCGGCCAGCAGTTGCGCAAGCAGGGCCAGAACTCGACCGCCGGCTACGCCGACGGGGCCGCCGACAGGGTCGAGCGGGTCGCCGGCTACCTGCGCGAGACGGAAGTGGACGAGATGGTGGACGAGGCGCGCGGCTTCGCGCGTAGCAGGCCGGCCGTCTTTCTGGGCGGCGCCCTGGCGCTCGGCTTTCTCGGCGCCCGGTTCCTGAAGAGCTCCTCGCAGCAGGCGAACGGCGGGGGCGACGGCCAGCCGGTCGCGGCTCTCCCTCCGGCGGAGGATGACCCCCTGGTGATAGAGCGCACCCCGGTGGCCGAACGACCGCTGGACGAGACCGACCGTCCCATGCCGTCCCGGGGAATCTAGGAGATCCCGGTGCAGAGCAGGGACGGCAAGGACGAACGCTCGCTCGGGGAGCTCTTCTCCGAGCTCGCGCGGGAGACCTCCACGCTCGTGCGGCAGGAGGTCGACCTCGCCAAGACGGAGATGAGCGAGAAGGCCTCGCGGGTCGGCAAGAACGTGGGGTTTCTCGCGGCGGGGGGCGCCGTGGCCTACGCGGGGCTGCTCGCGATACTGGCCGCGGTGATCGTGGTGCTCGACACCTTCCTGCCGCTGTGGCTCGCGGCCCTTCTCGTGGGGCTCGTGGTGGTGGGCGTTGGCTACTTTTTGGTCAAGAAGGGCCTTGATGCCCTCAAGAGCGAAGACGTGGCGCCCCGGCAGACGATAGAGACGCTAAAGGAGGACCAGCAGTGGATCAAAGACCAGAAGAGATAAGGCGCAGGGACCCGCTGGGCGGCGGCGAGCCCGGGTTCGACCCGGCCACCGACGCCTATGAGCCCGACGCGGTGAGGGACCCGGCGCTCGCCAGCGAGGCCCAGATGGGCGACGTCGAGGTGAGCCGGGTCGAGATCGAGCGCACCAGGGCCGACATGAGCGAGACGGTGGACGCCATCCAGGACAGGCTCTCGCCGCAGAACCTCAAGGATCAGGCAAAGGACAGGGTCAAGGAGGCCACCGTGGGCAAGGCTCAGGAAGCGGGATCTGGCATCATAGAGACCATCAAGGCCAACCCCCTGCCGGCCGCCCTCACGGGCATCGGCCTCGGCTGGCTCCTGGCGAGCGCGCGCCAGCAGAACTCCGCGCAGCACCGGGACGTCTCCCGCTACCGCACCCCCACCAACGAGCACGCCCCCAAGGTCCGCGAGTACCCGCTCGAAGACGGGTACGAAGAGGACAACGGTTCCTCGGCGGGAGAGGCCGTCGGGCGCGCCAGGGACAAGGCCGGGGAGACCGCCACCCAGGCCAGGGACAAGGCGGGCGAGGTCGCCGGCCGCGCCCAGGACAAGGCGGAGAACCTCGGCAGCCGGACGCGCGAGAAGGCGGGCCAGCTCGGCGGCCAGGCCAGGCGCCAGGCCGGGCGGGCCGGCGGCGGGCTCCAGAGGATGCTCGACGAGAACCCCCTGGCCGTCGGCGCGGTGGCCGTTGGGGCCGGCGCGGCCATAGGGCTCGCCATCCCCGAGACCTCCAAGGAGCACGAGGTCATGGGCGAGGCCCGCGACACCGTCGTCGAGAAGGGCAAGGAGAAGGCCCAGGAGGTCCAGCAGAGCGTCAAGCAAGTGGCCGAAGAGGCCCAGGGCGCGGCCCAGCAGGAGGCCCAGAACCAGGGCCTGACGCAGCAGTAGGGGACCGATGATCCCTTGGAGACGCGGCAACAGCCGCGGGTGCTGTGTGGTCGTGCCCGTCGGCTGCCTGTTCTCCGTCCTGCTGGTGCTGCTGGTCTCCGGGCTGGCCTTCGCGCAGATGATCTAGCAGGACTTTCGAGGACCGCAGATTGAACCACGACCCCCGGCAACCGTTCGGGGGTCGATTTACCGCCAACCAGACCAACTTTGGGAGACGAGTTTATGACCGAGACGAACCTGAACCAGTTCAAGGAGGTAACGCCGAGCGGGACGTTCACCTTGCAGAACTCCTCGCTGCTGAAGGTGCGGTTGGACGGTAATGCTGTCCAGGCGAAGTTGGGTTCGATGGTGGCGTACCAGGGCGAGGTGCGCTTCGCCCACATGGGCGGGGGGAGCGGGCGCTTCTTCACGACGGCCCTGACCGGCGCGGGCGTGGATTTGATGGGCGCCGGGGGGACGGGGGACGTCTTTCTCGCCCACGGCGCCCGCAAGATCATGATCCTCGACCTCGAAGGCGAAACGATGACCGTCAACGGCGACAACATCCTCGCCTTCGAGGAGGGCGTGGACTGGGACATCATCCCGCTCGCGGGGGCCGGCAGGCTCGCCGGCGGGGCGTTCAACGTGGTCTTGCAAGGCACCGGCAAGGTCGCCGTCACCGCCCAGGGCGACCCCGTTCTGCTCGACACGAGCACGCCCACCTCCGCGGACCCAGACTCAGCCATAGCGTGGAGCGGCGGGGTGCGCACCCGCGTCAAGAGCGACGTCACCTTCAACACCTTTTTGGGGCGGGACTCGGGTGAGACGTTTCAGATCGCCTTCGAGGGCGCTGGCTGGGTCCTGATCCAACCCTCAGAAGGCCCGACGGTCCCCCCGCACACCCACGCCAGGCAAGGCTACTAGCCCGATCATGCCGGACGAACGCGCTGGGCCGCCGGAGGAATCTGACGGCCCGGGGGCGGTCCTCATCGGCAACCCCAACTCGGGGAGCGCCGGGGACGAGGGCTACCTCGAAGGCTTCGCCGAGACCCTGCGCGCCGGAGGCCTCCCGGTCCGGGTGCTGAACACCGAGCGCCCGAACCACGCCACCGAGCTCGCCGCCGCGGCCGGCGACCGCCTCGTCATCGCCGCCGGCGGCGACGGGACGGTGAACGAGGTCATAAACGGCCTCTCGGAGAACGCCACTTTGGGCATCCTGCCGCTCGGGACGGCGAACGTGCTGGCCCGCGAGCTCGGGCTGCCGCTGGAGCCCGGGGCCGCCTGCGAGAAGATCCTGGCGGGCGCCGCCTCCCCGATAGACGTCGGGGTGGCGACGGACGGGGAGGGTACCGAGCGGCGTTTCGCGTGCATGGCCGGCATCGGCTTCGACGCGGAGGTCATCCGCGAGGTGGGCCCGCGCCTCAAACGCTACCTGAGATCGCTCGCCTTCCCGCTCGCCGCGCTCAAGGTGTACCTCCGGGGCGGCATCCCGAAGGTGAAGGTCGTGAGCGGGGACGCCGCCCACGCGGCCCGGTTCGTCGTGGTCGCCAACGGCAGCTACTACGGCGGCGAGTTCCAGACCGCCGAGGACGCCTCGCTGGCGAGCGGCGGGCTCGAGGTCGTCCTGGTCGAGAAGATAGGACACATCCTGCGCCCCGACGTCCTGGCCCGTCTGCTGGCAAAGAAGCCGCTGGACCGCGCGACGCAGTCGTTCGCGTCTCGGAACGTCCACGCCGAGTCCCGGGCCGCCCACATCCCTGTGCAGATAGACGGCGAGGTCTGGGGAAGCCTGCCGATGTCCTTCCGGGTAGAACCGTCGGCCCTGGAAGTGATCCGGTAGAGGACCGCGCGAACCATTCGACTACACCTTTAGACACATTCTGACCTGAAAAAGTTCCTCCGGGCCGCTCTGATCCGTAGCATTCCACTAGGATGTGGCAGCTTCTTTCGCGAGAGGGGACGCATAAAAGCACCGAACGACAGGCCGATACGAACGCCGAACCGGGGTCGGAAGGCCGACCGAGCGTGCGGTCGAAGGCCGGCGGGACGACGGGGACAAGTGTTCGTTAAGCATCCCGAGGGGGCAACCAGGCGCGGTGCGATCAAGCCTCCATTGGGGCGGAGAGGGCCGCGAGAGTGGCGCGGGCCGGGGAAGAGCGGTTATCATTACCTCGCGGCCCGGGCACCATTGAGGGTACGCGTCGAGGGTGTTTGTCCGTTGCGGGTCGCTTGGGAGAGGTTAGATGAGATGATCATGCATCATTGCGTGTATGGAGCACGCGGCGGTCCGTGCGAGGCGTCATGGTGAACAGCATGGGGTTCTTCGAGTACCTGGCGTCGCGCTGGGACGACCTTATCGAGCTGTCCATCGAGCACGCGCAGGTCGTGCTCGTGTCGCTGCTCATAGCGACCGTCATCGGGATCTCGCTCGGGGTGCTCACGTACCGGCGTCCGGCGGCGGCGCAGGCGTCGCTGGCGGTGGCCTCGACGATACTGACGATCCCGTCCTTCGCGCTGTTCACGATGGTCGGGGCGCTCTTCCCGTTCCTCGGGCTCGGCTTCTACCCGACCATGGTGGTGCTCACAGCGTACGCGCTACTCGCCATCCTGCGCAACACGATCACGGGCCTGCAGAGCGTGGACCCGGCGGTCACGGAGTCCGCCAAGGGGATGGGCCTGAGCAAGTGGCAGGTGCTCTTCAAGATCGAGATGCCGCTGGCGTGGCCGGTCATCATCGCCGGCATCCGGGTCTCGGCGCTCCTGATCCTGGGCATCGCCGCCATCGCCGCCTACGTAAACGGCCCGGGGCTCGGCGGGGACATCTTCTCCGGCCTCAGCCGCATCGGCGGCGCGAACGCCGTGAACCTGGTCCTGTTCGCGGTGCTCGGCATTATCGTTCTGGCGCTGATATTCGAGGTCCTGTTCGCGGTGCTCAGCAGGCTCACCACTTCGAGGGGGTTGAATTGATGGAAGGTGCTGAGAACGGCAGCAGCGGCAGGAAGGTTGCGATCCGCCTGGAGAACCTCTCCAAGACGTTCCCGGGTCAGGCAGAGCCGGCGGTGGCGGACCTCTCCATGGACATCTACGAGGGCGAGATCGTCGTCTTCGTGGGACCTTCGGGATGCGGCAAGACCACGACGATGAAGATGATCAACCGCATCATCGAGCCGACGGGCGGCAAGATCATCCTCGACGGCGAGGACGTCACGACGACGAACCCGGACAAGCTCCGCCGCCGCATCGGGTACGTCATACAGCAGATCGGCCTCTTCCCCCACATGACCATCGCCGACAACGTCGCCACCGTCCCGAAGATGCTCGGCTGGGACAAGGCGCGCACGAACGCCCGCGTCGACGAACTCCTGGAGACCGTCGGCATGGACAAGTCTTACCGCGACCGCTACCCGAAAGAGCTCTCCGGCGGCCAGCGCCAGAGGGTCGGCGTCGCGCGGGCGATGGCCGCAGACCCCCCAATCATGCTGATGGACGAGCCCTTCGGCGCAGTGGACCCCATAACCCGTGACAGGCTCCAGGACGAGTTCTTGAGGCTGCAGGAGGAGATCCAGAAGACCATCGTCTTCGTCACGCACGACATCGACGAGGCGATAAAGATGGGCGACCGCATCGCCATCCTGCGCGAGCAGTCCGTGATAGCCCAGTACGACACCCCGGAGCGCATCCTGACGGACCCCGCGGATCAGTACGTCGAGGACTTTATCGGGTCTGGGGCCTCGCTCAAGCGCCTGAGCCTGAGCAAGGTGCGGGACATAAAGACGAGCGAGTGGCCGGTCGCGCAGCTCACGGACAGCCCCGACGAGGTGCGCGGGACGCTGCGCCGGTCCGGTAAGGACCACGTGCTCCTGCTCGACGAGCAGCGGAAGCCCAAGCGTTGGGTCGGCGCGGAGGAGTTGGAGTTGGACGGCGGCTCGCTCAGGAACGCCGGGTGGCCGGCGGTCGCCATCGTGGAGGGCAACTCCAGTTTGTACGACACGCTGGACACCATGATCACCTCCTACAAAGGCTCGGCCATCGTCGTGGACGAGCAGGGACGCTACGAGAGCATCGTGGACTTCGGCGCGGTCCTCCAGGCGATAGAGGAGATGAGGCCCGAAGCCAATCGCGTGGGCGAGAGCGCGTGAGGAGCACCGAGCAGCAG
>CAXUFZ010000212.1:0-6682 GCA_964250345.1 uncultured Rubrobacteraceae bacterium
GGCCCGCGCGACGCCGCGGCGGGCGGGGGGCCGGCGGTGCGGCTCGTGGGTTCCGTGCTGCGTCGGGCGGTTGCCGACGGCGCCTCGGACGTCCACGTCGAGCCGCGGGCCGGGGAGTTGAAGGTGCGCCACAGGGTCGACGGGGTCTTGCGCGACATGCTGAGCGTGTCCTCCGGGTTGCGGGATGGGGTCGTCGCGAGGCTCAAGGTGCTGGCCGACCTGGACATCGCCGAGCGCCGGGCGCCGCAGGACGGCCGTCTCTCCGGCAGCATCGGCGGCCGTGCGGTCGAGATCCGGATAGCCACCCTGCCCACGGTCTTCGGCGAGAAGGTCGTGCTGCGCCTGCTCGAGGCCGCCAAGGTCGAGGCCGATTTGGACGTCCTGGGCTTCGATCCCGGGGTGCTGGAGCGCTACCGGGGCGTCTTCCGGCGGCCCCACGGGACCATCCTGGTAACCGGACCGACCGGATGCGGAAAATCCACGACGCTCTACGCGACGCTCGGTGAGATCGACTCGGGCGAAAAGAACGTCGTCACCATCGAGGACCCGGTCGAGTACCGATTGGCGAGGATCAACCAGGTGCAGGTCAACCCGAAGGTGGGCCTGGGCTTCGCCGCCGGCCTGCGCAGCATCCTGCGCGCCGACCCGGACGTGGTGATGATCGGCGAGATCCGGGACCGCGAGACCGCCCACACGAGCATAGAGGCCGCCCTGACCGGCCACCTCGTCCTGGCAACCCTGCACACCAACGACGCCCCGGCGGCCATCACGCGCCTCACGGACATGGGCATCGAGCCCTTCCTCACCGCCTCCGCCGTCGACTGCGTCATCGCCCAGCGCCTCGCCCGCCGCCTCTGCGAACGCTGCAAGAGCCCGGCCGAGCCGGACGAGCAGACCCTCGACCTTCTCGGCCTCGGCGGCCAGGAGGCCCGCGAAGCCACGCTCTTCGAGCCGGTCGGGTGCGAGCGTTGCGGCGGGACGGGCTACCGGGGCCGCGTCGGCGTCTACGAGATGATGGTCGTAGACGAGAAGATACGCGAGCTCGTTCTCAGGCGCGTTCCCACCGCCGAGATCGGCCGGGAGGCGGAAGCCGCGGGGATGGTCCGCCTCAGGCAAGACGGGCTCGCCAAGGCCGCCCGGGGCGTCACCACGGTGCGGGAGATCCTGAGGACCGTCATCTGATGGACTCCCTGACGCAAAAGCCCGAGACCTCGACAAGCAACAACCTCGACGAACTCCTCATGGAGACCGTCGCGGTCGGAGCCAGCGACATCCATCTGGCGCCCGACCTCTCCCCGATGGTCCGCGTCGACGGGCAGTTGCAGTCCCTGGACCGGCCCGTTCTGACCCCCGGCGCCGTGCGCGGGCTGCTCCACGGCGCGCTCTCTGAGGAACAGCGGAACCGTTTGGAGAAGGATCTGGAGCTGGACTTTGGTCTCTCGCTGGGGGGCTTCCGGTTCAGGGGCAGCGCGTTCTTCGCGGGGGGGGTATTGGGCGCGGTCTTTCGCGTGATTCCGGATCACGTGCCCGGCCTCGATGGGCTGCGGTTGCCGGAGGCGGTGGGGGAGATGACCCGGGCTCCCAGGGGCCTCGTACTCATCACGGGCCCGACCGGCAGCGGCAAGACGACGACCCTCGCGGCCATGGTCGACGGGATCAACGCGACGAGGCAGGAGCACATAATCACCGTCGAGGACCCGATCGAGTTCTTTCACCCGCACCGAAGGTCCGTCGTCACCCAGCGCGAGGTGGACCGGGACACGAAAAGCTTCGCCCGAGCGCTCCGGCAGGCGCTCCGCCAGGACCCGGACGTCATCCTCGTTGGCGAGATGCGGGACCTGGAGACCATCTCGCTGGCCGTCACCGCGGCCGAAACGGGCCATCTGGTCTTCGCGACGCTGCACACCCACGACGCGCCCCAGACGGTGGACCGCGTCGTGGACGTATTCCCGTCTCATCAGCAACGGCAGGTGAGGACGCAGCTCGCCGGCGTTCTGCGCGGAGTGGTCTCCCAGGCGCTGCTCCCCCGATGCGGCGGCGGGCGCGTGGTGGCCTGCGAGGTGCTCGTCGCCACGCCGGGGGTGCGGAACCTGATCCGCGAGGGAAAGACGCACCAGATCCGCTCCGCCATCCAGACCGGACGGCGGCACGGCATGCAGACGATGGACGCGGCCCTGGCCGACCTCGTCCGCTCGGGCCTGGTGGCCGCCGAGGAGGCCGCGCACCGCTCCGACGACCCCGAAGAACTCCGCCGCCTCATCCGGGCACCCGGTCGGTAGCGGACGGGTCTTGCCGAGCTTCCTCTACAGGGCGCGCGACCGGGACGGCGGGATCCTCCAAGACCAGACGGAGGGAACCAGCGTGGCGGAGGTCGCCGCGGCCCTGCGCCGTCGGGGTCTGCTCGTCATCGAGGTCCGCGAGCTGGGCCGCGCCCGCGGCGGCCTGTGGCCGTTCGGCGGCGTCAGGCCCGTCGACCTCGTCGTTTTCACCCGCCAGCTCTCCACGATGGTGGGCGCGGGTCTGCCCATCGTCCGCGCGCTGCGGACGCTCTCTGCGCAGGCGGACGGCCACAGGCTACGGCCCATCATCTCCGCCCTCGCCGGCGACGTGGAGGCCGGCACCTCGTTGTCCGAGGCGCTCGGCCGCCGCGAGGTCTTTCCCCGGCTCTACGTCGAGATGGTCCGGGCCGGCGAGGTCGGGGGCATGATCGACGACGTCCTGCTTCGCCTCGCCTCCCAGCTCGAAAACGACCAGGAGCTCAGGCGCAAGGTGAAGGGTGCTATGGCCTACCCGGCGACCGTCCTGCTGCTCGCCGCGCTGGCGACGGTCTTCATGCTGGTCTTCGTCGTCCCCGTCTTCGCCCGCATGTTCGAGGACCTGGACGGCCAACTACCGCTGCCGACCCGGATAGCGATGGGCCTGTCGGACCTGCTGACGGGTCCGGGCGGGTTGCTCCTCGCGCTGTGCTGCGCCGGTCTGGCGGCGTTGTTCGTCAGGTGGAGGCGGACCGACGAGGGCCGCAGGGCCTGGGGCCGGCTGGTGCTCGCCCTCCCGTTCGGGCTGGGGGGGATCGCGCGCAAGGTGGCCCTGGCGCGGTTCGCGCGGACGCTGGCGGCGCTCGGGGCGGCCGGTGTGCCCATCCTGATCGCCATCGAGGTGACCGCCAGGTCCTGCGGCAACCCCGTGGTGGAGGAGGCCCTGATGAGGACCGGGGAGGCCGTCCGCGCGGGAACCCCCGTGCACCAGAGCCTGGAGGCCGAGCCCGTCTTCCCGGCCATGGTGACGCGCATGATCTCGGTCGGAGAAGAGACCGGCGAGCTGGACGCCATGCTCGTCAGGATAGCCGGTTTCTACGAGTCGGAGATAGACGCGACCGTCAAGGCGCTCGCCTCCGTCATCGAGCCGATCATGATCGTGGTCGTCGGCGCCATCGTCGGCGGGATCGTAATCGCGATGTACCTGCCCATGTTCCGCATCTTCGACCTTATAGGTTAGCCCCTTTGTAGGTTTCGTGTTTTGTTGTCAGCAGTCGCGTTATCTGGTCAGCAATCTGCCAACCTTTTCGTCGCGGATACTTGTCAGCAGACTCGTGGCCTTTTCATCCATCGTTCTGTGGGTTTCCGCGAAACCGTCAAGATAGGCGCAACGTAGGTTGTTCGTAGGTACGCAGTCGTTCAAAGACACGGTGGAAAGATGCAAACTTGGCTGAGGGACAGATTTACCACGGCAAGGCAACCACGCTTGAGCGCGTAGTCCCTATCGCCGAGAAGCGGAAGTTCGGCGGGCTGACGCTGGCGCTGGCCTCGCTCGAAATCTACGCCGGAGGCAACGGGGTGCTCAGGTATCTTTTGGAGATAGACGAGACGAGCGGCGCGCACTTCGTGAGTATCCCGAAACCGCATTTTGTCATCACCAACGATTCTGGCACGCAACTGCGCAACCACTTCGAGGAGGGCAGTTCGAGTGATCGCGTGGCAGCGGGAGCGCTAAACGTGTTCGATCTGCCTAGCTCCGGAGGGTTGACGGTGCGGGTGGAGCACATCCGTTACCTGGAGGAGGCTTTGGAACGAAGAAACCTCAAGGCGGAGCCGATAGAAGGTAGCTGGAGCTTCGGTATCCAACTCTAGGTTAACTACGGCACACGAAGTTTAGGAAACTGGCCATTGTCTGCGACGAAAAGGCTGACGGAATGGCGCGGCAACCTCCGGTGATTGCAATCCTTAAAGGGGCGGTGCTGACAGCTAAACGCGGTTCCTACACCCTTCCGGCCGCCCGACGGCGCCCCTCGCCGGCCCTTCGCGGGCCGAAAGAGCGCGACGCCCTGGCCCTGTTTGGTGGGAAGGAGCGCGCGCCCAGGTCGAACGCCAGGTCTTCCACGAGGGCCTCCAGGACGGCGCGGGTGCGGCCCTTCCCGTTCTTGCGCGCCTCCCCGAGCGCGGCGGTGGCCCACAGAAAGGCCTCCTCGTCGCCGCGTGTCTGTTCCGCCCTAACCGCCGTCTGGACCGCCATCGTCACCCCCGGTTGTCAGCGAGACCCCATCCTAACCACGGCCGGGCCGCGACGTGTTAAAGGGGGATTAAGACTCTGTTAGGAACGGGTTGGCGGGTGTTTCGGAGCGGCTTCAGCGCGTTCGGTAGAATGGCGCCCGGAAACTTTCACGCGGGAGGCGTTGATTTTGGGTTTTTGGGGAGATCTCGGCGACAGGGTGGTCGGGGCGCCCTCGATCCTCGCGGCGGACTTCGCGAACCTCGCGGACGAGGTGCGGGCCGCGCAAGAGGGCGGGGCAGAACTGGTGCACTTCGACACAATGGACAACCAGTTCGTGCCGAACCTGACCTTCGGCCCCGTCGTGGCCGCCTCGCTCATCGAGGCCATAGACCTGCCCGTGGACGCCCACCTCATGGTGCAGAAGCCGGACAGCCTTATACAACCGTTTATAGAGGCCGGCGTCGCCAGCATCTCCGTGCAGCCGGAGGCCGTCACGCACCTGCACCGGATGCTGGAGGTGATCCGGAACGGTGGCTGCGAGGCCGGCGTCGCCCTGAACCCGACGACCTCCCCGGACTTTATCGAGTGGGCCCTGCCCTACCTTGACTACGTCCTGGTCATGAGCGTCAACCCCGGCTTCGGCGGCCAGTCTTTCATCCCCGAGATGGCGGACAAGGTGCGCCGCCTCAAGGAGATGACCGACGTCCCCATCCAGGTGGACGGCGGCATCACCGTCGAGACCGCCCCGATCATGGCCGAGGCCGGAGCCCAGGTGTTGGTCGCGGGCTCCGCAGTATATAAGGGCGATCCCGCGATGGAGATGAGGAGGATAGTAGACGCCGCTCGCGGCGTCGCCTAGCACGCTTCGCCCTGACGGGCTCCGCTTGTCAGCACGCTGCGGCTTCGCGCCTTTCAGCACGCTCCCCGCGGTCGCTCCCAGCACGCCGCCTGATGGCGGCTTTCAGCTACCCCCGAAGTCCCCGTCCGGTCGCGCCGGAGAGGCTTCGGCTGAAAGCGGAGCCCGAAGGGCGCAGCGTCGCTGAAAGTGGAAGCCGAAGGCTGGAACGTGCTGAAAGCGTAAGCGGAGCCGCAGCGTGCTGAAAGCCCGCGAAGCGGGCGTGCCACGCTTGTTGGAACAACAAGCGTGTGATATAGGTTCTTGCGTAACTTTCGGGGGCGGGTGAAATTCCCGCACCGGCGGTGAGCCCGGACGGAGCGTTCCTGACGGGGAGCCCGCGAGCCCCAGGCGTTGAGCCGGGGGTTGAGCCGGTGAAGGTTCGTTTCGCGTTTGCGACGAGCCGTAGTCCGGCGCCGACGGTCAGAGTCCGGATGGGAGAGAGGAAGATTTGGTCCGAGGTTCCTTTATGGAGCTCGCTCGTCGGCTTGCCGAGCGCGGGCGTTTCACCGTGGCGTCCAATCCTATGGTCGGGGCCGTAGTCGTGCGCGACGAGACGGTCGTCGGCGAGGGCTGGCACGCGCGGGCCGGGCGGGATCACGCCGAGGTCGTCGCCCTCCGCGAGGCCGGAGACGTCGCGCGGGACGCGACCCTCTTCGTCACCCTTGAGCCGTGCAACCACCACGGCCGGACCCCCCCGTGCGTGGAGGCGGTCCTGGAGGCCGGCATCGGGACCGTCGTGGTCGGCGTCCTGGACGAGAACCCCCTCATGCGGGGGCGGAGCGTCGAGATTTTGCGTGGCGCCGGAGTGCGGGTCGAGGTGCTCGACGAGCCCTCCTTGAGATCACAGAACGAGCAATACTTCCACCACAGGCGCACGGGGAGACCCTTCGTGCACGTCAAGCTCGCGGCGACGCTGGACGGCAGGATCGCCGCCGCCGGCGGCGACAGCAAGTGGGTGACCGGGGAGGCCGCGAGGCTGCGCGCCCACCTGCTCAGGGCCGAGGCGGGCGCCGTCCTCGTCGGCGCGCACACCGTCAGGGCCGACGACCCCACCCTGACCGCCCGCGGCCTCCCCGACGAGCCGCCGAACATCACCCGCGCGGTCCTCGACCCCCGGTTGACCGTTTCGCCCGAGAGTAACCTGGCCCGCACGGCCGCCGAGACCCCGGTCGTCGTCTTCGCGGACGCGGCCAACCTCGACGGCAAGCAGAAAGCTCTAGCGGCGCGGGAAGTCGAGGTGGTCGCCGCGCCCGTCGTTGACGGAAAGCTGGACCTCGGTTTCGTCCTGGACGAGTT
>CAXUFZ010000213.1:0-6668 GCA_964250345.1 uncultured Rubrobacteraceae bacterium
CTCTCTGTGGTGTGTTCGGTGGCTGTTTTCTCCGATTTTTTGGGGGGGGGGGGGGGCCCCCCCCCCCCCCCCCACGCCGAATCTCCCGTTGGACAAAAATCCAGACTTCTCTCAGGGTTCGAGACCGACTTCCTGTGCCTGGTGCCAATTGTAGGGGGCAGGGGGCGCGGGACGTTATAATGATCGTCCAGAAGTCTTGTACCATCCTGCAAACTTGGAGTCGGGCGATGCGGGAACTAGATGAGGGGTTACTATGGTTTTGATGAACCGTCCGCGGTCGGCGCGCGAGGCGCGCGGGGCGCAGGGCGGTCGCGACGAGCTGGTCGAGCGCGTCGCGCGGGCCGTCGGCGAGGACGGGGCCGTCGAGGCGCCGGGGGGGCTCCGGCTACTCAGCCGGTCCTCGCCCACCGCGAAGGACCACGGCGTCTCCTCCCCCGCGTTTTGCATGATGGCGCAGGGCGAAAAGGAGGTCCTGCTGGGCGACGATTGCTACCGCTACGACGCCCATAGCTACCTCATCACCGGCGCGGCTCTTCCCACCACGAGCCGGGTCACCGAGGCTTCGGAGGAGCGGCCGTACCTGGGCGTCGTCCTCGGGCTCGACCCCGCCCTCGTCGGCTCGGTGATGGTCGAGGCCGGCCATACCGCGCCCAAAGAGCACGCCGTGAGGGCCTTCGACGTGAGCCCGTTGGATGAGGGCCTGCTCGACGCTGTCCTGAGGCTCGTCAGGCTCCTGGACGCCTCCGCCGAGGAGGCACGCTTCCTCCGGCCGCTGGTGACCCGCGAGATCGTCTTCCGGCTCCTCGAGGGGGAGCAGGGCGGCAGGCTACGTCAGATCGCGGTCCAGGGCGGCCACGCCCACCGCATCGCCGGGGCCCTGGAGCGGATGCGAGAGAACTTTGACCGGCCGCTCAGGATCGAGGACGTGGCGCGGGAGTCGGGGATGAGCGTCTCGGGATTCCACCACCACTTCAAGGCCGTCACCGCGATGAGCCCCCTGCAGTTCCAGAAGCGGATGCGCCTGCAGGAGGCCCGCCGCCTGATGCTCGGCGAGGACCTCGACGCCGCGAGCGCCGGCTTCCGCGTCGGCTACGGCGACGCCTCGCACTTCAGCAGGGAGTACAAGAGACTCTTCGGCGAGCCGCCGGCGCGCGACGTAGAACGGCTGCGCGAAGTCGCCATAGACAGCGCCAACGTGTGAGCCGGTCGCCGGCACGAGGGGGAGCATGATCGAGGCGGACCCCAACTCGTTTGAGTCCGACCCCGCGGCGGCCGGGTACTCGTACCCGGGGGACCTGGCCCGGTTTGTGCGGGACCGTTGGGGGGAAGTGCCGGGACCAGCGGGCGACCTCGACCCGTCGCCCGACCAAACGGCGCTCGAGGGCTTCTTCGCCGTCTGCTACCAGGCGAGCATGTTGCGCGAGGAGGAGCGGCCGGTCGTGTTCCGCGCCATCCTCGCCGGGCCGGATCTCTTCGACCCCGAGGGGAGGCCGCCCGAGGGCCTGCGGCGGCTCGAGTTCCCCCGCTCGTTCCCCTTCGACGCGAGGGAGCTCCGGCGGCTCTCGGTGGCCGCCGATCCGCGGCGGACCCTGATCGGGGTCCGGCAAGACGGGGACCGGAACTTGCGGATATGGGGCCTGGTCAACTCGGGCACCCGGTGGTTGAGGGACGTCAGGGGCGGCCGGCGGGCCGGGGCGCCGCTGCCGCCGGTTCCGGTCGTCCGCGTGGACGCGCCGGGCAGCATGGAGGCGTACAAGGGCCAGGAGCTCGTCGGCAAGCTCCAGGAAGGGAAGCTCTCGGGTTCTCGCATGGACCTCTTCGAGTCTCGGTGGCTGCCGGCACAGTTCTCCAGACTCCTGGAAGAGCTCGTGGGGCGCCACGAGGCGGCCCGGAGCGGCGCGCGAGAGGAGGCGGGCGAGAGGTGGGCGCCGCTCGAGCCGGAGCTCGCGAACAGGATCACGCGCCGCATGATGCAGCGCGTCGTGAGCGTGCTGCGCGACGCGCGCCACGGGGGGACGGTGATCTTCATCCCCCGGGACGACGCCGAAGAACCTCCCCACGAGCACCCGCACATCGACCTCCGTTACCCTTTCGCGGGCGACGCGGCCCGGCTCTCTTTCCCAAACCTCATAGTGGACATCCTCAACCGCCTCGCCCGGCTCCACGGCGCCTCAGACCGGCCGGGGCCCGTCGGCTGGGAAGAGTTCGAGGCGACGAACGACGAGGAGATTACGACGCTCGACGACGCGCTCTTCGAGACGGCGCACCTGATCGCCGGCCTCGCGGCGGCCGACGGCGCGGTGGTCATGGGCAAGAACAACGAGCTTTTGGGCTTTGGCGGCATGATCTCCGGCCGGCTCCCGGACGTCGCGCGCGTGGGACGGGCGCTGGACCTCGAGGGCGAGAGGGTCGTCGAAGAGGAGACCGGAAACGTGGGCGCCCGTCACCGCTCGGCCTACCGCCTGGTCGACGCGCTGCCCGGATCGCTAGCCGTCGTGATCTCCCAGGACGGGGGCGTCCGTTTCGTGTGTCGGGCGGACGGCCGCGTTACGTACTGGGAGCAGGAGTAAACCGGGCCTCGGACGGCTCGATATCTAGCCTGCGGCCGTCGAGTCTGCCGAATCGGGACGCTAGGACGGGGTCCGATCCTCGAACCTGACCATCCGCAGCCCGCCCTCGGCGGCCACCTCCACGGCCAGGGGGTCCGGGTAGCCGCCGGCGTAGCGGACCTCTTCGATGCCGGCGTTCATGATCATCTTCACGCACATCAGGCAGGGCTGGTGGGTGCAGTAGATCGAGGACCCGGTAACGGAGACGCCGTGGTAGGCGGCCTGGATGATGGCGTTCTGCTCGGCGTGCAGCGTGCGCTGGCAGCTCTCGCGGCCGTCCACGACCCGGATCAGGCACCCCACCTCGTCGCAGTGGGGCATCCCGGAGGGCGAGCCGTTGTAGCCCGTCGTCAGGATGCGCTTGTCGCGGACGATCACGGCCCCCACCGCGAGCCGCGGGCACGTCGAGCGGGCGGCGACCTCGTGCGAGATCCGCATGAAGTACTCGTCCCACGAGGGCCGGACCCTTTTCAGCTCCTCGTGCTCTTGCGTGGTGTCTACCCGCGGGTTCTCAAAGCGTTCCATAGAGCCTGTCCCCCGCGTCGCCGAGGCCCGGGACGATAAAGGATCGCTCGTCCAGCTCGGGGTCCAGGGCGGCGGTGTAGAAGCTGACGTCGGGGTGTTCCTTTGTGACGCGCTCGACACCCGGGGTGGCGGCGACGGCGTGGAGGCAGGAGATCCAGGCGGCCCCCTCCTCCTTGAGCTTATGGATGGTCGCCGACAAACTGCCCCCGGTCGCGAGCATCGGGTCGAGGACGAGGACGAGGTAGTCCTGGAGGTTCCGGGGCAGGTTGACGTAGTACTCGACGGGCTGCGCGGTCTCCTCGTCGCGCTGGAGGCCCATGAAGCCGACCGTGGCCGTCGGGAGCAGGGCCAGGGCGCCGTCGAGCATCCCGAGGCCCGCGCGCAGCACCGGGACCACGCAGACGGGGCCGGAGATCTCCTCGACCTCCGTCTCCGTGAGCGGCGTGCGGATGCGCCCGGTTCGGGTCGGCATCTTCCCGGTGGCCTCCGCGACCATGATGAGCGAGAGCTCCTTCATCGCCTGCCGGAAGCTGGGCAACGCCGTCCGCTCGTCGCGCAGCACCCTGAGCTTGTGCCGGCTGAGGGGCCCGTCGACGACGAAGAGGTTCTCCGCCTCACTCATACAGCGGGAACGCCTCCGTGAGCGCGGCGACCCGGTCGCGCAGGCCGTCCGATGCGCTGCGGGCCGTCGCCGCGATAATCTCCGCGACCTCGCGCATCTCGTCCGGGCCCATGCCGCGCGTCGTCATCGCCGGCGTGCCGAGCCTGACGCCGCTCGTCACGGTCGGCGGTTCCGGATCGTTCGGGACCATGTTCTTGTTGCACGTTACGCCCACCGCCTCGAGCGCCTGCTCGAGCTCGTGTCCGTTGGTATCCGTCTCCCTCAAGTCCACGAGGACGAGGTGGTTGTCCGTGCCGCCGGAGACCAGGTTCAGGCCGCCTTCGAGGAGGCCGTCCGCAAGCGCCCGGCAGTTCTCGACGATGCGGGCGGCGTACTCGTGGAACTCGGGCTGAAGGGCTTCGCCGAAGGCGACGGCCTTGCCGGCCACGGCGTGCATCAGGGGGCCGCCCTGCATCCCGGGGAAGACGCGGCTGTTCACCTTCTTCGCGAACTCTTCGCGGCACAGGATCATGCCGCCCCTCGCGCCCCGCAGCGTCTTGTGCGTGGTCGTCGTCACGATCTCGCAGTGCGGAACCGGGGACGGGTGCACGTCCGCGGCGACCAGCCCCGCGATGTGCGCCATGTCCGTCAGAAAGAACGCGCCGACCTCATCGGCGATGGCGCGGAACTTCTCGAAGTCGATGACGCGGGGGTAGGCGCTGGCGCCGGCCAGGATGAGCCTCGGCCTCTCCCGGAGCGCCGTCTCGCGGACCTCGTCGTAGTCGATGAAGCCGTCTTCGCCGACGCCGTAGTGGGCGAAGTCGTAGGTGCGACCGCTGAAGTTCAGCTTCATCCCGTGCGTCAGGTGCCCGCCGTGGGCCAAGTCCATCGAGAGGACCTTGTCGCCGGGGTCTATGAGCGCGGCGTAGGCCGCCTCGTTGGCCTGGCTGCCCGAGTGCGGCTGGACGTTGACGTGCTCGGCGCCGAAGAGCTGCTTCGCCCGCTCTATGGCGAGGACCTCGACCTTGTCCACCTGCTCGCAGCCGCCGTAGTAGCGCTTGCCCGGGTAGCCCTCGGCGTACTTGTTCGTGAGGACGGAGCCCTGGGCGGCGAGGACCGCCTGGGAGGCGAAGTTCTCGCTGGCGATGAGCTCTATCGTGTTGCGCTGGCGTTCGAGCTCCCCGTCGAGCGCCTCCTGGACCTGCCGGTCCACGACCTCCGTGTACGGTCCTATCATCGTGTACCTCCGCTCGGGGTTGGGGGTGCGCCCGGCGTTTCCGCCGGGAGATAGATACGACCAAAGGTTGCCGGGACCCTGATGCCCCCGTTTCCTCCCTGCCGGTCTCGCACTGGGGGGAGTATAGATGTTGTTTCCGACGCCCTCAACGGCGGGATGTCGCCGACCATCGCCGACCCGCCGGGCTCACCCCCAACAGCGGCGATAGTCCTCCACAAACCGACGAAGCGTCGCGGGAGGCCGTCCGAGCAGCCGCGCGGTGTCCCGGGTGACCGTACCCGCCAACCCGAGCCGCGCCGTGGTGTAGATACCGCACATGACCAGCACGAACGCGGGAGGTAGGCCCTTACCCAACATCGTCCGGGCGAACCGAACGACGGAGGGTCGGGAGTAGACGACGCGTCTTCCCAACACGTTGGCGAACGTATTTGCGACCTCGTAGTAATCGAGCGCCTCGGCGCCGGTCAGCGGGTAGGCCCTGTTTTCGTGACCCGGTTCCGTCAGGACCTTCGCGGCCGCAGCGGCGACGTCCCTGGCGTCTACGAAGCTCGTCTTGCCTTTGCCCGCCGGCACGAAGACCTCGCCGCAGTCCTTTATGTCTTCGCGGTGGACCGTCGATAGGTTCTGCATGAAGAAGCTGGGTCGCAAGAACGTGTGGGATACGCCCGAGGCTTTCAGGTAGTCCTCGATCCTGCGGTGCGGCACCACCGGGTTCTTCTCGGCGCCCAGCAACGACAAGAACACGATATGCCCCACCCCGGCCGCCTTCGCGGCGTCGACGAAAGGGTTGACGTACCTTCGGGTGTTCGAGATGGCGGGCGGCCTCACGAGAAAGAGCCTGTCCACCCCGCGCAACGCCCGCGCGTAGGTCTCCGGCCGGGTAAAGTCGAACGGCGCGTACTCCACGCCCCCGGCGGGTTCGACCCTGCCCGGGTCCCTGACGGCCGCCCGCACCGAGGATTTCCCGCCCCGCAGCAAGCGCACGACCTCCGAGCCGACGTTGCCCGTCGCGCCCGTAACCAGCACCCGGCTCATCCGCGATCTCTTCCCACCAGACGGGCGAGATCTTCCTCGGTCAGCCTGTCCGTCGCGCGCAGCAGGCGCACGCGCCTTTCCGAGAGGTCCACGACGGCCGATGGCTCCCCGTCCCCGCGCTCGCCTTCGACGACGAGGTCCGCATCTTGCATGACCCGCGGGTCCACGTCTTCCAGAGACGCGGGCGCGGGTTCGCCCGAAAGGTTCGCGCTCGTCGCGTACAGGGGTCCGCCGAAGGCGGCGAGCACCTCGGTAACTTTGCCCCTCGGGACCCGCAGGCCGACCGTGCCTCCTCCAGGACGTTCCAGGACCAGCGTGAGCGGACCGGGCCAGAGGAGCCCCGCCAACGTTCGGGCGAGTCTGGGGACCCTTTCGGCGAGCGCGAACGCCTCATCGGCAGAGACGCAGAGCAAGGTCAGCGGCTTGCCCGGGTCGCTGCTCTTCGTCTCGTTCAGCCGCCGCGCGTCGGTGGCGACGAGGCCCACGACCGTCTCGGTGGGGACGAGAACGATGCCTCCGGCCCGCAGGGCCCGGGCGGCCTCTTCGGGGGAGCCGGCGACTATCCTCCGGCCCACCGCAACAGAACCGCACGCTCTTTTCCCGAGAGATCCGGACGCGTCCCCACCGGGATAAAACCGGCCCGTCCCCCCTCTTCCATAAC
>CAXUFZ010000214.1:0-6642 GCA_964250345.1 uncultured Rubrobacteraceae bacterium
CGGTCGGGACGGCGCTGCCGGAGACCATGATCCCCGTCGTCGCCATCCTCGGGGCGGTCATCGTCGGCTCCGGGGGCGGGGCGGCCGGGGAGATCGGGATCGGCGCCATTCTGGGCGCCCCGTTCCTCCTGGCGACGCTCGCGCAGTTCATAGTCGGGGTGGCGGCCATAGGCTACAAGCGGCGCAGGAGCACGGGGAGCGAGATCACGGCCGACCGCGACACCGCGATCCCGGACCTGGCGTTCTTCCTGCCCTGCTTCGGCATCGCCGCCGCGGCCGGCATAATCCCCCTGCCCCTCGTCGTGAAGATCCTGCTAGCGGTCCTGCTGCTGGCCGCCTACGTCCTCTACGTCGTGCGAACCGTGAGGGCCGGGGGGGAGTCGGAGGGGGACCCGCCCTCGAACCTCACGCTCTGGCCCTCGCGCTCGGAGGCGCCGACCTGGGCCGTCGCCGCGCAGCTCGTCGGGACGGTCGCGGTGATGGGTTTCGGCGCGCACCTCTTCGTGGGCGCCGTCGAAAGCATCTCCGAAGCCGCGGGCATCCCGGCCGGCCTCATCGCCCTCGTGCTGGCGCCGCTCGCCACGGAGCTGCCGGAGAAGTTCAACTCGGTCATCTGGCTTAGGGACAACAAGGACACCCTCGCCATCGGGAACATCACGGGTGCCATGGTCTTCCAGAGCACCATCCCGGTCTCCATAGGCATCCTCTTCACGCCGTGGCAGCTCGACTTTCTGACGTCCCTGGCCGCCATCTTCGCTATAGGGTCAGGCGTGGTCTTTCTCGGGTTCCTCCTGCGCCGGCGGAAGCCGCTCAGGGCCTACGTCATGCTCGGGGCCGGCTCGCTGTACCTCGTGTTCATCGTGGCGGCGTTTATCTCCCTCGTTCTCGCGTGAGTCGGGACGATTCGGGCGGGGCTTTCCTGGTAAGATGGCCTTCCGCACAAAGGTCGGAGGCAAAGGGGACGCCAGGGTAGATGGATTTTTTGACCGCAGAGTGGCTTAGCCGGCTGGTCGGGGTGCTCGTCGTCAACCTGATCCTCTCGGGCGACAACGCGGTGGTCATCGCGATGGCCGCCCGGAGCCTCGAAGGCGTCAACCGCCGGCGCGCGATCCTCTGGGGCGCGGCAGGCGCCGTCATCCTCAGGCTCTTCTTCGCGGCCATCATCACGTTCCTCATCCAGATACCGCTTCTCCAGGTGGTCGGTGGGGTGCTCTTGATCTGGATCGCCTGGAAGCTCATCCACGACTCCGAGCCCGAGGAGGGTGAGATCAAGGCCGGGCAGAGCGCCTGGGAGGCCATCAGGATAATTATCATCGCCGACGCGGTGATGTCGCTGGACAACGTGATAGCGCTGGTCCAGGCCGCCAGGATAGACGGACAGGTGAGCACCTCCCTGATCGTGATCGGGCTCGCCACCACGATCCCGCTGGTCGTCTTCGGCGCGGCACTCCTGACCTCGCTCTTGAACCGCTTCCCCTTCCTGGTCTTCCTGGGGGCGGGCCTGCTCGTTTACCTGGCGATAGAGATGTTCTTCGCGGACGTGTTCCTGCACGGCTACCTGGTGCCTTTCGCCAGCATCGAGTGGATCATCGGGGTAACCGCGGCGGTGCTCTTCACGGCGTTCGCCTGGTTCTGGACCCGCCGCGCGAACTCGCCACCTCGAGTCCAGTAGGGCCTATCGGCGCCGGCGCAGCCTAGCGGTTTAGGAGCCGGCCCAAGACCCCTCTGTTTTTGAGGCGCTCGATCTCCCGCGAGTTCCCCTCCAGTTCTTGCTCCATGCGGGCCATTTGCTCGACGCGTTCCATGAGCATCAGCCGCTCCTCGGCCGCCGCCCTGAGCTCCAGCACCTCTTCGGTCAGTCGGCGCCGCTCCGAGATCGACGCCTTGATCTCCGCCTGAAGCCGCGCGTTCGAGGAGCGGACCTCCTTTAGCTGCCCAGAGAGCCTCCCGACCTCCTCCCTGGCGCGCGCGAGCTCCAGCGAGATCCCGGCCGACCCCACCCGAACCCGAAGAAGCTCCAGAGAGACGCGCCCCCCCTCGTCCGCGAGCTCCCCGACCTCAGCCTCCGGCACACCCAGAAACCGCGCCGCCTCGGCCGCGGAAACCGAATCCCCCGGCTCACTCAACCGCGCGGTCCGCGCCGGGCGAACGCTCGAACTCGTGCCCCGCGTCCCCAATAGCCGCCTCGACCTTCTCCAACTCCGTCCCGCCGCCCTCGTATGAGACGGCCACAAGCCCCCGCTCTGAATCCACGTTCACCAGGTTCACGGCCCCAAGCCGGCCCAGCGCCCGCTCGAGTCGCGTCGCGTCCTCGGCATCAGAGATGTCGTTGACTACAAAAGTAACGTCGGGCATTTCGCCTCCCATCGTTTAGCACGCTCCGGCTTCGCCTCCGCTTTCAGCACGTGCCCCGCGGGCACTCTCAGCACGGCGCTTCGCGCCTCTCAGCACGCTCCGGCCTACGCTTTCAGCTAAACCCGAAGGGCCTACCGGTGCATTCTCTCAAACGCGCCTCCGCCACACCATGCGGGGCAAGACCCTGGCTGAAAGCGGCCGTCAGGCTGCGTGCTGAAAGCGAGGGCCGAGAGGCCCGGAGCGTTGCCGAGAGCGGAGCCCATAGGGCGGAACGTGCTGAAAGCCCGCGAAGCGGGCGTGCTACGAAGCTAGTCCTGCTCGCGGGGTCGCACGTTCAGCGTGAGCTCTTTACCGCGCCGCAAGACCCTCAGAGGCAAGTCGCGATTTATGGCCGATTCGTCGAGTTGGGCGAGGAGGTCGCTGTTGGAGCGGATGGGGGCTTCGCCGAGGCCGACGATTACGTCTCCCGAGCGGACGCCGGCGCGTTGGGCGGCGCTGTTGGGGGTGACTTCGCGGACGCCGGCGCCGCCGCCTACGCCGCCGCGGGATGGCTGGGTGGCGACGACGACGCCGAGGCGGGCGCGGCGGACGCGGCCCTCGGTAACGAGGGAGAAGACGACGCGGCGGAACGCGCCCGAGACGGGCACGGCGAAGCCTATGCCCTGGGCGCCGCCGATGATCGCGGTGTTAATGCCGACGACCCGGCCCGAGGCGTCGGCCAGCGGGCCGCCGGAGTTGCCGGGGTTGATGGCCGCGTCTGTCTGGATGACGTTCTCTATGGGGCGCCCGTCCTGGCCCTGGATCGAACGCCCAAGGGCGCTCACCACCCCGGCCGTCACCGTGCTCTGAAAACCCAGCGGACTGCCAATAGCGACGACGAGCTGCCCGACGACGAGGTTCTCCGCCTCGCCCAGCGCCGCGACGGTCGGCTCGCCCTGCGGCTCGAACCGGACGACCCCGAGGTCGCTCGGCGGGTCGTCGCCCAGCACCTCGGCCGGGACCGAGGTGCCGTCAGGCAAGGGGACCTGCCGGCCGGCCGACCCGCCGCGCCGGGCGCCGGCCCGGCCCCGGCCGCGGACGACGTGGCTGTTGGTGACGGCGGTGGCCGTAGTACCGTCCGTGCCGAGCACGACGCCGCTCCCGCCGCCGCGGCCCTCGGGGAGGCCGAGCGAGATCACGGCGGGCTCCAGCTTCTCGGTGACGTCCCGCACCGCCCGCGAATACGCGTCGAGGAGCGGGCTCTCCACCCTCGAACTCGCCGAAAGGTTCTCGAAGATCTCCATGCAACGTTTCTACCGCAACTCCGCCGGCCCACCACCCGGCCAAACGGGCGGGTTCGTCGCCTTCTCTACGGGGAGATCTTTATCAGCCCGCCTTCTCCTCCCTCGACACCGCCGATCCCTGCCCACACGGCCCCGCCGCCGACAGCCAGGCCGCTCATGTTCTTCCGGTCAAGGTAGCCGGAGACCGCTCCCGTCTCCGGATTCAACCGGCTCAAGCGGATGGCGTACCCGCCACCGCCGTTGACGTTTACCTCGCTCTCGGCCCACACGTGGCCCTCTCCCACCTCGACGTCGAAGGAGTAATCCCCGATGTCGTCCCTGGCCGTTACCGCGTTCGTCCCGGGGTCTATCCTCAAGAGCTTGGCGTTGAAGCTCGTCGCCCAGACGGCTCCCTCTCCGACGGCCGCGTCGCTGGCGCCGCCCTCCAGCGCGGTCTCCTCCACGGGGACCTCGGCGACGACCTCGCCCCTCTCCGGGTCCAGCCGCAGGAGTCTGGCCTCCGGGTTCGGCTCGGGCAGGGTGTTTGTCTCGTAGGACTCGTCGGGGATGGCGGACGCGCCAGACAGGCCGTAGCTCGCGGCCCAGACCGAGCCGCCGCCGACCGCGACGCCCCCGAGCTCGCTCTTGCCGGTCTCGATCTCCTGCGCCACCTCGTTCGTCGCGGGGTCCAGGCGCGACACCACGCCGCTCAGCTCGCTGGTGAACCAGACCGAACCTTCGCCGAAAGCGATCTCCCAGGGCGGCTTCTCCGTGGGGATCTTGCGTACGATCTGGTTCGTCTCCAGGTCCACCCGCAGCACGCCGCTCTCCCGCGGCCGGTCGTAGTTCGAGTAGGAGATCCAGGCCGAGCCCGCGCCGAACGCCACGCCGGCACCGTCCGTGCCCCTCAGCGGGAACGTCGCCTCGGCCTCGCGGGTATCCGGGTCGAGCCTCTTCAGGAATACCCTCTCGGGACCGGAGCACGAGGCGGTGTCGTCACATTCGTAGTCCCCGTAATCGACCACCCACAGCGAACTCCCGCCGAAGCCCACGACGGTCGTCGGGCTGTCCAGGGAAAAGGATCGGGAGATCGCGGACAGGTCCTCGCGGGGCATGACACCGGTGCGCTTGCGATCGGCCTCCTCCGACGTTGGCCGTTCCGCGCAGGCCACCGCCAAGCACAAAAAGACAGGGAGCAGCGCGAGTACCGGCAGGGTCCGTGCGGCGCGGTATATAAGCATGAGGCCCATGTTAGACGATCGCGGCGGACGGTTGCAGCGGGGTCCCAAAGCCCGGGGGCGCAGCGCTTATACTCTTTCGCATGAGTTCCCCCTTCGATCCCCGTCTCTCCGCCGCGATATGCGCCGCGAAGGCGGCGCAGCTCGCGAGCCGCGCGCTCGGACGGGGCGGGGGGTCGACGATCCCGGGCGTCGTAGCCCGGCGGGTGGACCCGGAACTGTTGACGAAGCTCTCCCGGCGGCTCCCGCTGGGCTCGGCGGCGGTCACCGGCACCAACGGCAAGACCACGACCACGCGCATGATCGGCAAGATCCTGCAGACCGCCAGCCTCCGCGCCGTGAACAACTCGACGGGCGCCAACCTCGTGACCGGCGTGACCGCCGCCGTGGTGTCGGACGCGAACCTCTTCGGCAGACCGACGTCCGAGATGGGGCTCTTCGAGGTGGACGAGGCGAGCGTGCCCCGGGTGGCGGCCGAGGCGGAGTTGAGGATTCTGGCCGTCCTCAACCTGTTCCGCGACCAGCTCGACCGCTACGGCGAGCTCGCCTACACCGGCAAGGTCATCGCCTCGGCCTTCGCCGACCTGCCGCGCAACGGACTGGTGGTCCTGAACGCCGACGACCCGCTCGTCGCAAGCCTCGGGCGCTCCGCGGCGAGACCCATCTTCTATGGCGTGGACGAGCCCGACCTCGACACCGGCCGCCTCCAACACGTCGCCGACTCCAAAGACTGCCCAATCTGCGGAACATCCCTCAACTACGAGACCGTCTACATGGGCCACGTCGGCGTCTACGCCTGTCCCAACAACGACTTCTCCCGACCGCTCCTCGACTACCGCGCGAGCCGGGTCCGCCTCGAAGGCGCCCGGGGCTCCTCGTTCCTCCTCTCCACGCCCCGGGGCGAGAGAGAAGTCAAGACCGCGCTCCCCGGCCTCTACAACGCCTACAACGCGCTCGCCGCCGCCGCCGTGGCTTCTGAGGCCGGCGTGGGCCTCGACGAGGTCGTCCGCGGGATCGCCGAGTTCGGCGGGGCGTTCGGGCGGGTGGAGAGGATCGAGGCCGGGGACAGGGAGGCTTTCCTGCTCCTCATCAAGAACCCGGTGGGATTCAACGAGATCCTGCGCACCTTCGTCACCGCCGACGACGCCAAGAACGTCCTCATAGCCATAAACGACAACGACGCCGACGGCCGCGACGTCTCCTGGCTCTGGGACGTGGACTTCGAGATGCTCGCCGACGCCCGCGCCGCGGGCCGGACAAGCGCCGCCCCCATCACCGTCAGCGGCCTCCGCGCCGGCGACATGGCCGTCCGGCTCAAATACGCCGAGCTCCCCGTCGGCCGGATCATCCCCGACCGCGAAGAGGCCATAAAGTCCGCCCTCGCAGCCACGCCGCCGGGCGAAACCCTCTACGTTCTGCCGACCTACACGGCGATGCTGGAGATCCGCAAAGCCCTCAGCGACATGGGCCACACGCACCCGTTCTGGGAGGACGCCTGATGCCTGAAGACCGAAGGGAAGAGACTTGAAGCTCACCATCCACCACCTGTACGCGGACATGATGAACCTCTACGGGGACCGGGGGAACGTCATCTCCATAAAGAAGCGCTGCGAGTGGCGCGGGGTCCCGGTCGAGGTGGTGGACGTGGGACTCGGGGAGCGGGTCCGGCCCACGGGCCGCGATATTTTCCTCTTCGGCGGGGGACAGGACCGCGAGCAGGCGCTTCTGGCGGAAGACCTCTCGGGGTCCAAGGGGGCGGATCTGCGGGCCGTAGTGGGGGACGGGGG
>CAXUFZ010000215.1:0-6625 GCA_964250345.1 uncultured Rubrobacteraceae bacterium
GGCCTCAGCCGTCTTCTCGGCCGCTTCGACGTCCACGTCCGCGCCGTACACCCGCGCCCCGAAGGCGGCGAGCCCGTGGGCGGCGGCCTCCCCGATCCCGCTCCCGGCCCCGGCGACGAGCGCCGTCTTGCCGGTCAGGTCGAACATCGAACGGTAGTCGTACACGTTTAGTCCTCTCCGTGGGCGTAGTACAGGGCGGTCGCGGCGTAGAGCTTGCAGGCGGCGAGGAGCTCCTCCTCGTCCACCCACTCGTCTTTATGATGTGGTATCTCCCGATCCCCGGCCCCCGTCGTGATTATGGGGATGCCGGCCCACGCGTGCAGGAACGTCCCGTCCGTGGCGCCGGGGACGCCGTTGTAGCGGGGCTCTCCGCCGGTCAGCGTCCGGTACGCCGCGTCCATCGCGCGGACCAGCGGCTCGTCCTTGGAGGTCTCGGTCGGCGGGCGCTCCTCGATGACCTCCAGCGTCGCGTCGAAGTCCGGGTCTTCGGCGGCGAGGCGGGTCAGAATAACCCTTAGTTCTTTCACCAATTCATCGTGGGATTGGGTTGGCACGGTTCGTATGTCGAGGGCGACGTAGGCGCTCGCCGGGACGACGTTGATCTGGGGTTCACCGGCCTCGGGGCCCATCAGGATGGTCGGCGTCAGGCTCGGGTAGCCGAGGAACGGGTCTTCTCCGCAACGCTCGATCTCCTCCCGCTCCAACTCCTCCACAGCGACCACGAACCGCGCCGCCCGCGTCACGGGGTTAACGCCGCTCAAGGGCATCGCGCCGTGGGCCATCTTTCCCCGGACCGTGAGCTCGACCCGCAGCGCGCCCTTCTGCTTGACGCAGAGCTGGTTCTCCTCCGGCTCGCAGATAACGGCCGCGTCCACCCCCTCGGCATGCCCTCCCTCGATGAACGCCTTGATGCCGCCCATCATGCCCTCCTCGTCAACTGGGTGGCACAGTACCAGCTTGCCGGGAAAAGAGACGCCGGAGTCCTTGATGGCCCGCACCGCCACGACCGCGGCGGCCAGGTTCCCCTTCGTGTCGCACGCGCCGCGGCCGAAGATCCTGCCGTCCTCCCGCTCCGCCGCGAACGGCGGATGCTCCCACTCTTCCGCGGCCCCCTCTGTCACCACGTCCGTGTGCGCCTCGAAGAGCAGCGTCCTCCCCAGACGGTCGCCCTCCCACAAGGCCCAGACGTTCGGCCGACCGGGCGCGACCTCCTCGGTCCTGACCTCGAAGCCGGTGTCCTTCAGATGGTCGGCGACGAAACCGGCCACGCGGGCCTCGTTGCCCTCGGGGTCTTCCGGGCGGTAGACGCTCGGGATGCGGACCAAATTCCGCGTCAGGCGCACGAGTTCTTCGCGGTCGATGCGATCCATCACCGCTTCCAGTGACCGCTCGAAGCTTGGGACGCTCCCCGTCTCGGCGTGTCGACCCGTCAACTCGTCACCGGCGGCCCACGCGGCTCCCCGACACTACGGAAGCAGGTCCAAGACCGGCATCGTCCACCCCGGCAACGCAGGTTCGGCCTCGGCCACGTCGCCGCTTTGGTAGATCGTCGGTCTCTCCGGGTCGTCGGCGCGGTAGGCGCGCACGACCCTCTCGCGCAAGACGTCCACGTCCCACACCACCAGGGTGCCCGCCGCGAAATAGTCGTCGCGCTTCTCGGCCAACGCCCGCTCCGCCCTTGCGCCGTAATCGCCCTCGCTGCGGACTTCCGCGGCGAAGACCGGGGCGCCGTCCATGAACTTTCCACCCTGCAAAGGACCACCATGGAACGCGGCGTCCGGGCTAAAGGATCCCCGGCGCGGCAGGTCGACTATGAACCCCACGTTGTCCGGGAAAGCGTAGCCGCTTCTCTCGGAACGCTCGTAATCTCGCAGGGCTATGTAGATCTCACCGCTTGCCCGTCCCGGTATCCCCCCCGTCGGCGACATGACCACTATCTCCCCGGCGATGATCTCGGCCTTGCCGTTGTCGGGGACCTGGTACAGATCCTCTACCGTCGCCCTGGCGCGTGGATGCAACGCCCGCTCCTTCCGCCGAACCTCTCGCGTCAATCCTACACGACGCCGCCGTGTTTCAAGCAGTTACCCCGACGTAGGCGGACGAAGTGCCAGGTTTGGGGATGGAATAGCCTTATTCCCGCAAACCTTCCAGATAGAGTTCGATGGCCTCCCGCATGCTCCGCTCGACCTCTTCTTGGGTCGCTCCCGTCGAAGCGCAACCGGACAGATCCGGCGAGTATGCCGAAAATCCCGTGCCGGTCGGCTCGACAACGACGAGGTACTCCATCCTACTCCTTCAACCCCGCCTGTCGGGTGTCTGTACTGTCGGTGGCTGCCCCTTGTTCTGACCAGCCGCCGGCCGTCTCCCTCGATTAGCTTGATGACCCGGCGCACTTTCATACATGTGTTTATCCGCCCTCGCCGGCCGAATCTTTAGTCCGTGGCTCGCGCGACGCTGCCCTTCGGCCCGTAACTTTCCAGCCGCCCCTTCGCGGCGTTCAGGAACTTCAGCGCCGCGCCGCCGTCGAGGACGCGGTGGTCGAAGGAGACCTCCAGGTTCATCATGCTGCGGATGGCGATGGCGTCGTCCACGACGACCGGGCGCTTGACCACGGCCTCGGCCTGCAGGATGGCCGCCTGCGGATGGTTGATGATCGGAGTCGAGGCGACGCTGCCTAGAGCACCGGGGTTGTTGACGGTGAAGGTGCCGCCCGAGACGTCGTCCGCGGTGAGCCCGCCCGCCCTCGCGCGTTTGACGACGCCGTCTATGCGACGGGTCAGGCCGACGAGGTTGAGCTCGTCGGCGTCGGGGATGACGGGGACTATCAGGGCGCCGTCGAGGTCGACGGCGATCCCGACGTTGATCTTCTTCCGCAAGACGATCCTGTCCCCGTCCCAGACGGAATTGAGGACCGGGTTCTCCCTCAGCGCCTCAACCGCCGCCTTCACGATGAACGGCAGGTACGTGAGCTTCACGCCCTCGCGTTCGAGGAAGGCGGCCTTCTCCCCCTCGCGCAGGGCCGCGAGGCCCGTCACGTCCACCTCTACCAGGGTCCAGGCGTGCGGGATCTCCTGTTTGCTCAAAGACATCCGGCTGGCGATGGCTCGCCTGATGCCGGTAAGGTCCTCGACCCGGTCCCCGTCGTGTACGGTGACGCGCCGGGGGGCAACTCCCGGCTCGACAACCTTCGCCGGCTCGGGCGGGGTCTTAACCACCTCCCGCTCCTCGACGAAGAGCTCGATGTCCTTCTTCGTCACCCGGCCGCCGGTTCCGGTGCCGGGGATGGAGGAGATCTCGACCCCGTGCTCGGCCGCGAGCCGGCGCACGACCGGGGACGAACGGCTCGCCTTGAGTTCCTCGACGTCCATCGCGGCTCTGCCGTTACCGTTCCTGTCGGACGCCGGACGGACTTCCACCGTAGGGCTCGCACCCGACGCCACGGGCTGGGCCTCGGTCCCGGCGGCGGGAAACTCTTCGGTGGGCGTGCCGGCGGCGGGGGCTTCCGCGGCAGGGGCTTCGGACGCCCCTTCGTCTGCGGTGGCTATCAGGGCGATCTCGGTGCCCACGTCCACCGTCGTCCCCTCGGATACGAGGAGCTTGTGCAGCGTTCCGGCCAGCGGCGAGGGCAGCTCGGTGTTGACCTTGTCGGTGTCCACCTCGGCGATGGGCTCGTCCTGTTCGACCTCGTCGCCCTCGGCCTTGAGCCAGCGGTTTATGGTTCCTTCGGTGACGCTCTCGCCCAGTTGGGGCATCGTGATGGGTTCCGGCATCTCTCCCCCTAGTACCGCGCCAGGTCGAGCATCGCGGCCTCTATCGCCGCGGCCGACGGCACGAAGGCGTCCGTTAGCGGTTTGGCGAAGGGCGCGGCCGGCACGTCGGGGGCGCCGACGCGCCTGACCGGACCGTCCAACCACTCGAAGGCGTGCTCGGCGATGAGAGCCGAGATCTCACCGGAGACCGACCCCTCCAAATTCGCCTCGGAGACGACGAGCGGTTTGCCGGTCTTCTTCGCGGAGGCCAAGATCGTCTCCCTGTCGAGCGGGTAGAGCGAGATCGGCTCCACGACCTCCGTCTCGATGCCGTGCTCGCCCGAGATCTTCTCGGAGATCCGCAACACGTCGTTCAAGACGAGGCCGTAGGAGATCACCGTCAGGTCCGTCCCCTCCCGATGCACCTTCGCCCGATCCAGGGGGACCGAATAATCCTCGTCCGGCACTTCGCCTTTGAGAAGCCGGTAGGACTTCTTGTGCTCCATGAAGAGGACGGGGTTCGGGTCGCGGATGGCGCTCTTCAGGGCGCCCTTGGCGTCGGCGGGGAAGGTCGGGGCGACGACCTTGAGGCCCGGGGTGTTGCAGAAGTAGGCCTCGACGGACTGCGAGTGGAAGAGGGCGCCGCCGGGAACGACGCCGTAGGGGGCGCGGATGGTGATGGGCACGTTCCAGGCGCCGTTTGATCGGTAGTAGAAGAGCGCCGCCTCGGAGACGATCTGGTCGAACGCCGGCGGGATAAAGTCCGCGAACTGTATCTCCGCCACCGGCCGCATCCCGTTGACGGACAACCCGATGGCCGACCCCACGATGAGGCTCTCGGCAAGCGGCGTGTCGAACACCCGGGCCTCGCCGAACTCCCCCTGAAGCCCCTGCGTAACCCGGAAGACGCCGCCGGCCCGTCCCACGTCCTCTCCCAGGACCATCACGGACTCGTCGGTACGCATTTCCTCGGCGAGGCCGTCGTGGATGGCCTGGAGCAGGTTCTTCGTCGCCATCCGCTAAAGCCCCGCGTAGACGTCAGCGAACCCCTCGTCGGGCTCGGGGAATGGGGCGTTCTCGGCGTAGTCGGAGGCCTCTTTGACCTCGGCCTTGATCTCCTCCTCCAGCTCCTCCTTGCCCTCCTCGTCGAGGACGCCGTGCTCCACCAGGTACTTCTCGAAACGGACGATGGGGTCCTTGAGCCTCCAAGCCTCGACCTCCTCGCGCTCCCGGTACCGCCGGTCGTCGTCGTCGGAGGAATGGCCCGTCAGACGGTAAGTCTTGGCCTCGATGAGCGTCGGCCCGTCGCCGCGGCGGGCGCGCTCGACCGCTTCTCTGGCGGCCTCGTAGACGGCGAGCACGTCGTTGCCGTCCACCGCGACGCCGGGGAAGCCGTAGCCCTCGGCGCGGGAGGCGATGGAGCCGGCGACCTGGAGGTTCTCGGGGACGCTTATGGCGTACGCGTTATTCTCGACGAGGAAGACGACGGGCAGGCCGTGGATGCCGGCGAGGTTCATGGCCTCGTGCCAGTCGCCGCCACTCGTGGAGGCCTCGCCGCCACACGCGAGCACGATCCCGTCCTCCCCGCGCATCTTGAACGCGAGCGCCGTCCCCGTCGCCTGCGGGTACTGCACCCCGATGGGCGCCGAGGCGGTGACGATGTTCAACTCCCGGCTGCTGAAGTGGCCCGGCATCTGGCGCCCGCCGCTGTTGGGATCCTCCCTCCTACCAAGAAGGGAGAGGAACTCGTCGCGGGCGGTTACGCCCAGCGTCATCACCATGCCGTGGTCCCGGTAGTACGGATAGACGTAGTCTTGGCCGGGGCGGAGGTTATACGCGGCGCCGACCTGGGCGGCCTCCTGGCCCTGGCAGGAGATGACGAAGGGGGCCTTGCCCTGGCGGTTCAGGATCCAGGACCGCTCGTCCGTCCTGCGCGCCAGCAACATGCAACGGTAGATCTTACGTAGGTCGTCCTCACCGAGGCCGAGCACCTCGTGTTCGGCCCGGGTCTCTCCGATAGCCACAGCACAGACCTCCTCGTCGCGCCTCTCCCAGCACCGGAGCAGGCAGCTCCTCAGGTGTTCATGCTACCAGATCACCGTTATCATTACCGATAACGTTTCGACCGTATGCATCTTCATGCGGTCCCGACCGGCGACAACGAGACCGTCTGCAACACGACCGCGCAGACCCGCTCCTCTCCCCCGTCCACCGCCGAGACCTCCGCCTTGCAGACAAAGAGCCTGCGCCCCGCCGTCACGACCTCTCCCCGGGCCACCAGCTTCTCCCCGTAGGCGGGTGCCAGGAAGTTCACCTTGTACTCGACCGTCAGCACCTCGCGGTCCGGCGGCGCGAGGGTGAGGGCCGCGTACCCGGCGGCGGTGTCCCCGATCGCGCCGGTCACAGCCCCGTGGAAGTACCGCTCCTGCTGCGTCAGCTCTTCGCGGAAAGGGACCTCGATGGTGCAGGTTCCCTCGCCCGCCTCGACGACCTTCGCGCCGAGCAGGCGCATCAGGCCCTGCTTCTCGAAGCTCGTCCGCACCCGCTCCAGCGGGCCGGGGTCCTCCGACGGGCCCTGCCGCCGTCCTGTGCTCCCGCCCACGATCCTCCCTTTCTCCGCGGTTCGGACGCCGACGCGGTCGGCCTAGGTTTGTACGTCGCGGTCGTGCCACCAGGCGGCGAAGTCTTCGGGTGTGATCCCACCGCTCCCGAAGCTGACCTCTTTGCCCTCCGCATACCCGACGATGGCGAAGCTCCCGTCTCCGGCCTCGACGATCTTCCCCGACACGCCGCATTGGTCGGAGGCGAGGAAGGCGACCGCGGGGGCGACCTGATCGGTGCGGAACGTGTTCGGGTCCACCGCGCGGCGCAGCACC
>CAXUFZ010000216.1:0-6575 GCA_964250345.1 uncultured Rubrobacteraceae bacterium
CCCGACTCCCGGGGGTTTACGGTGATGTGAGGTCTTATAGAATTGGGAAGAATTGGGACGGGTTGGTTTTGCAAGGACGGGGGGTCTGTCGTGCCGTTGGATTACACGTATCGGGTTCGGCAGCCTCATCGGACGGGGCAGTTGGCGACCGTGGCGGGGGCCATCGCGGAGGGTGGCGGTTTGATCGGGGACGTCACGACCATCAACGTCGGCAGGGATTCGTCGGTGCGCGAGATCACGCTGGCCGTCGAGGACCACGATCAGGCCGTGCGCATCGTGACTCTCCTAAACGACCTCGATGGCGTCGAGGTGCTCTGGTCGCGCGACCGGGCGCTGCTCCGCCACGAGGGCGGCAAGCTTGTCATCGGGTCGACGAGGCCGGTGCGGACGGTCCAGGACATGCGCGACGTCTACACCCCGGGCGTGGCCCGGGCGTGCACCGCCATCTCCGACGACCCGTCGCTGGCGGGCGAGCTGACCATGATCGGGCGGAGCGTCGCCATCTGCACCAACGGCACGCGCGTCCTCGGCCTCGGCGACATCGGCCCCGTCGCCTCGATGCCGGTCATGGAGGGCAAGGCCGTCTTCTACCACCAGCTGGCCAACGTCTCTGCCATGCCGATCCTGGTGGACACGAAGGACGTGGACGAGTTCGTCGAGACCGTCGCCCGCATCGCGCCGGGCTTCGGGGGTATTCACCTCGAAGACATCTCGGCGCCCGAGTGCTTCGAGATAGAGGCGCGGCTTATAGAGAGGCTCCCCAAACCCGTCATGCACGACGACGTCCACGGCACGGCCGTCGTGACGCTCGCGGCGGCGCTTGTCGCGTGCCGGCACGCCGGCATCTCGCTGGAGGATCAGGTGGTCGGCCAGATCGGGCTGGGCGCCGCCGGCTACGGCATCGCCGCCCTCATGGCCGACGCTGGCGTCGAGCGCGTCGTCGCCTCCGACCCGAACCCGCTCTCGCATGAGAGGGCCAGGAACAAGGGGATCGAGATCTCGGACCTGGAGACCGTGATGTCCGAGGCCGACGTCGTCGTCGCCACGACGGGGAGGCCCGGCCTCATAAACCCGGGCATGGTGAAGAGGGGCCAGGTCATCCTGGCGCTCACCAACCCTCACCCCGAGATCGACCCCGAGGACGCCGTCGCCGCTGGCGCGGCCTTCGCCGCCGACGGGACGAGCGTGAACAACGTGCTCGGCTACCCGGGCATCTTCCGCGGGGCGCTCTTGTCCGGGGCCGAGGAGATCTCGCTACAGATGAAGCTCGCCGCCGCCGAGGCGATTGCCTCCCTCACCGTCGACTCCGAACTCGTCCCCGACGCCCTCAACCCCGAGGTCCACGAACGCGTCGCTGCCGCCGTCCGCGACGCCGCCATAGACAGCGACGCCGCCCGCCTCGACCGCGCCCCGACGGGGCTGTAGAGGTCCACGCAACGCCCGACGCGGCCTCCGGTCGAGGTATTGCTCGATACCGAGATTCGTAGGAGCGCACCCAAGACGGAACTGTCGAACTTCCTGGGAAAGTCTACCGGTATTGATTTTACGGTGTTAAGAACGCGTAAAGGTTTTGTTAAACACGTTGCGTAACCCGCGGTCGGTTTGCTAGGGTTGATGGCGGATCGGAAACGAGCACGAGGGGGCGTTCTGGTGTTGACCGCGAGACGGTTGAGCCTGTTGTTGGGTTTCTTGTTGGCCGTATCCATGTGCTTGTTGGTCGGGCAGGGCGTCGCCCAGAAGGCCTGGACGCAGGTCTTGAGTCCCGGCGGGGACGGGCCGACCTACCGGGCGCCGCAGGGCGCGCGGGTCGTGCCCGGTGAGATCCTCGTCTCGCTGGAGGAGCGGGCCGACCGGCGGGACCTGGGCCGGCTGAACCGCGCGTCCGGCGCCGTGACGGAGGAGAACCTCCCGAACAGCGACGTCAACCTCGTGGATCTCCCCCGCGGCCTGACCGTCGCCGAGGCCGTCCGCGCCTACGAGGCGGACCCTGACGTGGAGTATGCAGAGCCCAACTTCAGGGTCTTCCCCACGGCCACCCCCAACGACACCTACTACGCCAGAAACCTCTGGGGGCTCAACAACACCGGCCAGACGATAGCGGGCAGGGCCGGCACCCCCGACGCGGACATAGACGCCCCGGAGGCGTGGGACACCACCACCGGCAGCGCGGGCACCGTGGTCGCCGTCATCGACGAGGGCATGGACGTCAACCACCCGGACCTCAGGGACAACGTCTGGGCCAACCCGGGCGAGGTGGCCGGCAACCGCGTGGACGACGACCGCAACGGCTACGTGGACGACGTCAACGGCTACGACTTCGCCAACAACGACGCGTCCGTCTACGACGGCACCGGCGACGATCACGGCACGCACGTCGCCGGCACCATCGCCGCGGTCGGCAACAACAGCACCGGCGTGACGGGCGTCAGTTGGGACGCGCAGCTCGCCTCGCTCAAGTTCCTCGGCGCCACCAGCGGGACGACCCTCGATGCCATAGAGGCCGTCAACTACGCCGTGGCCGAGGGCATCAAGATCTCCAACAACTCGTGGGGCGGGGGCGGCTACTCGCAGGGTCTTCGCGACGCCATAGCCCGCGCCGACGCGCAGGGGCACATCTTTATCGCGGCGGCCGGCAACGGCGGCTCAGATGGCAGGGGCGACAACAACGACTCCACCCCGCACTACCCGTCGAGCTACGACGTCCCCAACGTGGTCGCCGTCGCGGCGACGGACAACCGGGACGCCCTGGGAACCTTCTCCAACTACGGGCCAAGATCCGTGGACCTGGCCGCGCCCGGCGTGGACATCGCCAGCACGCTGCCGGCCAACTCCTACGGCTACTACAGCGGCACCTCGATGGCGACGCCGCACGTGTCCGGCGTCGCGGCGCTCCTCAAGAGCCGGACCCCCACCCTGGACGACGCCCAAATGAAGGGCCGGCTCCTGAACACCGTGGACAAGAAGTCCAACCTCACGAACAGGGTCCTCACCGGCGGCCGGCTCAACGCCCAAAAGGCGCTCGCGGCCACGGCGCCGTAAGCCGCGCCACCACGAAAGCTCTGGACAACCGAAGGCCCGGGCGGCGCCCCCCCCCCCCTCCACCGGCGCCCCGCCCCCCCCCGCGGGCCGCCCCCCCCCCCGCCCCCCTTCCTCGGGCTCCCGGACGCGACATCCTCGCGGGCTACCGGGGACCCGGTCGGGCTCGCATCCGTCTACCCGTCAGGTTCGGCGGACGCGTTCGCGGAAGAAGACCCGGTCCATCTTCATGCCGGCGCGGGCCTCGGCGGGCCACGGGTAGAAGGCGTCCGGCACTTTGAAGCGCGGCAGGGACTCCCCGAGGCCCCCCGCGAGGTTCGGGGCGGACGGGGTCCCACCATCGGCCATGCGCACGAAGGCGACGGGCCTCTCACCAAACTCCGCGTCGGGGACCGGCACAACCACCGCCTCCTCGACGCCTTCGAGGCGCAGCAGCGCGGCCTCGACCTCCTCGGGCTGCACGTTCTCCCCGCCGGAGACGAAGAGGTTGTCCACCCGTCCCAGCACGCGCAGGTGTCCGCCCTCATCCAACTCGCCCAGATCCCCGGTGTGGAACCAACCTTTGTCGTCGAGCGGAAGGTCGGTCTTGTCGTCCTCGACGTAGCCGGCGAAGAGCGTCTCTCCGCGGACCAGGATCTCGCCGTCCTCAGAAACGCGGATCTCGCGCCTCGGCAGGACCCGGCCCGCCGTCCGTAGCAGCTCTTTGGATGCCCCGGGCGGGGTCGTCGTGACCTGGGAGGCCATCTCCGTGAGGCCGTAGCTGGTGTGGACGGGGAGGCCGCGCGCGAGGGCCTCGTCCACGAGGGAGGGCGGGATCGGCCCTCCCCCCATCAAAACGGCCTTCAGCCCCGAGAGATCGGTGTCCTCCCGCAGCAACCTCAGCAGTTGCGCGGAGACGAGGGAGACGTGGGTCGCCCCGAGCTCCGGGATGGCCTCGCTTAGCCTGGATTCCGCGTGAGGCAAGGCCATCGTTGCACCCGCGAGCAGGCAGCGGAAGATGATGGAGATCCCGCCGACGTGGTAGAGCGGCAGCGAGTGCATCCAGCGGTCGCCCGGCGCGAGCGCGATGTTCTCGTTGGACCCGAGGGCGTTGGAATAATGGTTGCCGAAAGTGTGCAGCGCCGCCTTCGGCGTCCCCGTGCTGCCGGAGGTGAAGACGACCGTCGCCGGCCGGTCGAGCGGGACCTCGCGCGGCCCCGCCGGCACGTCCGCATCGACCGCGCCTTCTTCGACCAGATCCTCCGGTCCGAGGTACTTTATGCCGGGTCGCACGTTGGAAACCTCTTCTTTGTCAGAGATCAGGGCGTCGCATCCGGCCTTCTCCAGCAGCGGCCCGACCGCCAGCTCCGGTAGGCGCGTGCTGGCGGGACACGCGACGAGGCCGGCCCGCACCAACGCGAGCAGCGACACGAGGTAGCGCAGGTCTTTGGGCAGGTAGAGGGCGACCCGATCCCCCACCGAAAGCCCGAGCGCCGCCAAGCGTCCCTCCGCCGCCGACACTCGGGCATCGAACTCCAGGTAGGAGACCTCGCCCCACGCGCCGACGATGGCCGGCGCATCGGGGGCGGTGAGGGACGCGGAACGCAGCGGACAGGGGACTGTTGTCCGTTTCTCGTTCATGCTCTTATCCTATCTTGAATTCCAGAATCTTTGTTGCGAGGACGTCTATGAAGTGCCGGTCGTGGGAGACGAAGAGTATGCCGCCGGGGAAGTCTTCCAGGGCTTCGAGGAGCACGTCCTGGGTCTCTATGTCCAGGTGGTTGGTCGGCTCGTCGAGGACGAGAAGGTTGTGATCGCCGAGGATCAGGCGGGTGAGCAGCACCTTGGCCCGCTCGCCGGAGCTGAGCCTTCGGGCGGGCTTGTTCACGGTCTCCCTCCTGACGTCCATGCGGCCCATGACGGTACGGGCGAGGGTCTCGTCGCGGCTGGTCTCGAGCACGACCTCCAGCGCGGTGGCGTCGGGTCGGGGGAGGCGGTTCTCTTGGTCGAAGTAGCCCACCTTCGCGGAAGGGGCTATGCGGGCCCCGCCGGAGAGGGCGGGGATCTCGGCCATCACGGTGCGGAGCAGGGCGGTCTTGCCGCTGCCGTTGGGTCCGACCACGGCGATCCTCTCTCCGGACGCGAGATCCAGGTCGAGACCCTCCGCCAGCGGGTTCGTCTCCGAGTACCCGACGGCGAGACCCTCGACGCGGAGCAGATCTCGGCCCCGGGCGCCGCCGAACTCTATCTTGATGTTGTCCTTCTCGAACGGCTTCTCGGTCCTGGCGTTCTCGGCCGCCTCCTCCATACGCCTGCGGGCGACGAGGGAGCGTTTCATCACCTTCGCCGCCCGGTGGCCGACGAAGCCCTTGTCCCCGGCGCCGCGCTTCTGCCTCTCAGCCGCCTCGGACCAACCCTTGTAGTCCTGGGCCTGGCGTCGCAGCTTCTTCACCTGCTTTTGGCTCTTCTCGTACCGGCGCCGGCCCTCTTCGTTCGCCTGCTCGACCTGGACGCGGAACGCCGTGTAGTTGCCGGTGTAGACGGAGAGCTTGGCGCGGTCGAGGTGGAAGATCTTCTCCGAGACCGCATCGAGGAAGCGGCGGTCGTGAGAGGCGACGACGTAGGCGGTGTTTGACGCGCTCAGGTGCTCCTCCAGCCACTCGCGGGCGGGGACGTCCAGGTGATTCGTGGGTTCATCGAAGAGGATCAGGTCGTGCTCCTCCATTAGAACCTTCGCCAACGCGAGCCGCATCCTCTGGCCCGCCGAAAGCTCGGAGAGCCTCCGATCCCAGAGCGCTTCGGGCAATCCCAGCCCCGTCAGGGTGGACGCCGTCCTGGTCCTGAAACCGTAGCCGTCCGCCGACTCGAAACGCTGCTGCGCCTCGCCCAACTCCCCCAGCAGCATCTGGGTATCGCCGCGTCCCGCGCTGAGGTCCGCGGCCAGCCTTTCCAGGCGAGTTTCCTGCTCGATCAGCCCCGCGAAAGGCGCGAGCGCGTCCTCCATACAGGTGCGCTTTGGGTCGGCTTCGAGGCCGGCGAAGTCTTGTTCGAGGTGCCCGACGCGAACACCCCCGGCCCGCGAGACGGAGCCCGAGTCGGGCCCGAGCTTACCCGTCAAGATGCGAAACAGGCTCGTCTTCCCGGCGCCGTTGGGACCGACGAGGGAGATCCTATCCCCCGGATAAACGGTCAAGGAGACGTCTTCGAGCACCTTCTTGTCCGGGAACGAGAGTGAGACGTTGGTGAGTTGCGCGAGCACGGCGGGTTCCTTTGCGGGGTAGAAGCTGGAGAAACTTTGCAAAGGAGGCTCGCTACATGCGGAGCAGTATACCCCGACGTTCCCTCTTTCGCGAGCGGTATCCGGAGCGCCGACGACGTCTCGATGGGATGCGCCGTCAGGATTTGGGGATGTACTCCAAACGGCTCGTGTCTACCTCGCGTGCGGCGGCCGTTGCCCGGTGGAGGTCTATGGATGGTGCCGGGAGATCCAGGCGCTTCCGGATAACGTCCGCGGCCAGCCGGCGGTACGTGTCCAGGCCGGCAGGCGCGGGCCTCTCCTC
>CAXUFZ010000217.1:0-6555 GCA_964250345.1 uncultured Rubrobacteraceae bacterium
GCGGGTGCGCGGCTGTCGCGCCGGAGGGGTCCTCGGGGGCCGGAAGGGACGTAGGGGCGTGGGCAGGACGGCGTGTTGGGCGGCGGCCGTGTTCGCCGCGTGCGTCCTTTTTGCGTTCGCGGAGGCGGAGCCTGCCGGGGCGACGTTGCCCGGTGTGAACGGCAGGATCGCCATCTCTGGTTCGGAGATACAGACGGTCAGGCCGGACGGCACGGGGGTCTTACGCCTGACTTACAACGAATCCTACGACTACGGCCCTTCCTGGTCGCCCGACGGCGAGCGACTGGCGTTCGTCAGCAGCCGGGGGCAGAACACCCACGAGCGCGGACGCTGCGGCGAGATCTGGACGATGGGGGCCGACGGCTCCAACCCGGTCAGGCTGACCAACGTGGGTCGCGGACGGTTTTGCGTTCAGCTCGGGGAACCCGCCTTCTCCCCCGACGGCTCCAAGATAGCGTTCACCAGCAACGACGGCAAGATCTACACCATAAACGCCGACGGCACGGATCTGACGAGGATCACCAACGGCGGTTCCTCGGACGACGACCCCACGTGGTCGCCGGACGGGCAGAGGATAGCGTTCTCCAGCAACCGCTTTCCCGGCCGGGACCCGGACTACGGTTACACCCAGAACGACTACGACATCCTCACCACGAACCTCGACGGCACCGACGTGGTCCGGGTGACGGACAGCGACCTCGACGAGGTGTCCCCCGACTGGTCGCCTGATGGCCGGGAACTCGTGTTCGTGGGGCAGCGGATCGACCGTCGCCAGGGCGGTTACACCGACTACAGCAACGACATCTTCCGGGCGGCGGCCGACGGTTCGGGGCGGGAGACGCAGCTCACCGACGACGGGTACTACGAGTGGGAGCCCATCTGGGCGCCCGACGGCGCCAAGATCGCGTACGAATCAACCAGGAAGCTCAAGATCATGAACGCCGACGGTACGGGAAAGACCACGACCTCCATGGCCGCGAACGGCGACATGTCCTGGAGCCCGGCGCCCGACACGACCCGGTCGCCCCGCCCCGCCCTACCGGCGGTGGAGTTCGTAAAGGGCGTGCCCGGCTACTACGACACCAACGGTTCCCCGGGCGACGTGAGGAGCGCGGACCTGGACGGGGACGGGCACGCGGATCTGGTCGTCGAACTCCCCCTTCCGGAGACGGTCGCCGTGTTCGAGGGCAACGGCGACGGGACCTTCGACGCCGGCGTCCAGTACGGGACGGGGATCGGGGGGGACGTCGAGATCGCCGACTTCAACGGCGACGGGATAGAAGACCTGGTCGTGGGTGAGTCGGTGCTGCTCGGCACCGGCACCGGCTCCTTCGGGCAAACCATGCCCTACGAGTCCGGGGGCGGAGGCAGCAACGTAACCGTCGCGGACTTCGACGGCGACGGGAGGCAGGACATCGCCACCACGGACGGGTCCAACAGTACCTTCCCCGCGAATAAGCTCCTGGTGGTGCTCGGCGGGGGCGACGGCACCTTCGGTCCGCCTTCGAGCTTCCCGTTGGAGGGCCTCCCCTTCGACATGGAGAGCGGGGACGTAGACGGCGACGGCGACGCGGATCTGGTCGGCGCGAACGAGGTGTTCGGCACCGTATCGGTGCTCTTCAACGGCGGCGACGGGACCTTCGGGAAGCAGAGCGTGCTCCCGGCGGCGCCCGAGCCCGGCGAGGTCGAGGTCGCGGACTTCGACGGCGACGGCAATCAGGACATCGCCGTGGCCCACTACAACTCCATGGGAGCCTCGGTGCTGCTGGGACGCGGCGGCGGCGCCTTCGAGACGCCCAAGTTTTATCCCACCAGGGCGCCCAAGCCCACGTACCTCGGGGTGGCCGACATCGACGGGAGCGGCGGGCCGGACCTGGTGGTGGGCAACCAGGAGTTCGGCGCGCTCTCGACGCTGCTCAACTACGGCGACGGCACCTTCCGGTCGGACCGTGAGGGGGCGACGAACACCTCGACGGGCTCCGTTCACGACGCCGCGATCTCGGACTTCGACGAGGACGGCAGGCCCGACGTGGCCTACGTGGGCCGCATCGGCCCTGGCTTCAACGTCGTGCTGAACCGCACGGGCCCGGTCCGGCCGACCGCCGCCGCCGACTCCTACGCTTCGGACGAAGACACGACCCTCAACATCCCCGCGCCCGGGGTGCTGGATAACGACGCGGGCGTCGCGGGACGGGGGGAGCTGGTGGCCGTGAAGGCGACAGGCCCGCAGCGTGGGACGCTCGATCTCAGGCCGGACGGGTCGTTCTCCTACACGCCCGAGGCCAACTGGGCCGGCACGGACACCTTCACCTACACGGCCTGCCAACGGATCGCCCCGCGGGAATGCTCGCAGGCGGTCAGCGTGAAGATCGACCACGAACCCGTCAACGACGCCCCGACGGTGGCCGACCGCCGCTTCAGCGCCGTCGAGGACACGGCGCTCACCGTCGGCCCCGGCGAGGGCCTGCGGCGCGACGCCCGCGACCCGGAGGCGAACGGCATGGGGGTCGAGATCGTCCGCGACGTCCCGGCGGGCGACGGGGATCTCACCCTCGATTCCGCGTCCTACGGCTCGTTCACGTTCGCCCCGGCGGGAGACTTCGCCGGGACCACCTCCTTCGCCTTCCGGGTCTGCGACGGCGGCGCGCTCCGGGCGTGCTCGCAGGTCAGGACCGCCACGATCGACGTGGCGCCCGTCAACGACGCCCCGGCGGCGCAGAAGATGAGCGTCTCGACGCCGGCGGACGCGCCGCGCGAGATCACGCTCTCCGCCACCGACGCCGAGGGGGACGCCGCCACCTTCGACATCCCGCAGGACGGCGGCCCGACGAACGGCTCCCTCGGACCCCCAAGCGACATCGAGTGCGCGGACGCCGCGCCGAAGACCTGCACCGCGAAGGTCGCCTACACCCCCGACGGGGGCTACAACGGCCGCGATGCTTTCTCCTACACCGCCTCGGACAGACAGGCCCAGGGCCAGCCGGCGACGGTGAAAATAGCGGTGGGACAGGCCAACGACGCCCCGGTCGCGAACGGTGACTCCTACTCCGTGGCCGAAGACTCGAAGCTGGAGGCGTCCGTCCTCGGCAACGACACCGACCCCGAGAACGACCCGCTAACGGCGCGCGTGGACAGGGCTCCCAACAACGGCACGCTCAACCTGAACCCCGATGGCTCGTTTGCCTACGCGCCGAACCCGAACTTCAACGGCTCCGACTCCTTCGAGTACTCCATCTGCGACGACGGGGAGCCCCGGATCTGCTCCGGGCCCGCGACGGTCGACGTTTCGGTCGACCCCGTGAACGACGCGCCGGTCGCCAGGGGAACCTCGGTCGCGGTGGACGAGGACGGCCGGGTCGACGTCAACGCCTTCGTCAACGACAGCGACGCCGACGGCGACGCGCTCGCCATGAGGTACAGCGTCTACGCGCCCTACGGCAAGGCCACCTGCACCGCCGCCGGCGCCTGCACCTACACGCCCAACCCCGACTTCAACGGCGAGGACTCCTTCCACTACACGGTCACGGACAACAACGGCGGGACCGCCGAGGCGAATGTCTACCTCACGGTCCGGCCCGTCAACGACGTCCCGGTCGCGGGGAACGACGCGTACAGCGTCACGGAGGACCAGCCGCTGAGGATCGACACCCCCGGCGTTCTGACCAACGACGCTGACGTGGACGGCCACCGGCTCAGGGCCTCTCTGGAGAGCGGCCCGTCCGACGGCACGGCCGAGCTGCTGCCCGACGGCTCCTTTGTCTACACGCCGAACCAGAATTTCAACGGCCAGGACTCCTTCACCTACCGGGCCAACGACGGTCGGGTCCCGAGCCGGCCGGCGACGGTGACCGTGACGGTCGATCCCGCAGACGAGCCCGTGGACGAGCCCGACCTCGCGCCCCCGGACACCTCTGTTTCCTCGGGTCCGAACGGCTTCGTGGGGAGCCGTTCGGCGGCTTTCGGGTTCGCCTCCACGGAGGAGGGCGGCACCTTCGAGTGCTCCCTGGACGGGGCGGCGTACTCTCCGTGCTCCCCGCCGCAAGCCTACTCGGAGCTCGGGGACGGCGAGCACTCCTTCCGGGTGAGGGCGATCGACGCGGCCGGCAATGCCGACGCGACGCCGGCCGAGCGTTCCTGGACGGTGGACACCACGCGGCCCACGATCGGAAGCGCCTCGCCCGCGGGAGGTTCCTCCACGCGCGACCGCACCCCGCTCGTCCGCGCGACGATCACGGACTCGCGAACGGACCTGACGAGGGACGACGTCGAGCTGTACCTGGACGGCCGGCGCGTCACGGGCTTCTCCTACGACGGTACGACCGACCGGCTCCGCCACACACCCTCGCGCCGTCTGTCGTACGGCCCGCACGTCCTCGAGGTCCGGGCTCAAGATGCGACGGGGAACGTCGTGACGAAGAGCTGGTCGTTCAGGGTGATCAGGTAAGGGGCTTCGAGGCGCGGGTTCTTGGACCTCCTCGCCAGACGGCGCGGCTCTTTAGTGGCTTGCACACGTTGAACGGAGACGTCATCCCGGACGGCACCTGCGTCACCGGTCCCGGGTGGGGTCTACCTCCACAAGCCCGTGCCGGATGGCGAAGACGAGAGCCTGGAGCCGGGAGCGGACCCCTAGCTTGGCGAGGACGCTCGTGAGGTGGGTGCGGACCGTGCCGGTGCCGATGTGAAGCCTCTCGGAGATCTCTTTGTCGGAGAAGCCTTCGGCCAGGGCCTGGAGCACGTCGAGCTCCCTGGGGGTAAGCTGGCCGATCACGCGCCGGGCGTCGCGACCCTCGGTTCTCACCCACCTCGCCAGCCTCGCGGCCTCCAAAATCTCCTGTTCGGAGAGGAGGCGCTCTCCGGCGTGCAGGCCCCGTATGGCGTCCAAGATGTCGGGCAACGGCGCGGACTTGTGCATCACTCCGGCGGCGCCCGCGTCTATGGCCTCTGCGAGACGCCCGGGCTGCGAGTGGGCGCTCAGGACGAGCGCCGGCGTGCGCGGCCTCGTCCGGCGCAGGTGAGCGAGGAGGTCCGCCCCGAACCCGTCGGGGAGGTCGAGATCCACGGCCGCCACGTCCAACTCCAGGTCCGTTTCCAGGACGGCCCGCGCTTGGGCAAGGGAGCCGGCCTGGGCCACCACGGACAGGTCCGGCTCCAGCCCTAGCATGAAGGCGAGCGGGTCCCGGAAGGAGGCGTGGTCGTCCACGAGCATCAACCGGATGGGCGCCTCGGACGGAGCGGTGCCCCCGCTCACCCGGCGACCTCCAGCTCGAAGGCGAAGACGGCGCCGCCGCCAGGGTTGGCCTCGAGCGTCAGGTCGGAGTTGTGCGCCCGCGCTATGCGGCGACTGAGGTAGAGGCCGAGGCCGGCTCCGGGGACGCCGCCGTTCGGCGAGTCCTCCGGGCCGCGGCCGAACTTCTCGAAGATTCTGCGCTCGTCCTTCGGCCGGACGCCCGGACCGGCGTCGGCGACCTCCAGACGAACCCACCGGCCAACCCGGTTGGCCCGGAGCTCTATCGGGGTGCCGTCGGGGGTGTGTTTGGCGGCGTTAGAGAGGAGGTTTCTCAGGACCTGTCCCACACGCTCGGGGTCTGCCAGGACCTCCGCGCCGGGACTTAGGCCGGGATCCACCGCCACCCGCGCCGGGTGGTCGCCGGGGAGGGCCGCGGCGAAGCCCCCCGCGTTCCGCAGCAACTCACGGAGCGGGACGGGGCGCGCCTGGATGGCGAAGTCCTCGCGCTCGGCGGCGGCCGAGGCGCGCACGTCGGCGACGAGGGCTTCGAGGGCGTCTATCTCCTTTTGTGTGGCCGAGGCCGCGTAGTCGCGGACCTCGGGGTTGTGGCCCCCGGCGGCGAGCATCTCGGACAGCCGGCGGATGGCGGCGAGCGGGCCGTCGAGCTCGTGGGCCACCATCGCGCTGAAGTCCGCCCGGAGGGTCGAGAGCTCCTCGAGCTGCCTGACCCGTTGGCGCTCGGCGGCCAGCAGCGCGGTGCGCTCTGCGGCGGCCCGGCGCAGCTCGAAGATCCCGCCCGCCAACACGACGGCCGCGCAAGCCAGCCGTAGGACGTCCGCGCTCGTGAACACGTCGGCGGCGTAGTTGGAGGGCCACAGGTATTCGTGTAGCGCGGAGCCGGCGAGCAGCGCGAGGGCGACGAGCAGCCACCCGGGCAGGAGCCCGCGCCGGTGCCGCCGCAAGGCCGCGACCGAGGCGGCGAGCGCGAAGACGAGGGCCGGCGCAGAGAGCGTCCAGTGCAGGGGGGTGAGCCATCCCGCGGGGGAGTCGAACCCCAGGGCCTGCTCCGCGCTCCCAACCCGCGCCAAGGGGGGCATCCACCCCTCGCCGCCCAGAAACTCGAAGACGACGATGTATACGGCGACCGGGGCCGCGGCAAGGGCGACGGCCGGGACCCAGATCGCGCGTCCCGGCGGCCGGCCGGGCACGAGCCCGACGGCGAAGAGGGCGCAGGCCAGGGTGCGGGTGACGAGGCTCTCGTAGAGGACCTCCCCCACGCCGGCGGGGTCGCCCTGGATCAGGGGCTCCACGCAGCCGAAGATCGAATG
>CAXUFZ010000218.1:0-6553 GCA_964250345.1 uncultured Rubrobacteraceae bacterium
GGTTCTCACCGCTAAAGGCGGCCGTGCTGGCGAGCTGGGGTCAGTGCGCGGTCCCGTGGGGCGCGCTCGGGGTGGGGACCGTGATCGGGGCCGACCTCTCCGGCCTGGGCTTCGGCGAGCTCTCGAACGCGAGCGCGTACCTGAGCCTCCCCCTCTTCCCCGTCTACGGCGTGGCGGCGGTCGCGCTGGCGGGCGGATGGTCGGGGGTCCGGCGGCGCGGGTTCGAGGCGACGTTGCTCGGGCTGGCGGCCGGCGCGGGGACGCTCGTCACCAGCCTCTTCTTTCTGCCCGAGCTCGCCGGCGCGGTCGGTGGGCTGGTGGCAACGGCGGTCTTTCTGGCCCGGCGGCGGGGCCAGGCGACGGGAGTGCCGGTGAGGACGTTGCTCCCCTACGCGTTCCTGCTCGCGTTGCTCGCGGCGGCCAACGGCTTCGGGGATCTGGGCCGGGTACCCTGGATCGGCCCGGTCCTCGATGGGCCCGGGTTACCGTTGCTCGTGACGTCCGCGTTCGCGGTCGTCTTGCTCGGGATCGGGGTTGCCGACGTCGGGGATGCTGTCCGTCGAACAGGACGCCAGTGGCTGCCGACGGCGATGGCCGTGCTCACCTTCGTGCTCGCCGGCGAGATCGTCGCGGAGGGCGGGGCGGCGGTGCTGGCGGCCGAGGCGCAGCGTTTTGGCGGGCTTTATCCGCTGATCTCCCCCGTGCTCGGGGCGCTCGGCGGGGCGCTGGCGGGGTCCAATGCCGCCTCCAACGCCCTGTTCATGCCCTTGCAGATCGAGGCGGCGCGCGGGTCGGGGGTATCTGAGACGTTCACGGCGGCGGTTCAGAACGTGTCCGGGAGCCACGCGAGCCTGCTGGCGCCGCAGAGGATCGTGCTCGCGGCGACGGCGGTCGGGCTCGTCGGGCGGGAAGGCGAGATCACGCGCCTGGCCCTCGCCCCCGTCGCGGTCTCCGTGGCCGTAATCGCCCTGATCGGCCTCGTCCTCTGACGAGCTTGCCGGGGAAAGCTACCAGCGATAGGCCTCCGGCCGGCGGTTCTGCAGCGCCGGGAACCGCTCGCGCAAGCGTTCGAGAAAACCGAGGTCGAGGGTGGCGAGGGCGTAACCGTCGCGGTCGGGACACTGGGCGAGGATCGTGCCCCAGGGGTCCACGATCATGGACCGCCCGTAGGTCCATCGCCCGTCCGCCTTCTGCCCCCATTGCGCCGGGGCGACGACGAACGCCTGATTCTCGACCGCCCGCGCCCGGAGCAGCAGCTCCCAATGGTCCTTGCCCGTCTGCAAGGTGAAGGCCGCCGGAACCGCCAGCACCTCCGCGCCGCGCAGGGCCAGCAGGCGGTAGAGCTCGGGGAACCGGACGTCGTAGCAGACGGAGAGGCCAAGGGTTACGGCGCCCGCCTTCGCCGTCACGATCTCCGAGCCCGGAGCGATGGTCGCGCTCTCCCGGTAAGCCCGGTCCGGGGCCTCGACGTCGAAGAGGTGGATCTTGCGGTACACCGCCGCCAATGCGCCGTCGAGTCCGAAGAACGTTGAGGTATTATGCAGTTTCACTGTGCCGGGGTCGCCTTCCAGGATCGAGCCACCGAGCACGTGCACGCCGAGCTCCTGGGCCAGTCCGCCCAGGAACTCCGTCGTCGGGCCCGGGACCGGCTCCGCGTTGTCGCGGTAGGCTTCCTCCAGGCCGTGGCAACTCCAGAGCTCGGGGAGGGCGACCAGCTCCGCCCCGGCTTTTGCCGCCCCCCGGATGAGGCGCTCGGCCGTCTCCAGGTTCTCGGTCTTGTTCGGGGTCGAGGACATCTGTATCGCCGCCGCGCGCATCTCGCGTCCGTTCACCTTAGCCTCCTTGCCCGTCCGAAGCGACGTCCCGAGATGAGAGGGCCGCGATGCACTCCTCCCGGACCCGCCACACGTGGTCGGGGTCCAGCCTACGTTCCAACGCCCACGTCTGTAGAAACGTCCTATGCCGTTCGACTTTGTATGGCCCGATCTGGATCGGCTTTATTGATTCCTCGTGGAGGAACTTTGCGATAACACCACCTTCGACGCCTGTGACGTCTATCCGCTCGTCCCGGTAGGCGAGGTAGCAGTGCGCTTCGGGTAGACCGGGGAGCCCGTGCCGCCGCAGTACGCGGGCGGTCCCAGGCGTGTTGATCCCGCTCATGAGGTAGATCCCAATCCTCAACTCGATCCCGGCGCCGTGCTCCAAAGCGAGGGCGGCGAGGAGGGCGTGCTTGGTGCTGCACGTGCCGCGCCCCTCGTCCAGCACGAGCCGGTAATTCGACCTATCCGAATTTCTGCCATACGGCAGATCCCGCACGTGGCTTGCCGCCGCGCGAAAGCTCTCTATCCCGAACTCGCGGAACTCCGAAGCTATCTCACCGTCCGAGAGTCGGAATTCGGGAAGGTCGCGGGGGCTCATCGCGGCGGTCGAGACGGCATCCGCGCTCCGGTTTCGTGCTCCGCGCGGTGTTTTTCGAGGGTCTCGATCAGATCTTTCTCGTTCTCGACTATGAGGTCCAGGGGCACGCGCAGCATCGGGTTCAGCTTCGAGGTGAGAAACGCCGCGCGGTCATCGGTGTGCAGGCCGACGAGCAGCCTCTGGGCTCCGGTCAGGCTCCGGTGGGCGTGCGCGATGCCGAGCTCCACGCACGCGCCTTCGTCGGGGACACGGCCGTCGAGGACGAAGAGGAAGACGTCGGACTCGTGTATTTTGGCCTCGTCGAGGTCGAACATGGCGCGTCGCCGATCGTCGGAGGACATAGCGTCGTATGGCGGTTCGTGTCCCTCCACGCCGTCGCGTTGGGGAAGGAAAACGTCGAAGCCGATGCTTTCGAGCTTTTTTGTCAGGTTTTCGTTGAACATTCTTTCGGCGTCGGAGAAGAGGGGGCCCGCGAGGTAGATCAAAACTCTCTTACCCGAGGGCGCGGTCGAGGTGGATGGCGGCGCTTATGAGGGAGAGGTGTGTGAAGGCCTGGGGAAAGTTGCCGAGGGCCTCGCCGGAGGAGCCTATCTCTTCGGCGTAGAGGCCGAGGTGGTTGGCGTAGGAGAACATCTTCTCCAGGGCGAGGCGGGCTTCGTCGAGGCGGCCGGCCTGGGTGAGGCATTCGACGAACCAGAAAGAGCAGATGCTGAAGGAGCCCTCGTCGCCGTCGAGGCCGTCGGGGGCGGCCTTGTCGGTCTCGTAGCGGTCTACCAGGGTGTCGTAGGTCAGCTCCTCCTGGATGCGGTCGAGGGTGGAGAGCCAGCGCGGGTCCGTCGGGCCGACAAACTTTACCAGCGGCATGAGGAGGAGCGAGGCGTCCAGGGCGTCGCTGTCGTAGTGCTGGACGAAGCTGTCCCTGTCGGGGTTCCAGCCCTTCTCCATGACCTCCTCGTAGATCTTGTCGCGCTCGGAGATCCAGCGTCCCTCGCCCGCGGGCAGTCCGCGCTGGCGCGAGATCCTGACGGCGCGCTCCAGGGCGACCCAGCTCAGGACCTTGGAGGAGACGAAGTGCTTGCGCCCGCCGCGGACCTCCCACATGCCCTCGTCCGGACGGTGCCAGTTGTCGCTGAGCCAGTCCAGGATGCGCCGCAGGTTCTGCCAGAGGTCGTAGTCGAGGGGGGCCCCGTGCTTGTTGTACAGGTAGGCGGCGTCGACGATCGCCCCGTAGAGGTCGAGCTGGAGCTGGTCGTAGGCCGCGTTGCCGAGCCTGACGGGTGCGGAGTCCATGTAGCCGGAGAGGTGGGTTAGCTCTTCTTCCTCGATCTTCATGCGCCCGTCGATGCCGTAGAGCGGCTGTAGGAGGCCGTCCTTGTCCGCGGCGCAGCGGTCGCGGAGCCAGGCCATGAAGCGGTGCGCCTCCTGCTCGAAGCCGATGGAGATCAGGGCGTAGAGCGTGAACCCCGCGTCCCTGAGCCACGAGTAGCGGTAGTCCCAATTCCGCTCGCCCCCGATCTTCTCCGGCAGCCCCATCGTCGGCGCGGCGACGAGGGCGCCCGTCGGGTCGTAGACCATGAGCTTGAGAGCGAGGGCCGAACGATGCACGTGCTCCCTCCAGCGCCCCGAGTAGGTGCAGCCCGAGATCCAACGCCGCCAGAAATTCAGCGTGGACTGCAACGTCTTCTCGAACGCTTCCCGCGCGAACGGCTTCCCCGGCCCCTCTCCCTCCTCGACCTCGGAGAGCACGAACGTCGCCCGCTCGTCCTCCCCTAACGTGAACCGCGCCCCGGCGGCGCCCCTGGCCCCCTTTTCCAGCCCCACGTTACTCGCGAGCCCCAGCGACGAGTGCCGCGCGTCCGCCGAGGCGAAGACCGCGCCGGCCTTACCAACGGTGAGGTGGTGCTCGCCCCTGGCGTAGTCGAAGGCGGGACGGCATTCGACGTCGAAGGTCATCGAGCCGCGCACGACCCGCACCTCGCGCACCAGCCGCGAGCGATCTTCTGGCCCCGAGAGGATGGGCATGAGGTCGATCACCTCGGCCATCCCCTCCCGCGAGAGGAACCGCGTCAACAGCACGTTCGAGTCGGGCAGGTAGAGCTGCTGGCTTCGCTCGTACTCCGCCGGGCGCAGCCGGAAGTGCCCGCCCTTCTCGTCGTCCAGGATCGAACAGAAGACGCTCGGGGAGTCGAAGGCCGGCAAGCACATCCAGTCTATGGTCCCGTCCATCCCCACGAGCGCCGCGGTGTGGAGGTTGCCGATGATCCCGTGGTCCTCTATGGGTAGATAGCTCATACGCTCCAGAGTACAGGTTCCGACCTTCCGGGGATAGCCTGTCTATTCGGCGCACCGGACCTCGATCGCGGCGACCAGCGCGTCCGGCGCGTAGATCCTCAGGGAAGACTTCGCGAAACTCTCCGGATCCCGGGTTGTCAGGGCATCGGCACCCACGTATCTTCTGGCTTCATGCAGCACCGCGTCCCCAAAGTCGGCGAAGCCCGATCCCAGCCCCTTCGAGCACGGCCCTGTTCACCGGCGCCACCTCTAAGAGCCGGAGCAAGTCCCGCGTCATGCGTTCGGCCGCGGCCGCGCCAGCGTTGCGGGACGCGATGTAGTAGACGGTGGTGAGCGTCGTCGCCCCGAGGTGCCCGACAAACTCGCCCGATTCGACCCCGGCGAAAAGGCTCACGGCCGCTTCGGCCCACGGATCGCGGTCCAGTAGCACGTCGAGCACAACGTTCGTGTCGAACAGAACCTTCAACCGTGCTTGCGCTCCAGGTAACGCCGGTACTCCTCCACGTCCGCCGATTCGCCGTCCTCGGGCCTGATCGAACCCCGCAACCGGCACGTGATCTCGCCGATTCCTCCACTACGATCCTCCGGCTGGCGGTCCTCTATGCTCTCGAAGAACCCGGCGACCATCTTCGACACCGATGTCTTCCGCTCCCAGGCGATCCGCTTGGCCCGGTCGATCAACACTTCTTCTATCCTGAGCGTCAATTTCTCCGTCTTCATCCATACCTCTTCTTTGTGACGTACTAGCGTTCATAAGATGTACGTCTCCTTTAGCGAAAACGCGAGAGTGACTACGTTTGGGGGACGATGGTACGGAGAAAAAAAGTGGTGCCGTTCGGCTTCCTGGCGACGGATGGCCTCCGCCCCGCGAGCCGGACGGCCCGGGCCGCCGACGAGGGCCGTTTCCCCGGAAAACCAGTGGGTATACAGGTAGACTGTTTTACTTTTGGGAAGCAAGCATACGGAGGGAAACCGTGGAACAGATGTTGGGCGGGACCAGGATCACCTACCTCGGCCATTCGGCCTTCAGGGTCGTGACGGCGGGGGACGAGCAGATCCTCATAGACCCCTTCCTGTCGCAGAACCCGACGACCCCGGAGGATCTGAAGCAGGTCGGTGAGGCCGACACCATCCTCCTGACTCACGGCCACTTCGACCACATGGGCGACACTATTCCTATCGCCCGGGAGACGGGCGCCACCGTGGTGTCGAACTTCGAGATCTTCTCCTACCTGCAGGGCCAGGGCGTCGAGAACGCCATGCCGCTCAACAAGGGCGGCACGGCACGGGTCGGGGGCGTGACGGTCACGGCGACCAACGCCTTCCACTCTTCGAGCATCCAGTTGGACGACGGAAGCTCGATCTACGCCGGGGAGCCGGCGGGTTTCGTCGTCGAGTTCGAGAGCGGCTTCAAGCTCTACCACGCGGGGGACACCTGCGTCTTCGGCGACATGCAGCTCATAGGCGAGCTCTACCGGCCGGACCTGGCCCTCCTCCCAATAGGCAACCAGGTGGTGATGGGCCCGTTCGAGGCCGCCCACGCCGCCAGGCTCCTCGGCGTCCAGCACGTCGTCCCGATGCACTACAGCCCCGAGGTACTTCCGTTCTTCACCGGCACCCCAGAGAAGCTCCAGGAGTACCTCGCGACGATCGCACCCGGCGTAACCGTCCACGCCATGCAACCGGGCGACGACCTGGCGAGTTAGGTCGCTCCGCTTCGCTGCGCTCCCTGGAATGGGGAGTCGTGAAAACCCCAAAAACCTACGAGGCCGCCGCCCCACGGACCTTGCCCGCCCCTACCCCTGTGTAGGGGCGGGTTTGAAACCCGCCCCTACACAGGTTG
>CAXUFZ010000219.1:0-6553 GCA_964250345.1 uncultured Rubrobacteraceae bacterium
GCCGCGCTCGCGGTCCGTTCCCCGCGTGGGGAGGAGCGGGTGAGGGCCAGGTACGTGCTCGCCTGCGACGGCGCGCACAGCTCGGTGCGGGGCGCGGTGGAGATACCCTTCGAGGGAGAGACGTACCCCCAGTCGTTCGTGCTCGCGGACGTGCGCATGGGGTGGGCACTGCCCGACGACGAGGTGCAGCTCTTCTTCTCCCCGGAGGGCCTCGTCGTGGTCGCCCCGCTGCCCGACGGGTGCCACCGCCTCGTCGCCACGGTCGACGAGGCGCCCGCGGAACCGTCCATGAACGACGTCCAGGCGCTCCTGGACGCCCGCGGACCACGCGCCTCGCGCGCCCGCGTCGAGGAGGTCGTCTGGTCGTCGCGCTTCCGCGTGGCCCACAAGGTCGCCGCCCGGTTCCGCGAGGGCAACGTCTTCCTCTGCGGCGACGCGGCGCACGTCCACAGCCCCGCCGGCGGGCAGGGCATGAACACCGGCATCCAGGACGCGGCCAACCTCGCCTGGAAGCTGGCGCTCGTGCTCCGCGGACCCACCGACGAGGGGGCCGCCGGGGCGCTGCTCGACTCCTACGAGGCGGAGCGCAGGCAGGTCGCCCTCGGCGTCGTCTCCACCGCCCGCCGGCTGACCACGCTGGCCACGGTGCGCTCGCCGGTGGCCCGGCGCTTGAGAAACGCCCTCCTGGCGGTGGCCGGCCTAGACGGACGGTTGCCGAGGCGGCTCGCGGCGAACCTGGCGGAGGTGGACATCGTCTACCGCGGCGGGTGGAGCGCGGACGGCTCGAATACCGTGGGGCGATGGATACCGGAAGGCGGTGTGACAGCGGCGGGGAACCCGGCCCCCGTCTCTGGACCCGCGTTCGGGCTCCTGGTCCCCGAGGACCACGAGGCCCGGGTCCTCGCCGGCGCCGCGCGTTTTCCGGGCCTCCCGGTCCGCGTCGTGCCGGTACCCGGCCTCGTCGAGGCGTCGCTGGTGCGCCCGGACGGCTACGTGGCCGGTCGCGGCGGCGCGGGAGACGGCGCGCGTCTGCTCGGTTTGCTCGCTCGGGCGCTCGGGGTGCCCCCCACTCCGACGGCCGGTAGGGGATCGGCATCGGCGGGCGGGACGGCGTCCACGGTCCGGCCAGGCGCACCCCAGACCGCCGCCGCGAAGATCGTGACCCGGCGGCCGAAGAGCGCCAGATCCCTGCCCTGAATACTCCAAAGTCGCGCTCTGCGCGGCGGCGGGCGACTGGTATGAAGCCGGCGGAATACCGACCGTTCGTGCCCGCGCCGGACGTGGCCCGTCCGGGTCTATCTTTCGCGTCTCTGCCGGGGGAAGACGCTTCCGGATATCACCCGTTTCGGTGCAGCGAAGGTCGGTCATCGATGCCACGCACTCTCCGAGCCGTTTGCCGAGAAGCGCCGAACGGCTTGACCTTGAGCAGCAGGAGCGCTAATCTTCGTGTATGTTGAGTGAACGTTCAGTGAGCTAATATGGCTACGCAGCCGACCCGTCGCCAGAGGCAGGCCCGGGAGCGCAGGGAGCAGCTCGTGGACACCGCCTTGTCGGTCTTCGCGGAGAAAGGCTTCAGGGGCGCCTCGGTGAAGGAGCTTTCCGAGGCCGCGGGGGTGGCCCAGGGGCTCTTCTACCACTACTTCGAGGACAAGGAAGCGCTGCTGTTGGCGGCGGTGGAGGAGCATGGCTTCCTGCCCGAGATGCGCCGCATCCTGGGGGCTTCGGGCGACCTTCCGGCACGGGAGGTGCTTACCGAGGTCCTCGAAGGCTTCTACGGGTTGTTGGGGCGCAACGAGAGGCTGGTGGCGGTATTTTTCGGCGAGTCCCGCACCAACCCCCAGGTTGGCGAGAGGCTCCAACAGATGATCCGGGAGGGCGTGGAACTCCTCAGGCTCTACCTGCGGGAGCGCGTCGAAGCGGGGGAGCTCAGGCCCCACGACGCCGAGGTGACCGCCCGCTCGCTGCTGTACACGGTCTTCATGCTCCACCTCACCCGCGTGCCCGCCGATCGCTTCGTGCCGGAGCTGGTCGGCAACACCCTGCGCGGGCTTTCGGCGCGGCAGAACGGATAGCAGGATCCTTTTTCTCATCGTATTGAGTGAGCGTTCAGCGAACAAAGAAAGCGGAGGTCGGTATGTCGGAGAAGGTGATCGTGGTCGGGGGAGGCCCGGTCGGCCTGATGCTGGCGTTGGTGCTCGCCCGTCGCGGGGTCCCGTCCGTGGTGCTGGAGGCCCGCGCGGAACCCACCGCTCGTGACGAGTCCCGGGCGATAGTGTGGATGCCGAAGGGCCTCGAGCTCCTGGACCGGCTCGGCATAGGCGGGGGGTTCGCTTCCCGCGGCGTGAGGCGCACGGCGCACGAATTCTGGGCGCACGGGAGGCCGCTGCTCAGAACGGACTTCGGGCGGTTGGGTGGCGACCACCCCTACACACTCCAACTTCCCCAGCACGACTCCGAGATCCTGCTGGAGGCCGCCGCCCGGGAGACGGGCCTGGTGGAGGTCCGACGCGGGCACCGGGTCGTGGGCGTGGGCCAGCGCGGCGGGGAGGCGACCGCGGCCGTGGAGGGGCCGGAAGGGAGCTACGATCTCTCGGGGCCGTGGGCCGTCGGCTGCGACGGGGCGAAAAGCGGCGTGAGGGGGATGCTCGGGGTCGGCCAGAGCTGGCGCGACTACGGCGCCGACTCCGCCGTGGCGGACTTCGAGATGGGGTGCGAGCTGCCGCTGGACGTTTCCCGCATCGTTCTCGACCCGCGCCGGCCCCACGGCTTCTTCTACTTCGCCCCGGGCCGTTGGCGCCTGGTCTACCGCCTCGACCCCGGCGAGGACCGGGAGGCCATGACCTCCGAACGGGCCGCCGCCGGGTTGCTGCTCTCGAAGCTGCCAGGGGCGCGGGTCGAGAGGTTCCTGTGGGCGAGCGCCTTCAGGCTCGGCCAGGGCCAGAGCGAGACCTACCGTCGGGGGAGGTGGCTCCTGTGCGGGGACGCGGCGCACGCGATGGGACCGTCCGCGGGGGCCGGCATGATGGTGGGCGTCCTCGGCGCCTGGCGCCTCGGCTGGCGCCTGGCGCGGGCATCGGAGACGGGAGGAAGCGCGGAGAGGCTTCTGGAGGATTACGAAGCCGAACAGCGCGCGGCCTCCGAGCAGGTCCAGCGCTCCAACGCCATCATCTTCCGCAACATGGCGTTGGAGAACCGCACCCTCGCGGCGTTGCGTTCCGGGCTGCTCCTCGGCGCCTCGCGCTTGACACCGCTGGCACGCCGGATGGCCGAAGAGGAGGCGCTCCTTACCCTGCGAGTTTCTGCCCTCGACGCGGACGTGGCCAAGACGCCGGCTTCCCGGTTCTGAGGACGAACGGGGGCGGGATGGATCCCGAGGCCATGCTCGTCTCCCTGCACGTGCCCGCGGACGATTGGTGGGGTGCGCACATGCTCCCTCCGTACGTAAGCCGGGACGTCCCGCCTCTCTCTCGATTAGCTAAGTTCTTACCCCTGCCATCGTTGCGCAGTGGCCGCCACCGAACGCATCGCTACCGGGCGGCAGGCAACGGTCGACTGATCCGCCGGAACCGTGGTGGCGCTCAGTCGGCACACCGACCCCGCAACGCGGCGATGCCATGGGGCGAGCGGGAGAGAATATGCCCTTCCACCAGCCGTGGTCTGTGCAAACGGAACGAGACCGCAAAGCCCGGTACGTCTCGGGCCGCTCTTGCGAAGTCAAAGTAAAGCGTTTCGAGCGAGGTCCCGCCGGTAACACGGCGTCTAGAAACGGTCCCGACCGCGAGCCCGCGGACCTCCGGGCTCGCAACCGGGATACTCAGCCGGACGCATGGTGGTCCACAACACGGGCCAAGAGCCGCGCAAGCTCGTCGCGCTCGTCCGCCGAGAGCGGGTCGAGCAGCTCGTCCTGAATCCCCGCCAACACCGCGTCGAGCCGCCGGAGCTGCGCGACCCCGGCCGGGGTGATGGTGACGACGTTGCGCCGGCGGTCCCCCGGGTCCGGGGCCCGCTCGACCAAACCCCCCTCCGCAAGTTCGTTGAGCACCGCCACGACGTCGCTGCGGTCGATCCCGCCGCGCCGCCCCAGCGCCGCCTGGCTGGCCGGGCCGAACTCATCCAGCGCCGCGAGTAGGCGGTAGTGGTAGCCGCGGGACCCGGCCGCGGCAAACCCCTCCGAAACCAGCCGGCTGGCGTGCGCTGCCGTCTGGGTGAGCAGCCAGCTCGGCGCGCCACTAAGCCGGCCGGGTGTCGGATCGTCCGCCGTCGCACTCACGAGGACAATCTAGCAGGTTTTGTTGGCTATACCAACGATATGTGTTATGTTGGTTATACCAACGTTGGTTACGCCAACATAACAGAGAAAGGAGACGACCCGTGACCACACCTCCCCTGACCCGTGACATCGGGCAAGCCGAGCGCGCCATGGGGGCCCTGCTCGAGCCGCTTCTTGTCGAGGCCGGTCTCTCGTTCCCCGAATGGACGGTCCTGGTCTTGCTGGGCGCCGGGCCGCTCGCCCCCGACGAGCTCGTCCGGCGGCAGGTCGGCGGCCGCGTCGCGCCCGAGGCCGAGGCCCGAGCCGCGGTAGCCGGACTCCTTTCGGGGGGACTGCTCGCCCCCACCGGCGAGAACTCCCGGCTCGTTACCACGGCGGCCGGGGAGGCGGCCTACCGGCCCGTCCGCCGTGCCGTGGACCGCATCACCGACGGGCTCTACGGCGACCTGCCCCCGGCCGACCTCGAGGCCACCAGCCGCACGCTGGCGGAGGTCCTCCGCCGGGCGAACGCCCGCCTGGCCGCGGGCGGTGGCTGAACGGGCGGGATCGGTTCGTCGACGGGCGGGCCGGGAAGGTCATCGTCTGCCCCCCAATTTTCCACCGGCGCAGCCCGGCCCGCCGCATACACCGCCGACGGAAGGACACCGAAGATGCCCGTGACGGATGTGCTGGGTTCGACGATGTACTACGAGGAGGAAGGGGCCGGGGGGACGCCGCTCGTGTTCCTGCACGGCAACCCCACCTCGTCGCGCCTCTGGCGGCGCGTGCTGTGCCTGATAGGCGGGCCGGGACCCCGCCACGCGCCCGACCTTATCGGCATGGGCCGCTCGGGCAAGCCCGCCGTGCCCTACCGCTTCGCAGACCACGCCCGCTACCTGGACGCGTGGTTCGACGCGCTCGGCCTCAACGGCGTGGTGCTGGTCGGCCACGACTGGGGCGGGGCGCTCGCGTTCGACTGGGCGGCCCGCCACCCGGGCCGGGTGCGCGGCGTGGCGTTCATAGAGACGATCGTCCGGCCGATGTCGTGGGCCGAGTTCCCGGCCGAGGCGCGGCCCCGCTTCGAGGCGCTCCGGGCACCCGGGACCGGCGAGACGAAAGTGCTCGACGAGAACTTTTTCATCGAAACCGCCCTGCGCTCGACCGTGCTGGGCGGCCTCTCCGACGAGGACCTGGAAGCTTACCGTGAGCCCTACCCGACCCGCGAGAGCCGGCTTCCGCTGCTCCAGTGGCCACGGGCGATGCCGCTAGACGGCGAGCCGGCGGACGTGGTCGCGCGGATCGAGGCGTACGATCGGTGGCTCGCCGGCAGCGGAGCGGTCCCCAAGCTGCTCCTGACCTTCGACGCGTCGCCGACCCTGATGATCGGGGCGGAGATAGCCGACTGGTGCGCGGCGAACGTCGCCAACCTGGAGATCGAGCACTGCGGTGCGGCCGCCCACCTGGCGCCGGAGGATCAGCCCGAGGCGATCGCCGCCGCGATCGTGGGGTGGGCGGACCGGCACCGGCTACGATGAAAGCAGGATCGCCGCAGAAGGCCGGCGCGGGGTGGATCTCGACCCTTCCGTCGTCACCATCCCCGTCCTCGTCGTGGACGACTGGTGGCGCGAACGTCGCCCTCCGGTCCCGCGAGGTCCCGGCCGCTCGGCCTCCCTCTCGACGGGCGAGGGACCCCGGAATGGACCGTCGTCACGGGCCGCGTTCTCGCCAGCCCCCGGCGGGGGTCGAGCGGGCACACCTCGCGTACCTCGCCGGCGCCGGGCCGGCGGCCGCCGCGCAGTATTTAACCAAGGTCGGCGGGGGGCAATAGCCGAACTCCAGCGCGAGTTACCCCAGGTTCGGGGTCTCCCTACCACTCCCAGGGCGGTCGAGCGCCTCGCGGAGCCGGTAGCGCCGGATCACCCGCTTGGGCCCCACGCCGACGTAGCAGCAGAAGGGACGCTGCAGCGTCCCCTTTCCCGTGCCGGACCGGGCCGCCACGTCCTCAACCCAGGTGACAGTCCGGTCGGCGCGATTAAGAGGCTCGGCCAGTAGGCTATGGACGACGTTGAGACGCTCCTTGCCAACGGTCGTCGGACCCAGCTTTGGCTGACGAGTCTGCCGACGACTATAGCTTAACGAATCTCCTCTACATTACTTTACCAAGTACGATATTATCGAAGTTACAAACAGCCACCAGGAGATCAAGACAATGAGTTGTAGCGAGGGCAATTGGGGTCTACGGAGCGGCTTCTGGCTAGGGCTCTCCGCAGTATTTCTAAGGGCAGCGTCCATGGACGGCTCCAA
>CAXUFZ010000220.1:0-6528 GCA_964250345.1 uncultured Rubrobacteraceae bacterium
ACTTCCGAACTTCCAGCGGGAGGGAGGGGGCCGGGGAACTTCTGGGCTTACCAGCGCCCCCGACGGCGCTGGTGACCGCCAACAACCAGATGACGCTCGGGGCGCTGCTGACCGTGGACGAGATGGGACTGCGCGTGCCCGACGACGTCTCCGTGATTGGCTTCGACGATCCCGAATGGGCGTCGCTCACCGCCCCGCCGCTCACGACGCTCGCGCAGCCGACCTACGAGATGGGGGTGAGGGCGGCCAGGATGTTGCTCGACAGGATAGAGGCCGGGTCCGATGGCGGCGAGAGCAGGAAGGTCTTGTTGGACCCGTGGCTCGTGGTGAGGGGGTCTACCGCTCCGGCGGGGGAGCGAAGTACCCGGTAGCACGCGCAAGAAAGATGCGAGCCAAGAGAGCGCGATCCGTGGGGACGGAGGCGCGAAAAGGAAAGGACGCAAAGATGAAGAGCACCGAGAAGGTTGGGACGGAGAAACCGGCGGGTCGGAGGTTCAGGCCGTTAGCGCTGGCTGTGCTGGCGTTCAGCGTAATAGCCGCGACCGCCTGCGGCGCCGGACAATCGTCGAGTTCAGAGGAAGATTTCCTGCTGGGGATAGTGTCGATCTCGGCCAGCGAGTCCAACAACGCCCGCTTCATAACCGGCGCCAAAGAGGTGGCGAAACAGAAGGGTTGGAGGGTCGAGGTCGTGGACGCGGACGGTAGCGCCGAGAAGGCGAACACCGCCATGAGGAACTTTGCCACAAAGGACGCCGGCGCGATCATCGATATGGTCTTCCCGACAACGTCCATAGGCGCGGGCCTCGCGGCCACCCAGCAGGCCGGCATCCCGGTCGCCACCTGGGGCGGCGGCATCGACGACGGCGTCGTGGCGACCACCGGGGCCGGCGGCCCGCTCGCCGAGCCGATCGTCAACGACATGGTCGAGGAGATGAACGGCGAGGGCTCCGTGCTGGCGCTGACCTACCGCTCCGGCCTCGTCTGCCGCGAGCGCGAGGAGGTCTTCGACAGGATTATGGCGGAGAACCCGAACATCGAGGTCACAAAGAACGAGGTCGGCATACCCGGCTTCTTCCAGGACGGGGCGCAGTACGCGACCGCCTGGCTCTCCGGCAACGCGCCGGATTCTGGGAACCTGGCGATCTGGGGCTGCTGGGACGACCCGGCCTTAGGCGCGATCTCGGGCCTCAAGCAGCGTAACCGGGACGACGTCCAGGTCTACGGCCAGAACGGCAACCAGGAGGCCATCAACGCCGTCAAGACAGGCTCGATGACCGCCACCAACTACCAGAACAGCACCGAAGAGGGCCGCAGGCTCGTGCAGACCATCGACCAGGCCGTCAAGGCGGGCGATAACTGGGAGCCGAAGAACGTAACGGTCCCCGGAACCGTGGTCGACTCCAACAACATCGACCAGTTCTTGCAGGAGAACCCGAAGGCCGGTGGATAGGGACGTGGAACGACCGCAAGGTCCCAACCCGCAGGGCGCCGTCGAGAACGATGGGGGAGGGTCGGGCGAGCCCTTCCTGGGCGTCCGGGGGATCTCCAAGAGCTTCGGCGGGGTGCGGGCGCTCGCGAACGTCGACATGGCGATCCGGCGGGGCGAGGTCCACGGCCTCATCGGGGCCAACGGGGCGGGTAAATCTACCCTGATCAAGATCCTCGCCGGCGTCCAACCCCCCGACGCCGGCCAAGTCCTCATCGACGGGGAGCCGGTCGAGATACAGGACACCCAGCGGGCCGGAGAACTCGGCCTGAGCTTTATCCACCAGGAACTCAACCTGGTCCCGAAGTTCAGCGCGCTCCAGAACATGACTTTGGGTCTGCCGAAGGCCACGCGCTTCGGGTTTATCGACTGGAGGGCCACGCGGCGGCAGGTCGGCTCCGCCGCCGAGCGCGTCGGGATCGACTTTTCCCTGGACGAGCCCGTAGCGAACCTCAGCGTCGCGGACCAGTGGCTGGTCTCCATCGGCCGGTCCATCGTCCGCGAGGCCAGGCTCATCGCGATGGACGAGCCGACCGCCTCGCTCTCCGCGGCCGAGGCCGAACGGCTCTTCAAGGTCGTCCGGGAGCTCTCCGACGACGGCATCTCGATCCTGTACGTCTCGCACCACCTGGAGGAGATCCTGGACCTGTGCGACCGGGTGACCGTCTTCAAGGACGGGGAGCGCGTGGCGACGAGGGAGCGAAAGGACATCACGAAAGACTCGCTCGTCCGGGACATAGTGGGGGGAGACCTGGCGGACGCCCCGCGAACGGGCGGCGCGACCGACGCCGGGGACCGTAGTCCCATGCTGGAGGCCCGCGACTTGAGGCGGGGTCAGGCCGTGCGCGGGGTGTCGTTCGAGCTGCGTGCGGGGGAGGTGCTCGGGTTCGCGGGTCTCGTGGGCTCGGGGCGCACGGAGCTTGCGCGTCTGATCTTCGGCGCCGACAGGCCCGACTCGGGGGAGGTCTTCCTGGACGGCGAGCCGGTGGGGTTCCGGGACCCGCACGACGCCGTAAAGCGGGGCATCGGCCTCGTGCCCGAGGAGCGCCGGTCGCAGGGGCTGGTGCTCGGCAAGAGCGTCAACTTCAACGCCAACCTTGTGTCTCTGCGGTCGCTCAGGGTCGGGCGGTGGCTGCCGCTGACCAACAGGCGCAAGGCGACCGCCCGGGCGGACGGGGTCTCAGAGCAACTCAGCATCAAGACGCCGAGCGTCGATACCGTGGTCGGGCAGTTGAGCGGCGGCAACCAGCAGAAGGTGGTCATCGGCAAGTGGCTCACGCGCGACGCGCGGCTCTTGATCCTGGACGAGCCGTCGCGCGGCGTCGACGTCGGGGCGCGGGCGGAGATCCACAACATCGTCCGCGGGCTCGCCGAGAACGGGGCGGGCGTCGTCGTGATCTCATCGGAAGAGGAGGAGCTTATCGGGCTCTGCGACCGGGTCCTCGTAATGGCCCAGGGCCGCGTTACCGGCGAGTTGGCCGGCGAGAAGATGACCAAAGAGGAGATTCTTAGGTTCAGCTACGCCCGCGCGGACGGGTCGGAGGGAGGGTCGTGAGCGTCGAGACGGAGGGTTCCACGCCCAAGGGAGGGGGCGGCCGGAGGGCCGTCTCGCTGCTCGCGCGGTACGGGACGTTGGCCGGCTTGGCCGTGATGATCGTGGGGTTCTCCATAGCCTCGCCCGACGCCTTCCCGACGTTCTCGAACCTCGTCAACATAGTGAACCAGGTGGCGCTCACGGCGATCATCGCCAGCGGCCTCACCGTGGTCCTCATCGTTGACGAGCTCGACCTGAGCATCGGCTTCGGGGCGAGTTTGGCCGGCGTCCTGGTAACGGGGCTCATGGTGCGCCAGGACCTGCCGGTGCTGGTGGCGATAGTGGTCGTCGTGCTCGTGGGGGGGCTCGTTGGGGTGGTCAACAGCCTGATCGTGACCAAGGCCCGGGTCAACTCGGTCGTCGCCACGCTCGGGGTCGGAACCATACTGATCGGGTTCAACTACGCTTACTCGGCGGGGCAGCCGATCGCCGCGGGCCTCCCCGACTCGTTTTTCTTTATCAGCCTCGGGAGCGTCCTCGGCATCCCGAACAACATCCTGATCATGGCCGCCGTCCTGATCGTGCTCTGGGTGCTCGTCAACCGGACGGACGCGGGCCAGCGGATGCAGGCGGTGGGCGGCAACGCCGAGGCCTCCAGGCTCTCCGGCATCAGGGTGGACCGCGTAAAGATAGCCGCCTTCGTGGTCTCGGGGATGTGCGCGTTTCTGACCGGCATCCTGCTCGCCTCGCTCATCGGCAGCGGCTCGACCGACGCCGGGGACAGCTACCTCCTCGACGCCTTCGCGGCCGTCTTTCTCGGCTCGGCCACCCTCAGGGACGGCGAGTTCCATATTCTCGGGACGTTGGTTGGTGTCTTGATCATCGGCGTCGCGTTCAACGGCCTCTCCATCTTCGGCGCCCCGACCTTCTACCAGTACATCTTCCAGGGCGGGATCCTCGTCTTCGCCGTGGCGCTCAGCACGATCGCGAGGAGGTACGCGCAAGCATGACGACGGAGAGACGAAACGACCTTCCCCGATACAAGGACCTCCCGCTCGACCCATCCAAACCCCCGGGCTCGGCGTGGGGCGTCTTCGGAGAGGAGGACGAGGTCGGGACGATCAACCTCCTCACCCCCGAGCACGCCCGTCGGGCGGCGGGCCTCGTGCGCAAAGGGGCCGTCTTCTCGCTCAACTGGAGTCTGGAGAAGCCGGACCCCCCGATCCTAAACCGCCAGCAGATGAAGCACACCATCATCCACCTCGACCCCGGCACCGACGACTACTACGACAACTTCTACACCCAAGTATCCACCCAGTGGGACGCGCTCTCGCACTGGCCCCACCCCGAGCACGGCTACTACAACGGCCGCACGCTGCAAGACTTCACAGGCAGACCGGGCAGCAAGAACGGCATCGACAACTGGGCCGACCGCGGGATCGTGGGCCGCTACGTCCTGGCGGACGTGGACCGCCACCGCAGGGAGTACGGCACGCCGCTTCGTCACGAAGAACGAGACGAGATCTCCGCCGACGAGGTCGAAGCCGCGCTGGAGAGCCAGGGCTCGTCCCTGCAAGAAGGGGACGTCCTACTCCTGCGCACCGGATGGGTCGGCTGGTACGAGGAAAGGGATGAGGACACCCGCGCGGAACTCGGCGCGTCGGGCGAGCAGCTTCGCTCGCCCGGCCTCTCCCCCGAAGAGCGGACCCTGGAGTGGCTCTGGGACCATCGCATCTCCGCCGTGGCGGCGGATTGCCCGGCCCTGGAGGCGTTGCCGCCCCTGCCGAACCCAGACAACCCGACCGTGGAAGGGTTCCTGCACTTCCGCATCATCCCGCTGTTGGGCATGGCGGTGGGAGAGATGTTCGTCCTCGACGCCCTGGCCGAAGACTGTGCCGCAGATGGCGTCTACGAGGGGCTGTTCACCTCGGCGCCCCTGAACAAGGTGGGCGGGTCCGGTTCGCCGGCGAACGCTTTGGCGATCAAGTAGAAGGCGACCGCCGGACGTGCGCGGGGTTCCGCCGGGCCCCATAATTCGTGCTTCAGGGTGAGGGGAGAGCAATGGCGAAGATCGGCATACTAACGATGTCCGACGGCAGGGAGTCCGTCCACCGCGATATCGAGAAGTTCGCCCGGCGCGTGGAGGGGGATCTGGCCGCCGCGCTCGAAGCCGCCGGCCACGAGGTCGTGCGGGCCCGCGAGATCGTGTGGTCCAACAGCCTCGCCGTCTCCGAAGCCCGCCGCGTCGCCGACGCGAGGCCGGATCTGACCGTCTTCAACATTCCGGTCTGGGCCTTCCCGCACTTCTCGATGCTGGCCGCGAACGAGACGCCCGGGCCGTTGCTCTTGTTCTCGAACATAAACCCCGAGCAGCCGGGGATGGTCGGGATGCTCGCGGCGGCCGGGGGGCTGGACCAGATCGGGCGCGCCTACGGCCGCGCCTTCGGCGACGTCTCGGACCCAGACGTGCTCGCCAGGGTCGAGGCCCACGCGAGGGCGGCCTCGGCGGTGCGTTCCCTCCGGGGAAGCACCTTCGGACGCATCGGGGGCCGGCCGATGGGCATGTACACGGCGGTCTCCAACCCGGACCAGTGGATGGAGAAGTTCGGGGTTGACGTCGAGGAGATCGACCAGTGGGAGCTCGTTCGGCGCTCCGAAGGGATAGAGGGCGGCAAGGTCCGCGCCGCGCGGGAATGGCTCGAAGCGCACGCCGCCGGCGTCCACTACGACGGCGACCGGCTCACGCCCGAGAAGCTTGAGCGCCAGATCCGGTCCTACTACGCCATGCGCGACCTTATCGACGAATGGAACCTCGACTTCTCCGGCATAAAGGCCCAGCCAGAGCTGACCAACCACTTCGCCACGATGGACGTGACGGAGGCCTTCTTGAACGACCCCTACGACTGGGAAGGGCCCAAGGAGCCGCACGTCTGCTCGACGGAGGCGGACATGGACGCGGCGCTCACGATGCAGCTTCTCAAGGGGATCAGCGCCACCCCCGTCCTCTTCGCCGACGTTCGCCACTACCACGCCGACCGCGGCATCTGGGACCTCTGCAACTCGGGCCAGCACGCGACCTGGTTCGCCGCCCGCAGCGACGACCCGGCGGAGAACCTGCGCCGCGTCCACCTCTACCCCGAGGTCTTCTTCTTTCCGGCCGGCGGCGCCTCCGTCCACCACCTGGCAGCACCCGGCGACTTCACCTTCGCCCGCCTGACCCGCCTGGATGGTCGCTACCGGATGCACGTCATGAGAGGCGCCTTCGAGGGCTACGACGCCGGGACCAACGAGGACCTGATGCGCCAATCCACCTACGAGTGGCCCCACGCCTTCGCCAGGATGGACGCGCCGGCCGAGGAGATCCTCTCCCGGTACGGGTCCAACCACATCCACGCGGTGCCGGGCGACCGCGTGGAGGAACTCAAGATCACGTGCAAGCTTCTAGACGTGGACTACGACGGTTACGGGGGTGCGAAGTGAGCGGCGACCTGCTGCTGGGTGTGGGCAT
>CAXUFZ010000221.1:0-6515 GCA_964250345.1 uncultured Rubrobacteraceae bacterium
GCAGCCCTGCGAACCGGCCCCCACCCCGGTCCCCTTGTAGGGGCGGTTCGCGAACCGCCCGCGCCCAACGACGCGCCGCCTCGCGTATGGCGGTGTCTCCACCAGGCCGCGCCACAAATGGTTTGGCTGAAAGCGTAGGCGGAGCATGCTGACAAGGCGCGACAGCGCCGTGCTGAGCTCCCGAAACCCTTTTCGGGGGCGATACGTACCGATGCTATAATTCGTGAGTGACTTTGCAGGCCCGACTACAGCCGGGAGTGTGCGGCCCATATGGGAAGATTTACTAGAGCGATCCGCGGCTTTTTTGGAAAGTTTCTGTCCGGGGTGGAGCAGCGGAACCCGGAGATCCTTCTGGAGAACGCCGTTCAAGACGAGCTGGAGAACCTGAAGAAGCTCCAGGTCGCGGCGGCGCGGACGATGGCTTACGAGAAGATGTTGGCGAACGATGCGGCGAGCAAGCAGAAGGTCATCGCTGTGAAGGAGCGGCAGGCCCGCGAGCTCGCCGGGCGGGGGCAGCGGGCGGCGGCCGTCGAGGTCGTGCAGCAGAAGCAGGAGGCTCAGGCCCAGATCGCCGAGATCGAGGGCCGGCTGGACGAGGCCCGCAAGAACTCGCAAGAGATGGAGCAGGCCTTCCGCGACCAGGAGCGCCGCTACAACGACGTCGTGCGCGAGCGGGCGGCGCTTATGGAGGAGCACCAGCGTTCGCGGGCGCTGCGCACCGCCAACGACGCGCGGGCCCAGATCTCGCTCTCCGACTCCTCGCGCGACCTGGAGAAGGCCCGCCAGTCCATCCGGCAGTCCTCCTACGAGGCCCAGGCCGTCGGCGAGCTCGGCACCAGCGAGACGGAGCGCCAGATCGCCGCCGCCGAGATCGACCTTAAGCGCCTCGACGCCGAGCAGGAACTGGAGATGATGGAGCTGGAGATGGGCCTCCGCGAGCCCGAGCCGATCGAGACCGGCCAGGCCGAGCCGCCGGCGGGGGAGACCCCGGATCCGGCAGGCGAGGAAGGCCGGCGTGGGTAGCCTCCCCGCCCGCAGAAAGACCACACGGCTCGGCCTGCGCCTGGTCCCCTTCGGCGCCTTCTCGGGCTTCGCCGCGCTCGCGGCCATACCGCCGGACCCGAGCTTCGTCATGGCCGGACTGTTCGGGGCCGGGGCCGTGTACACGGGGTCAAAACTTTTGGACCGGCGCGGCAACGCCCGGCGGGCGCTCCTGGATCGGATGCGCGAGAACGTGAAGGAGCTCGGGCGCATCTCCCGCGAGGACCGCATCGCCGCCCCGCAGATGAAGCGGCTCGCGACCCTGCAAGACGGCATCCTGGAGAGCTGGGACCTCCTGCCCGAGGCGTACCGGCCGCTCCTGGACGAGGACATCTTCACCATCATCGGGGAGGTCGGCGACGCGGCGAGGCTCGCGCGGCGGCGGGCGGCGCTCCGGCGGCATTTGGAGAGCGTGAACCGGCGTGAGATCTCCGGCCGCATCAAGGGCCTCGAAAAGGACCTCGCGAAGCTCGAAGAGGGCTCGCCCCTGCGCGCGCCGTTCGAGGCGGCGCTCGACGGCCGCCGCGGAGAGCTCGCCGGCTACGAGGACATCCTCGACGGCATCAGCATGATCAACGCCCAGCTAGAGAGCGCGGAGAGCCTGCTCGGCAACCTGCGCGGCGAGTTGCTCGCGTTGGACGGCGGGGTCATCTCCGGTTCGCCGGAGCCGGGCCTCGCGCAGTTGAAAGAGAGGGTCGCGTACTTCCGCCGCGGCCTCGACGAGGTGACGCGGCGCGTCGAGACCCTGCCTTCTACGGAGAGGATCGCGGCCCGATGAGCGAAGACCGCAGCACGACCCGGCAGGGGGGCTTCTTCTCCCGCATGTTCGGGGAGCAGGAAGGCGAGGGAACCTCGATCTACTCCGCCGAAGAGATCGGCGCCGAAGAGACCGGGGACCGGAGCGGCCCGCACTCGCGGGCCTTCACCGTCGAGAAGGCCGCCGACGTCATAAAGAACCTGCCGCCGGAGGTGCCCCGGCCGGCCGCCGTGCGCATCGTGCGCCAGACGCTAGAGGCCGCCGGCATAAACATAGAGGAGCTGGAGTCGTCCACCAGGGCCAGGGAGTCCAGGCTCGAGTCCGAGATAGAGCTCAGCCAGAACCGCATCCGCGAGCTCAAGGACGACACGGAGGACGTCATCCGTAACCTGGAGGACGAGATCCGCAAGGCCCGCGAGGCCCGCAACTTCGGCGTCGCCGAGCAGGAGCGCAAGATCTCGGGCGCCGAGTCCGGCATCCAGGACATCGAGATGGTCCGCGGCTTCTTCGGCCTGCCGGAGATCGAGGAAGACCCCGCGCCCGCCGAGGTCCCCACCGCCGGTGAGGACGACACCCAGGTCATAAACAACGCGAACGAGGACGACACCCAGGTCCTCCGCCGACCCGGCCCGCTCTCCAACTCCGACGACTACTGGAACGACCGCGACCAGTGAGCATCCCGCGTCGCCTCGGCCGCCTGGCGAGCGGCTTCCTCTCCAACCTCCAGGAGGACGAGCGTGTCCGCGAACGCCTCCGCACCGGCCGCGAACGCGGCGAGACGCTCCGTAGCGCCTTCGAGGCTGCCCTTAGAGGGGCCCAGGAAGAACTCCGCCGCAACGAAGAACGCCGCCGGACGGAGGACGACCGCTCTTCCGAAACGCCGGGCTCGGAGCGTCGGCGCAGCTCCCAAGGTTTCAGGGAGCGCGCCTCCAACTGGACTTCATCCCCGTCGTTCGCGCCGCTCAAGTACCCGCCCAGCGTGCTCTCCGCCTACGAGCGGCTCGGCCTGATGCCCGGCGCCCCGATGGGCGAGGTGGACCGCAAGCGCCGCGAGCTCGTCAAGAAGTTCCACCCCGACAGGTTCTCCGACCCGGAGAAGCGCGTACGCGCCGAGCGGGTGACCGCCGAGATCAACGCCGCCCACGACGCCATCGAACGCCACGCGAAGAAGTAGCACGCCGCAGACGGCGTGCTAGGAGACCAGCTCTCCGCGGACTATCAGGCGGTTCTCGAAGGTGGGGATCGGGACGCAGGTCTGGAGCGAGACGACGGTTCGGCCTTCGACGGGGTCCGTTACCCAGGTGTCGTCGGGCTCGACGGTCAGGCGGTCGTAGACCCTGAAAGTGTAGCCGTGGCCGTCGACGCTCTTTATGAGGATCTCGTCGCCCGGCGCGAGGTCGCCGAGGTCGCGGAAGGCGCGGGGGACGCGGGTGCGGGGGAAGCCGAGGGCGTGGCCCGCGATGAACGTGTTCGAGCCCTCTTCCCACGGGAGGCCGGTGTCGCCCACGTGGAGGACGCCCTCGCGGTCGAGTTGAGACTGCCGGGAGCCGGACGGGACCGCGACGTCGCGCAGGCCGAGCTTCGGCACCGTGAGCGTCATGGCTCCCGCGGCGGACGGATCCCGGGCGGGTTGCATGTCCGGCAGAGGGACGTCAGGGTTGGAGAGGTTCTCGCCGAGCAGCGTGCTGGCGTTGCGCACCTCGGCCGTCCGCAGCTCGACCGTGGCCGTCTCTTTGCCCGGCCAGATCGGCAGAGAGAGGAGGCCGAGCGCCGCCAGGGAGAAGAGGAGCATCGCGATTTTGCGTCCGCCGAACACGCCTCGGGAGTATAACAGTCGGGGCGAATTTCCCGTTAGAATGGTCCACATGAAGATAAAGGATCTTATCGAGGAGTTCGCCGACCGGCTCGCCGACGACCCGGCTACCAGCCCGCGCACGGCGGAGTTCTACGTGGCCGACCTGCGCGAGTTCTCCCGCTTTCTCGCCGAACGGGACGTGACCGAAGCCGAGGCCATAGGCGTCGGGACGGTGATGGAGTTTCGGAACAGCCTGCTGGGGGGCGACCGCAAGCGCTTTACCGTCTACCGTAAAGATGCCGCCGTGAGGCGTTTTTTGGATTGGGCAAGGACTTCGTCCGACGCGGATCTGGACTTCGATCCCATCGAGCCGATGCACCAGCCGCTGGACCAGAAGATCGTCTTTCTGGAGGACGAGGAGGCCGAGCAACTGCTGTCTTTCCCCATAAACGGGCTCGACGCGGCCAGGGACGCGGCGGTCATCAGGCTCATGCTGGACACCGGGGTGACGGTCGGCGAGATCCGGGGCCTCCTCAAGGACGACGTGGACCTCGAAGCGGCCCAGGTGCAGCTCGGCGGTCCCGGTTCCCACCTCACCCCGAGGGCCAGGCGCCTCTCGCCGGGGGGCGCCGAGGCCGTCGGGCGTTACCTCGCGATGCGCGAGGACGAGACGCCTGAGCTCGTCGTCGGGCGCGCGGCCAGGCCCGTTACCACGTCGAAGTCTTTGCAGAGCGCGATCTGGAAGCGCTGCGACCAGGTCGGGATGTGGCGCGTCTCGCCCATGATCCTGCGCCACACCTTCGCCGTCCGCCTCCTCCGCCGCGGCGCCACTTTGAACGAGCTAAAAGAGGCCCTCGGCGTCCGCGACACGTCGAATATTGGGGTATACAAGAAGTTCGTCTAGAACCCCCGGGAGTCGGGGGTCGCAAAAGTTCTTGGAGGTTTACGACCCCCGGGGAGGCGCGACAGCGCCGACCTACCTTCTCAGACGGCGGGCCTTCGTCCGGTGGCCCCCGACGCGTTCATCCCCTTCGGATCTGTGTCCCTCTGTGCCGCGTGCCCACTCTTTGCCCGGCTCCGTGTCGGTCTCCGGGGGACCCGCGACGGTCGGCGGAGACGGGGAGGCTTTGAGGGGTTCCGAGGCTTTTCTCTCGCCGGGGACCAGGTCGACCCGACCGCCGGGGGCTTGGTCGCCGTCGGTGGTGTGGTCTGCTGGGCTGTGGTCGGCGGAGGTTTGGGGGGATCGGAGGCCGAAGTAGACGCGGACCTTCTCCTCCAGCTCGGGCGTTAGCTCCTCGTTCTCGCCGAAGCTCGGGGCGTGCTTTATCTGCTCGTGGGAGTCCGCGACCTCGACCACCCGGCGCCTGTCGTTGACGCGCAAGACCTCCACCGGAACGAGGGTGGATTTCGTGCCCAGTAACCCCGTTTTGACCCCTATGTAGAGCGGCCTGTCGCCCTCGTCGACGAAAAGGTCGTCCACTCGGCCGACGCTCTCGTAGCGCTCGTCGAAGACCTTGTAGCCCTCGGCGTCGCCCTTCAGCCCCGCGAACGGGTCGTGGCGCTCTGCGTGGTTCACCGTTCTTCCTCCTTTTCGTGGCCTGGCTTCAACACTCCAGACAGGGGAAGAACCCCGACGGTTACACCCGACGCCCCCGACCCCGTCCAAAAAATTAACGCACGAGGCGAGAAAAGGCGTAACCGAAAGACGCCCGGTTTCGTCCAAGTTCACGAAGCGCGGCAAAACGTTACGGAGCAGATGTCTGGTTGGATCACCGCCGGGGTTTGCGAGCGTATGCGGAATGGCACAATAAACAGTAGTCGGTCTCGAACCAGTAATGGGGGGTCCTCGGGTGGCATCGGAAAGCTCCGATCAGGCGACGCAGTCGCAGCAAGACGAGCAGCAGGGGCAAGAGGATCAGCAGAATCAGCCGGCGAACGGCCAGTCCCAGCAAACCCAAGGACAGCAGGGTGGGGGGCTGGACGACGTAAAGGACAACGCTCCGGTTCGCAAAAACGACCCGCGAACCTCCGTTCAAAAGAACGAGGAATACCGCTACGCGAACAACATCCCCAGCGATCAGACGATCCCCGAGAAGGCGTACGCGGACTACGTCTTGGAGTACGACGACGACGATGCGGTGATGAACGGCAAGATCCCGGACGTGTTGCTCGACGTGCCGGTAATAAAAGTGGATGAGATCAACTTCGAGCTCAACGACCTCCGGGCAAAGGTCAACCTCTTCGCCAAGGTGCTGGATCTCGTGGAGCTCTCCGTCGGTGTCGACGCCTACCTCGGCCGGGTGAAGCTCGTCATTACGGGCGTGGAGGCCCAGGCGCTCCTCAAGGTCCGCCTGGACAATGTCACCGCGATCATCGACCGGGTTCTCACGACCATAGACCGCAACCCCCAGATCGTGGAGAAGTTGGTGGAGAGCGTGGGCTCCGCGGTCGAGGACGTCGGCGAGGGCGCTGGTTCCGCCGTCGAAGACGTCGGCGAGGGTGCCGGTCAACGCGTCGGTGAAGGCGTCAACGCGGCGGTCGAGGACATCGGTTCTGGTGCCGGAGAGCTCGTCGGCGAGGGGGCCAACCAGGCCGTCGCCGACGTCGGTTCCGGTGCGGGCTCCGCGGTCGAGGATGTCGGCTCGGGCGCCGGGTCGGCTGTGGAGGACGGGGGCGAAGGCGCCCAGTCCGCGGTCGAGGACGTCGGCGAGGGCGCTGGTTCCGCCGTCGAAGACGTCGGCTCCGGTGCCGGCGAAGCCGTCGAGAGCACGGGCGAAGCGGTCGAAGACGTTGGCTCCGGTGCCCAGTCCGCGGTCGAAGACGTAGGCGAGGGTGCCGGTCAGGCCACCCAGCAGGTCGGCGAAGGCGCGGGGGAGGCCGCGAGCGAGGTCGGACAGGGCGCCGGCCAGGCGGCGGGTGAGG
>CAXUFZ010000222.1:0-6508 GCA_964250345.1 uncultured Rubrobacteraceae bacterium
GTGATGGGGGTCTACGGGAAGATGACGATACCGTTCGTGGCTAATTTGGGCTTCAACGGGATCGGGGTTGCTTTGCTCGGCCGGAACCACCCGGTCGGCGTGGTGTTCGGGGCGTTGCTCTTCGGGGGGATGGCGTCTGGGGCGCAGGAGATGCAGTTCGCGACCGACGTGCCGCTGAGGCTCGCCGACGTGCTGCTGGCGATCATATTGCTCTTCGTGACGGCGACCAAGCTGATCGAGGTGGTCGCCGGCAAGCGCGCCCGCGCCCTGGCCTCCGGCACGCGCATCGACGCGGGACTGGGCCGATAGTGGAGTCCTTCCTCGCGGCGGCGGTGGCTTTGCTGGCGGCGACGATCCGGAGCGCGGCGCCCCTGATCTTCGCCGCCCTCGGCGGCCTGTTCAGCGAGCGCAGCGGGGTCGTCAACATCGGCCTCGAAGGCATGATGCTCATAAGCGCCTTCGCCGGGGCGGCCGGCGCGTGGGCCAGCGGCAGCGCGCTCGTCGGGCTCGCGACCGGGTTAGCCGCGGGCCTGTTCTTCGGCCTCATCCACGCCGTAATGTGCGTGACGTTCGAGGCCGACCAGATCATCTCGGGCACCGCCATAAATTTGCTAGCCCTCGGCGGCACAGGCTTCCTCATGGAAGTAGTGTTTGGACGCGGCGGAACCTCCCCCCGCGTTCCCAACTTCCCGGCCTACGCCGTCCCGCTGCTCTCGGACGTACCGATCATAGGCCCGGTCTTCTTCGACCAGAGCCCGATCGTCTACGTCGCCTACTTCCTCGTCCCCCTCGTCCTCTTCGTCGTCTTCCGCACCCCCTTCGGCCTCCGCCTCCGCGCCACGGGCGAGGCGCCCGAGGCCGTGGACACGGCCGGCATCAGCGTCTACCGGATGCGCTACGCGGGCGTGGCGCTCTCGGGCCTCTGCGCGGCGTTCGGCGGCGTCTACTTCTCCATGGGCCAGCTCTCCGCCTTCACCGAAGGCATGACCAGCGGGGCCGGCTTCATCGCGCTCGCCGCCCTCATCTTCGGCCGCTGGAACCCCGTCGGCGCCACCCTCGCAGCACTCCTCTTCGGTTTCGCCGACGCCATAACCATCCGCGTCCAGGAGGAGTTCATCCCCCGCGAGTTCATCCAGATGCTCCCCTACGTTCTCACCATCGTCGCCCTCGCCGTCTTCGGAGGACGCGCTATTGCCCCCGCCGCGGTCGGCAAGCCGTACAGGAAAGAGTAGCCGGGGTGGGTTCGGGGCTCCCGTTCGTCGGGAGTCGGGAGGCGCTCGCCCAGGCTTCGCCTGCGCTCGCTTCGGGAGTCGGGAGTCGGAAACCCGAGAAGCCCTTCCCTACTCTCGGGGCTTAGAGAGGTCGACGTTGGGGCTTCTACACGTCTCTTAGCGGTTCTCCGGCGGTCTCGGGCATGGTTAGGGCGGCGGCGGTGGAGATTGCGCCGGCGAGGAGGACGTAGATGGCGGGCGAGATGGGGCTCTCGGTGCGTTGGAGGAGGAAGGTGAAGATCAGGGGTGCCGAGCCGCCGAAGATGGAGACGGAGACGCTGTAGCCTATGGAGAGCGCGCTGTAGCGGACGTTGGTGGGGAAGAGCTCTGAGAACGCGGCCGGGTAGGCGCCGCCGAAGAGCCCGATGAGGGAGCCGACCAGCGCGTGCGCGAGCAGGACGAACCCGTAGCTTCCCTGAAGCAGCAGAAAGATGGGGAACGCGAGCACCGCGGCGCCGAAGGCCGGGGCGACCAGGAACGGTTTGCGGCCCACCCGTTCGGAGAGGATCGCCGAGATCGGGCAGAGCGCCAGCAGGCAGAAGATGCCGGCGAGGTTGGCGGCCAGGGCCTGGGGCTGCTCTAAGCCGACGGTCGTGGTCATGTAGGTCGGCAGGTAGATGAGCAGGTACGTAAGCGCCGTCCCGAAGACGATGCACCCGACGACGCGCAGGATGTCGCGGCCGTGGGTGCTGAGGGTCTCGCGCAGCGGGGCGCTCTCGACCTCGGCCGACTCCCTGACGGCCCGGAAGTGGGGCGTGTCCTCCAGCCGCAGCCTGAGGTAGAGCCCGATCAGCCCGAACGGTAGCGCCACGAGGAAGGGTATGCGCCAGCCCCAGGTCTCGAAGGCCTGCGCCGGAAGGGCCGTCGAGAGGACCACCCCGAGCGTGACGCCGACGGCGGCGGCGACCCCCTGCGTGAACGCCTGCCAGCTCCCGTAGAGGGCGCGCCGCTCCTCGGGGGCGTACTCGACCATGAAGGACGTCGCCCCGCCGAACTCCCCGCCCGCCGAGAACCCCTGCAGGGCCCGGGCCAGCGCAAGGATGATCGGGGCGAGGACGCCGACCTGCGCCTGGGTGGGGGCCACCCCGATCAGGAACGTCGCCCCGCTCATCAGCAGGACCACGCCCGAGAGCGTGGCCCGGCGCCCGATCCTGTCCCCGATGCTGCCTATCACCAAAGCCCCGATCGGGCGCACCACGAACGCCACCCCGAAGATCGCGAACGTCGCCAAGATCGAGGTCAGCGGATCCTCCGCCGTGAAGAACAGCGCCGCGATAACGGTCGCGAAGTAGCCGTAGATCGTGAAGTCGTACCACTCGACGAAGTTACCCACCGTAGCCGCCACGACCGCCTTGCGCCGCGTGGCGTCGTCCACGACGATCCCGGACCTCTCGGTCATCCCATCCCCCTTCTCTCGGCGGTCAGTCCCTGTACGGGTCGTGCCTGGAATACTCCTCTACGGAACGGTCGAGGTACTCCTTTTCCTCCTCCACGAAACGTCCGATGGCCTGCCTGAAGGCCGGGTGGCGAACCTCGTGGGCGCTGTAGGTGATGGTGGGGAGGAAGCCGCGGGCGAGTTTGTGTTCCCCCTGAGCTCCGGCCTCGAAGAGCTTCATGCGGCGCTCGATGGCGAACTCGATGGTCTGGTAGTAGCAGAGCTCGAAATGAAGGTTCCGCCGGTCCTGGACGGCTCCCCAGTGACGGCCGAAAAGCTTGGCGTCTTTGTAGAAGTTTATGGTCCCGGCGACGGGACGGCCCGACGCGTCGCGGGCCAGGACGAAGAGGAGGCGGTCTTTCATCGTCTCGAAGACCTCGCGGAAGAACGGTCTGTTGAGGTAGGGGGAGCCCCACTTCCTATCCGCCGTTGCCATGTAGAAGCGGTACATGATGTCGGCGTGGCCGGGCGTCAGGGCGTCGCCGGTGAGGCGTTCTATGGTGAGGTCCTCGTCCAGCTGGCGGCGCTCGCGCGAGATCTGGCGCCGACGCTTGCTCGTAAGCGCCCCGAGGTAGTCCTCGAACGACCCGTGGCCTCTGTTTCGCCAGTGGAACTGGAGCGAGTGACGGACAGCGAATCCGCGCTGCTCGAAATCACCGAGGTCTTCTTCCGGCACGAAGAGGGCGTGCGTGGAGCTCGCCCCGTTCTCCTCGCCAATCTCCCGCGCCGCGTCTAGCAGGACCCGCGTGACGGCCTCGCGGTCGGCGTCGGGCCGGATGAGCACCTTGGGTCCGGTGGCGGGCGTGAAGGGGACGGCGGCCACGAGTTTTGGGTAGTAAGACAAGCCGTGCTGGTGGAAGGCGTGGGCCCATTCCCAGTCGAAGACGTACTCGCCGTAGGAGTCGGTCTTGAGGTAGAGGGGGAGGGCGCCGACGAGTTGGCCGTCGGTCTCGCAGACGAGGTGGACCGGGGTCCACCCGCTGCCCCGACCGACGCTGCCGGATGTCTCAAGGGCGTCGAGGAACTCGTAGTCGAAGAAAGGGAAATCGGGCGGCTCCAGCGGTCGCCAGGCGGCCTCGCCGACCTGCTGCACACCCTCTATCAACCCGACGCGCATCGTACCCGCGGAGGAGATGGTCTTAGAACCCGATCTTCCTGTCGGGGTCGGCCTTCTTTGGCGCTTCGTCTTCAGCGTCTTCCACAGGCGGTCCATCGAGGTATTCCACGCCTCCCATGAGCATCTGCGGCTTCACGTCTAGGCCGAGGGCGAGCTTACGGATGGTGGAAGGGTAAGCCCGGCGCTGGCCCGTCTCCAATTTGGAGATCGTGTCCCGCGCCACCCCGCTCCTGTCCGCCAACTGCTCCTGGCTCATCACCGCCCGCGTCCTGAGCACCCGCAAAAGATCCGGCTCCAACGTCCCTTACCTCCAAAACGCTACACAAAACTTGCCAAAACACTACAACAGTGCTACTGTCTGGGAGTATAGCTTGAAGGCGGACGAGAAGGAGGACTTCAGATGACATCCGGGCCGAGGTTGGTCGTTCCTTACGTGACGGAGCAGAGTCCGCGGGGCGAGCGGACGATGGACATTTATTCGCGGCTTTTGAAGGACAGGATCATCTTCATCGGGACGCCGATAGACGACCAGATCGCGAACGTCGTCATGGCGCAGCTCTTGCACCTCGACTCAGAGGATCCGGAGCAGGACATAAACGTCTACATAAACTCGCCCGGCGGCAGCATCCCGGCGATGCTCGCCATGCACGACACCATGCAGTTCGTCAGCGCCGACGTGGCGACGACGGCGCTGGGGATGGCGGCCTCGGCCGGGGCGTTCCTGCTCGCGTCGGGGGCGAAGGGCAAGAGGAGCGCGTTGCCGAACACGAGGATTCTGCTTCATCAGCCGGCCATTCAGGGCGGGATCGGGGGGCAGGCTTCGGACGTGGAGATCCAGGCCAAGGAGATCGTCTTCACCAAGCGCAGGATCAACGAGATCATGGCCGAGAAGACCGGCCAGCCGTTTGAGAAGATCGAAAACGACACCGACCGCGACTACATCCTCAGCCCCGAGCAGGCCGTCGAGTACGGCGTCATCGACAGGGTCGTCAGCCGCCCAGACGAGGTCGCCGGGGGCTAACGTCCGGCGGCGCGGGAGGAGGCGCTCTTGCGGGTGGCCCTGATCTCGGACCTCCACGGCAACCTGACCGCCCTCGAAACCGTGCTCGAAGACGTATCCCGCGAGCGTCCCGACCGCATCGTCTGCCTCGGCGACGTGGCCGCCACCGGCCCCCAACCGCGCGAGACCGTCGAGCGCCTACGTGAGCTCGAATGCCCCGTCGTTATGGGCAACGCCGACGACGAGTTGCTACGTCCGCTGTCCGTTGCGAAGGTGGGCGACGCACGGAAGTTCGCGGAGATCGACCGCTGGTGCTCCGAGCAACTCGCTTCGGAGCACCTCGACTTTATCCGCAGCTTCCAACCGACGCTGGACGTCTCTTTTGGTCCGGACAACGAGCTCCTCTGCTTCCACGGCTCGCCGCGTTCGTTCGACGACGTTATCGTCGCCACGACACCGGGCGAGGAGCTGGACCGCATGATCTCCGGCTACGAAGCGACCGTCATGGCCGGCGGGCACACGCACGAGCCGCTCCTGCGCCGGCACGGAGAAACAACGGTTGCCAACCCGGGCAGCGTCGGCCTCAACCCGCCAGTAGCAGAGTACGCGTTCGTCTCTCTGGAGGAAGGCCGTCTGAACGCCGAGTTCCGGCGCTTGCCGCTGGATGTCACGGAGGTACGGCGTGTCGCCCTCGATAGCGAAATGCCGCATGCCGAGTGGTGGGCGGGCTTCTGGGAGGAGGTTTAGGTGGACATCCTGATACTGGGCGGCACGCGATTTCTCGGACGGCACCTGGTCGGGGCGGTGCTCGAACGCGGGCACCGGGTTACGACCTTCAACCGGGGCGTCAGCGGCGCGGGCATGTTCCCCGGCGTGGAAGAACTCAAGGGCGACCGAAGCGGCGACCTCTCCGAGTTGCGGGGGCGAAGCTGGGACGCGGCCATAGACGTCAGCGGCTACCTGCCGCGCGACGTCCGGGCCTCGGCCGGGCTCTTGGCGGACGCGGTGGACCATTACGCCTTCGTCTCCAGCATCTCCGTCTACGAGGACTTCGGCGCGTCCGGCTTCGACGAGGAAACACCGGTCCTGGAACCGCCGGAACCGGAGCCGGATGAGGTGGAGATGGACCTCTACGGCAATCTCAAGGTCGGTTGCGAGCGCGCGGCGGAGGCGGCGTTCCCCGGGCGGACCTTAGTCGTCCGCCCGGGCATGATCGTCGGCCCGCACGACTACACGGACCGCTTCCCGTACTGGTGCCGCCGGGTCTCCGAGGGCGGAGAGGTCTTGGCGCCCGGAGACCCGGACCAAGCGGTGCAGCTCGTCGACGCCCGCGACCTCGCCGGCTGGATGGTCCGCATGACCGAGGAGCGCCAGATCGGCGTCTTCAACGCCACGGGACCGGAGCAGGGGCTCACGATGCGCGGGATGCTGGAGGGCATCCGCGATGCGACGGGAAGCGACGCCCGGTTCGCGTGGGCGTCCGAGGAGTTCTTGCTCGATGCGGGCGTGGAGCCGTGGCAGGATCTGCCGTTCTGGGTTACGGGGGACTTGGCGGGCATCTTCGCCGCGGACGTGGGCCGGGCCGTCGGCGCGGGGTTGACCTTCAGGCCGCTCGCGAATACCGTCCGCGGTACGCTGGCTGGGGACGCGGGCCGGGACGAACCCGCGGATACGGAGGCGGGGAT
>CAXUFZ010000223.1:0-6482 GCA_964250345.1 uncultured Rubrobacteraceae bacterium
GGGAGCGGGAGGCTTTGGCTTACGCGCGTTACGGGGAGGGGATTGGGAAGGCCGGCGGGTATGCCATACAGGGGCGAGCGGCCGGTTTCGTCGAGTGGATCGGGGGCGACTACACGAACGTCGTCGGCCTGCCCCTCGCGTTGACGGGCCGGATGCTCGCCGGCTTCGACGTCCTCCAGTATTGAGCCGCGCGCGTCGATAACAGACGCAACCATGGAACGTCGCCGCTACACGATCAAGCAGCTCCCGCCAGAGCTCCGCCCGCGCGAGCGGCTCCTGGAGGCCGGGCCCGGCGCGCTCTCCAACGCCGAGCTTCTCGGCATCCTCCTCGGGATCGGCAACCGCGAGAAGACCGCCGTCGAACTCGCCAGCGAGGTCATCTCCACCCACGGCGACCTCTTCGGGTTGCACAATACGAACGTCCACGACCTTGTCCAGACCCCCGGGATCGGGGAGGCTAAGGCGTGCATAATACTGGCCGCGGTGGAGTTCGGGAAGCGGCTCGGTCGGGTTCGTAACCCCGGGCGTCCCGTGATATCCTCACCCGCGGACGTGGAGGGTCTTTTGAGGGGGCGGATCGCCAATCTTGACCGGGAGAACTTCGTCGCCGTGCTCTTGAACACCAAGAACGAGGTCATGGAATATCCGACGATCTCGGTGGGCACGCTTTCTTCTTCCCTGGTTCATCCGCGCGAGGTGTTCAAGCCGGCCATAAGGGCCAGCGCCGCGAGCGTAGTCCTGGCCCACAACCACCCGAGCGGCCGGGTAGAGCCCAGCCGCGAGGACCGGGACGTCACGCGGCGGCTCGTGGAGGCCGCGGAAATAATCGGGATAGAGGTCCTGGATCACGTGATTCTGGGCGACGGGTACTTTAGTATGAAGGAACACGGTATGCTCTAGCCGCGCCGGGCGGCCGGGGCGCAGAACAAAGGACGGATGGGGCGGGAATGTTTGGAGGACTCTTCGGGCGGGACGTCGCGATAGACCTGGGCACGGCGAACACGCTCGTGTTCGTGAAGGGGCAGGGCATCGTGCTCTCCGAACCCTCGGTCGTCGCCATCGACAACAAGACCGACAAGGTCGTGGCCGTCGGCTCGGCCGCCAAACGGATGCTCGGGCGCACCCCGGGCAACATCGTCGCCCTACGCCCCCTCAAAGACGGCGTCATCGCCGACTTCGAAGTTACCGAGAAAATGCTCGCCTACTTTATCCGCAAGGTGCAGAAGCAACGCCTCTTCTTCCGCTCGCTCGTCGGACCGCGGGTCGTCGTCTGCGTGCCGTCCGGCGTCACCGGGGTCGAGCTTCGGGCCGTCAAGGAGGCCACGGAGTCGGCGGGGGCGCGGCAGGCTTACACCATCGAGGAGCCGCTCGCGGCGGCCATCGGGGCGGGGATGCCCGTCAACGAGGCGCAGGGGTCGATGGTCGTGGACGTCGGCGGGGGGACTAGCGAGGTCGCGGTGATCTCCCTCGGCGGCATCGTGACGAAGTCTTCCATTCGGATCGCCGGCGACGACGTGGACGACGCGATCTCGACGTACATCCAGAAGGAGTACAAGCTCGCTATCGGCACCCAGACGGCCGAGCAGCTCAAGATAGAGCTCGGCAGCGCCTTCCGGCTGGAGGACGAGGAGTCGGCGGAGATCCGGGGCCGCGACCTCGTCACGGGCCTCCCGAAGACGGTCGTCATAACGAGCGAGGAGGTCAGGGAGGCCATAAGCATCCCGGTGGACGCCATCGTCGCGGCGGTGCGCGACACGCTGGACCGGACGCCGCCGGAGTTGGCCTCGGACATCATGGATCGGGGGATGGTGCTCGCCGGCGGCGGCGCCCTCTTGCGGCACCTCGACGAGCGTCTGCGGCGGGAGACCGGCATCCCGGTGCACGTCTCCGACGACGCGCTGATGTGCGTCGCCATCGGGAGCGGGCGTTCGCTGGAGGAGATCGACTTCTACCGCAGCGCGCTCTCCTCGGCCTAGGGCGATTTGGGTTTGGGCCGGAGGAAGTCCAGCGCCGCCAGCGGCCTCGCGGCCCTCTGCGCCCTGTGCGTGGTGAGCCTCGTGCTCTTCACCGTTTACGTCAAGGAGGGCGACTGCTCGACGGAAGGCGGTTGCGGCCCCCTGCACACCGTCCAGCTCGGCGCGGCCGAGGTCTTGCAGCCCGTGCGCGGCGCCGTCGGGGCGCTCTTCGAGCCCGTCGCGGAGACCAGGGACAGGGTCGCGGGCGCCCTCGACGACAGCGAGGAGGAGCGGTTGCGCGACAGGCTGCGCGACACGGAGGCGCTCGCCGCCCGGGCCTCCAGTTTGGAGCGGGAGAACGACCGGCTACGCGGCTTGCTGGAGGGGGAGAGGTCCGCCTACCAGTACGGCCCCCTCGCGAGGGTCGTGGCGCCCGTGGGGGATCAGTTCACCGAGAGGATCGTCATAGACGTCGGCACGGAGGACGGGATCGAGGCCGACCAGCCTGTCGTGGTCGGTGAGAATACGCTTGTCGGGCGCACCACCGACGTGTCGCGCAACACGGCCCAGGTCGTACTGCTGACGGACCGCCTGTACGCGGCGGGCGTCAGGATCATCCCGCCCGCCGAGTTCGACCCGAGCTCCGGGACGCTCTCGCCGGCCGTCACGGACGAAGACGCCTCCTACGGTCAGGGCAAGCTCCAGACCAACCTGGAGGGCTACTTCGGGGTGGACTACGTGGATTTCGGCGCCAGAGCAGAAGAGGGCGACTACGTGGTCACGAGCGGCAGGTCCGCCGGGATGGACCTCTTGCAGCCGCCGGGCCTCTACGTGGGGCGTGTGGAGTCCGCGACCGAGCAGGACATCGAGCAGTTCAAGAAGATCGTGGTGGACCCCGCCATCAACCCGGACGACCTCGAAGAGGTCAGGGTTATCACCGGCTGGTCCGGCCAGGAGGGCTGAGGGGGGTGGTAGAGCAGGCCTCCGTCGTCCGCGCCGCCATCGTCGTGGCCGTCGCCGCGCTTTTGGAGGCGGTGCTCGGGCCGCCGCTAACCTTCGGCTACGTCTCGCCGAACTTCGCCCTGATCGGGGTGGTCTTCGCCGTCTCGCAGTTACGCGACCTCCAGGCCGTCCTGCTCGGCTTTTTCGGCGGTATACTGCTCGACGCGCTCGGCAGCGGGCTGTTCGGCGTCGGGGCGCTCGGCGGTCTCGTGGCCGGGGCGCTCGCGACGAGGGTGAGCGCCGTCAGGCGCAAGGGCACGGAGCGGGTGCTGCTCGCCCAGGTCGTCGCGGTCGCGGTCGTCGCATACGACCTGTTGAGCTGGACGGCGAGGGGGTTGGCCGGCCTGACCGGGCCGCCGGTGGCGGAGTACGCGGTGGCCGGCCTGCTGCCGGATGCTTTGTTGAACGCGGTGTTGGCCTATCTGGTAGGGGGATGGCTTTTGGGCGTCGTCAACGTGAAGAGCCGGGTCTGGGAGAGCAAATGAGCCTGACGCGCGAGGACTTTCTGCGCCGGGAGGCCAGGAAGACCAAGAAAGAGAACCCGCGGCTGTGGCGGCTGATGGACTTCCCGCTCCTCCTCGTCGCCCTGGCGCTCTGCGGCTTTGGCATGTTGGCGGTCTACGCGGCCAACCCCAACGCCAACTACGTCACCGATCAGGCCATAGGCTTCATCGCCGGCGTCGCCGGGGCCGTGCCGCTGGCGGTCATCGACTACCGCTTCTGGCGGCGGTTCTTGCGACCTATCTACGGGCTCGTCATCGTGATGCTTCTCGCGGTGACGCTGGTCGGCACGACCGTCAACGGCTCGACGAGCTGGCTGGACCTCGGGTTCGTGCGGGTGCAGCCCTCGGAGTTCGCGAAGCCGCTCATGATCGTGGTGCTCGCCGGGTTCTTCGCGGAGAAGGCCGTGGGCGAGTACGGGGTCTTCTTCAAGGCCATCGGCATCATGGCGGTCCCGGGTCTTCTGGTGCTGGCGCAGCCCGACCTCGGCACGGCCACGGTCTTCGGGGCGGTCTTTCTGGTGATGGCCTACGTGGCGGGGGCGCGCCTGATCCAGGTCGGCGGCCTCGTCCTCGCGGCCTTCCTCTCGCTGGTGGCCGGCGTCAAGCTCGGCATCCTGGAGGAGTACCAGGTCGCCCGCCTCACATCGTTCCTGAACCCGGATGAGGCGGGCGAGTGGGGCTACCAGGTCGCCCAGTCGAAGATGGCGATAGGCTCCGGCGGCATCACCGGCAAGGGCTTCGACGCCACGACCCTCTCCAACCTGGGCTTCCTGCCCGAGGTCGAGACGGACTTCATCTTCTCCAACCTCGCCGAGAGGGTGGGGTTCGTGGGGAGCATGGCGCTCATAGTCCTGTTCTTTTTCCTCATCTGGCGCATCCTGCACGTCGCGACCATCTCTCGCGACCGCTTCGGCGTCCTGATCTCGGTCGGCATCGCCACCATGTTCCTCTTCCACGTCCTCGTGAACGTCGGCATGACCATGGGCATCATGCCCGTCACCGGCATCCCACTCCCCTTCATCTCCTACGGCCGAAGCAGCCTCGTCGTAAGCGTCATGTCCCTCGGCCTCCTCACGAGCATCGCCATGCGCTCCCGCGCCGAAGCGTCGAAACATCCGAAAGTGTGAGGTCGACGCTGCGCGCCTCCCAGAGAGTGGTGAATAGAGAGTAGTGAGTAGTAAGGACCCGGGACTGGCTTTTTCTACTCTCTACTCACTATTCTCTACTCGCAACGCGCAGAACCATTCACCGCACGACGGGTCCCGTTGCGACGGTGGTCGGGGCGGGCGGTGGAGGGTATACTCTCTAGCCGTGAAGCGTGGTATGGGCTTTTATCGGGTCTCGTAAAATCTTAGGAGCGGTCGATGTTTGCGGTTGTGAAGAGCGGCGGAAAACAGTACAGGGTGACGGAGGGGCAGGAACTGGTCCTGGATCGCGTCAAGGGCGACGTGGGGGATTCGGTCGAGCTGCCGGTCGGGTTCGTGGCGGATGACGACGGGTTCGATCTGGGGGCCAGGACGGCCCGGGTCGAGATCCTGGAGCATCTGCGGGGCAAGAAGATCCACATCTACAAGTACACGCCGAAGAAGAACAGCAGGAAGAAGACCGGGCACCGCCAGGAGCAGACCCGGGTGAAGGTTCTGGAGGTTTCGAATGGCTCATAAAAAAGGCGGCGGCTCTTCCAGGAACGGCCGCGACTCCGAGGGTCGGCGGCTTGGCGTAAAGGCCTACGGCGGCACGACGGTCAAGGCCGGCAGCATCATCATCCGCCAGCGCGGCACGAAGGTGCGCGCGGGCCAGAACGTCGGCAAGGGCTCCGACGACACCCTTTTCGCCAAGGTCGGCGGCCGGGTGGACTTCGCGCGGTCGCGCGGCAAGAGCGTGGTGAACGTCGTGGAGGAGCCCGTCTTGCAGGAGGCCACGGCCTGACCACCGAGCGCACCGGGGGTCTCTAGCCCCTTTGCAGTTCGTCGATGAAGCCCGTTTCGTCGTCCGCGCCGGGCGCGGGGGCGACGGCAGCGTCTCTTTCAACCGCGAGAAGTACAAGCCGCGCGGCGGCCCCGACGGCGGCCGCGGCGGCGACGGCGGTTCGATCATCCTGCGCGCCACCGAAGACCTCTCCACCCTGGAGCCCTACGCCCGCCGCCAGGCCATAAAGGCCGACCGCGGCGCCCACGGCTCGGGCAACAACCGCGCCGGCGAGCGCGGCGAGGACCTCGCCCTCGACGTCCCCGTCGGCACCCAGGTCTTCGACGCCGACGGCCGCGTCGCCGACCTCTCGGAGCCGGAGGCGGAGTTCGTGGTCGCCCGCGGCGGCGAGGGCGGCCGGGGCAACGGCTCCTTCGCCACCTCGACCCGCCGGGCGCCCGCGTTCCGGGAGAAGGGCCTGCCGGGCGAGGAGAGGGAGATCCGTCTGGAGCTCAAGGTCCTCTCGGACGTCGGCCTCGTCGGCCTGCCGAACGCCGGAAAATCCTCGCTGCTCCGTGTGCTGAGCGCCGCCCGCCCGCGCGTTGGAGACTACCCGTTTACGACGCTCTCGCCGCAGCTCGGGGTGGTGGACGAGAAGGGGTACAAGGGGCCGTTCGTCGTGGCGGACATCCCCGGTCTGATCTCCGGCGCCAGCGAGGGCCGGGGCTTGGGCAACCAGTTCCTGCGCCACGTCTCGCGGGCCCGGCTGCTCGCCATCGTGCTCGACGCCAGCGAGGACCCGGAGGGCGCGTACGGCACGCTCATAGCCGAGCTCCACGCCGCCGGCCTTTCCGACAGGCCCACCGTCACCGTCGTAAACAAGATGGACCTCCTCGACGAGGAGCTGCGCGACTACATCCGCGAGGTATTTCCAGAAGCCTTCCGGGTGTCGGCAGAAACCGCAGAAGGCGTCGCCGAGTTTCGGGACCACGTCGAAGGGATGGTGCGTCGTATGGGTCGGGAGGTTGCGCCGGTCTCCCAAGAGCGGGAGCATCGGACGTTCCGGCCGACGTGGCGGGGTTTGCGGGTCGGGCGCGAGAATGGGGGGTACGTC
>CAXUFZ010000224.1:0-6477 GCA_964250345.1 uncultured Rubrobacteraceae bacterium
CCCCCGATCAGAGCCTCCGCCCGCCCCGAGAGCTGCCGCGGATACCCCTCCGCGTACCCGACCGGCACCGTCGCCGCGAAGGTCGGCTCCGTCGCCCGGAACGTGAGCCCGTAAGAGACCCCCTCCCCCGGCGAGAGCCGCCGCACGGCCGCGACGTAGCTCTTGAGCGCCATCGCCGGGCGCAGCCCTTCTTCGGCCGGGTCCCCCTCGTCCCCCTTCGGATGCAGGCCGTACAGGGCCACCCCGGGCCGGACGAGGTCGTAGCGGGAGCGCGGGTGCCAAAGCGTTGCCGCCGAGTTGGCCGCGTGGACGGGCACGCCGCCGAAGGGCTGGTCCGCCAGGACGGCGTCGAAGACGTCCATCTGGCGCGCCGTCTCCGCCGGGTTCGAGTCCGCGCAGGCAAAGTGGGTGTAGACGCCCGCAAGCTGAGACGCGAGGATCTTCCGCGCCTCACCCACCTCCGACGGTTCGACGCCCCAGCGGTTCATCCCGGTGTTCACCTTGAGGTGCGCCGCAAGACCGGGCACGGCGGCGATGCGCTTCGCGCTCTCGACCGAGTGGGCCGTCACCTGGAGGCGGTGCTCGCGGGCCGGGGGCAGTTTGTCGGGGAGGAGGTCTGTGAAGACCAGGATGGGGGCTTCGACGCCGGCGCGGCGCAGGTCGGCGCCCTCTTCGACGGTGACGACGGCGAGGGCGTCGGCACCCGCTTCGAGGGCGGCGCGGGAGACGGGGACGGAGCCGTGGCCGTAGGCGTCGGCCTTCACGACGGCCATCAGACGGGCGTCTCGGGCGCGGCTTTTGAGAACTCCGACGTTGCGGCGGACGGCGTCGAGGTCTATCTCCGCGTAGGTGCGGCTCGGGGGGCCGTCCGCGGCGATCTCAGCGGCGGGGGTTGAGGACGTGGAGGGTAAGGATGTCCATGCGGGTCACGACGCCGCGGAGGGCGTCGTCTTCGGCGACGGGCAGGATCTTGACGCGGTTCTCGGCCATGGTGGTCGCGGCCTCGGCCAGGGTCGCGTCCGGCGAGAGCGTCCTGACATCCGTCGTCATCACCTGGCCGACCGTCACGCCGGCGCTCTTGATGGACTCCTTGCGGTAATCGTCCCAGCTTCCCAGGGGGATCACGCCGCCCAGGATGTCCAGAAAGCCCGGGGACTTGATGTCCGCGTCGCGGAAGATCAGGTCTCCCTCGGTCACGATGCCGGCGAGCCGGCCATCTTCCACCACGGGCACGCCCGAGATGCCGGACTCGGCGAACAGCTTGATGGCGGCCTCCACCGTGTCGTCGGGCCCCAGCACGGGCCACTCCTCATGCGCGATGTCCGACACCCTGAGCTCCCTAATGTCCTGCTGCTCCACGCCGACTCCCCCGCTGTCTGCTCCACCGACGACCACTATTCTAGACAACCCTGGCGGTGTTCGACGCCTTCGTTCGGAGAGAGTAGTGAGGCGCTCGCTCCGCTCGCTTGGTGAGTAGAGAGTAGAAAACCACCGCCGGCCACCACTACTCTCTATCTCACTACTCACCGGAGGAGCCAGCGACGACCTCACCCCCACTCCCGACGCACGGGCTCTATACGAACCGCCTTCCGCGCCCTGACGTCGAACTCCACGAGCGCGGCGTTCAGGACCACCGGCCCGCGGGTCTCGACCGGGATATTGCGCTCGGTGATGTCCGCCTCGTCCACGAACAGGTCGACGAAGTCATGCCGGCTGAATCCGATAACGCTCTCGCGGCAGCCGGTCATGCCGACGTCCGAGGCGTAGGCCGTGCCGCCCGGCAGGATCGCGGCGTCGGCGGTCGGGACGTGGGTGTGCGTGCCGAGCACAGCCTGCGCCCGCCCGGCCAGGTGATACCCGAGCGCCTGTTTCTCCGCCGTCGCCTCCGCGTGCGAATCCACGAGGACGATGTCCGCGTCCAGGCCTTCCAACCCGGCCATCGCGTCGTCCGCCGCCCCGAAGGCAGGGACCTCCGTCTTGTCTATGAAGACCTTCCCGAGAATATTTGCGACCCCGACCGTCACGCCAAGGGCTTCGAACGTTCCCCACCCCCGACCGGGGTGCTGGCCGTCGAAGTTGGCCGGCCGGACTACGCGCTCCTCGCTATCCAGGAACTTCTCGTGCCCTTCGGCGTCGAACGAGTGGTTGCCCAGGGTCAGGAAGTCCGCGACCCCGAGGAGGGCGACGCCGCTCTCGGCCGTGATCCCCCGTCCCGTCGGCGCGGAGTTCTCGGCGTTGGCGACGACGGCGTCCAGCCGCAGCTCCTCGCGCAGCCGCGGGACGAGGTCCAGCGCGGCCGAACACCCCATCGGCCCGACCACGTCCCCGACGAAGAGCAGGCGGAAGTCAGGCAACCGGATCTCCCGACGCCGCAACACACGTGCCTGCGGTCAGGTCGGACGGGCCTACGGTGACCATCGCCATGCCTTCGTCGGCTTCGGGTGGTTCGAACCGGCTCGCGAACACGTCCAGCATCTTGGGCGTGATCTCAAAGGTCCCGTCTGGCGGAGCGGCGTTTCGCTCTCGCAGGCGCTCTTTGAGAACCGCCAGTGGGACATCGAGCAGATACAGCACCGGCTCCCCGCCGGCCGCCCGGACGCGGCGAGCGGCATCTTGTCGCTCATATGCGCGCCAGAACCCGTAGTCGAGGACCACGTTGACGCCCAGCTCCACGAGGCGCTGCACGACGGGCCACAGACGCTCCTTGACAGCTGCCTCCCGGCGGTCGAAGTCTTCGCGGTCCATGTGCTCGCCGAACAGGTCGAGCATCCACTCGTCGATGGAGAACCGGACGGCGGGGAGGTCTCCTTCCAGCCGCCGGGCCAGGGTGGACTTGCCGGACCCGGTCATGCCGCACAATAGGGCAACCTTCGTCGGTCCCGCGTACCCTACCGCCTGTTCGGGTTCAGGCAAAGACCTCCCCCATCGCCCGCGGCAGGTAATCTGGCAGGTCCGTCGCGGTCAGGCTTTCGGCGGGCCAGCCGGTCTCCTCCAGCCAGAGTTCGGCGGCCCGGCCGTGGACCCAGGCTCCGGCGCGGGCCGCGTCGAAGGGTTCCATGCCGCGGGAGAGGAGGGCCCCGATCACCCCGGAGAGCACGTCCCCCGTCCCCGCCGTCGCGAGCGCGACGCTGCCCGAAGAATTGACCGCGGCCCGGGCCCCGTCCGCGACGATGGTGTCCGAGCCTTTCAGGAGAACGCAACAGCCGTTGTCCGCGGCGGCCTTCCTCGCCGAGGCGAGCCTGCGGGCGGAGACGTCCCTCGCGCCCGAGCCGAGAGAACGCCCGAGCTCCCCGGCGTGGGGCGTGATCACCGTGGGCGCTTCCCGTTTCGCGAGCGCGTCCGTGCCGGCGAGGCCCGTCACGGCGTCGGCGTCGAGGAGGATGGGAACGTCCGTCCCGGCGAGGATCTTCTCGACCAGTCGACGGCCCGCGTCGCCGGAGCCTATGCCGGGCCCGATGACGAGAGCGGACGCGCGCCCCGACCGTTCCAGAATTTCCTCCGCCGCGTCCGGGCTCATGCCGCCCGACGCGTCCTCGGGGACGCCGTAGACGATGGCCTCCGTCAGCCGGACGTCCACGGCCGGGGCGGCGCCGGCCGAGGTGGCGAGGAAGACTATGCCGCAGCCCGTCCGCTCGGCGCCGAGCACGCTCATCACCGCCGCCCCGGTCATGGCGCGGGAGCCGGCGACGACCATCAGGGCGCCGGCGGAGTACTTGTGGGCCGGCTCTTGCGTGCGCGGGACGAGGCCACGGAGGGTCTCCCGGCTCGTCCAGGACAGGGAAGGTGCTCCGTCGGCCTCTGCCGGGATGCCGATGTCCACGACGGCGACCTCGCCCGCGCGCTCGCGGCCCGGGGAGATCACGCACCCCACCTTCGCCGCGTGCGCGCACACCGTCAGGTCCGCCCGTACCGCCTCGCCGGCGACCTCGCCCGTCGAGCCGTCCACGCCGGAGGGCACGTCCACGGCCACGGTCGTCACCCCGGCCTCGTTTACCTGCCGGATCAGGGCCGCCTCTTTCTCGCGCACCCCGCCGGAGAACCCGGTCCCGAGCAGGGCGTCCACGACGCGGCGCGCCCCGTGGAGCAGTTCGTCCAGCATCTCCGGGCCCCGGATCTTCACCCCGAGGCTCCGAAGGACCTCCAGGTTGGTCGCCGGGTCGCCGACGTACTCGTCCTTCGTGGGAACGACGACCACGTCGATCCCGGCCCGATGCATCTCGCGGGCGATGACGAACCCGTCGCCCCCGTTGTTGCCGCCCCCGCAGACGACGAGCGCCCGGAGGACGCGCCGCGCCGGATAGCGGGCGAGTATCTCTTCGGCCATCCCAACCGAAGCGCGTTCCATGAGAACGCCGCCGGGGATGCCTAGCTCCTGGGCCTTGCCGTCCGCGCGGGACATCTCGTCTGCGGTAAAGAGCCTCACGCGCTCACGGCGAGCCTGGCCCGAAGCCTTCCTTGCGCACGACGCAGACGGCGACGGCGGAGAGTTCCGAGTGGGTTATGGAGAGGTGGAGGTCTTCCTCGCGGATGCCGACCATGTCGGCGAACTTCTGGATCTTGTCCCCCGTTATGCGGACGGTCGGGGCCTGGCGGGGTTTGCGGACGATCTCGACGCCGTTCCATTGGATGAGGCCGCAGCCGAGGGCTTTGGTTACGGCTTCTTTGGCGGCCCAGCGGCCGGCGAAGTGGCGGTCGGCGAAGCGGTACTTTTCGCAGTAGGAGATCTCGGCCTCCGTGAAGAGGCGCTGGCGGATCTTGGGCGTGCGTTCGAGGGCGAAGGCCATCCGCTCGACGTCGACGACGTCTACCCCGATACCCGGCACGACGAACCCTTCCACGCGCCCTATGTTACGCCAGATGCGCCGCCGGTAAAAGGACTATAGTACGCGGGATGGAAGGCACCACCGACGCGGTTATCATCGGCAACCCGAACTCGGGACGGGCGGGCGACAAGGATTATCTTGAGCGCCACGCCGGGATCCTGCGCTCCGGCGGCCTCTCCGTCGAAGTCCTCAATACGGAGCGTCCCAACCACGCCACGGAGCTCGCCTCTGTGGCCGGGGACCGCCTCGTGATCGCCGCCGGCGGCGACGGCACCGTGAACGAGGTCATAAACGGCCTCTCGCCCGGCGCCACTTTAGGCATCCTGCCGTTCGGGACGGCGAACGTGCTGGCGCGCGAGCTCGGGCTGCCGCTGAAGCCCGAAGCCGCCTGCCAGCGCATCCTGCGGGGCGGCGAGGAGCGGATAGACGTCGGGGTGGCGACGGACGGGGCCGGGGCCGAGCGGCGCTTCGCGTGCATGGCCGGCGTGGGCTTCGACGCGAGCGTGGTCGGCGAGGTCACGCCCCGCCAGAAGCGTTATCTACGTGGTTTGGCCTTCCAGATCGTGGCCTTCAAGGTCCTCTTTAGCAACACCTTCCCGATCATCCGCGTGACCGACGACGAAGGGGTCCACGCCGCCAGATTCGCCATCGTCGCCAACGGCCACCACTACGGCGGCAGCTACAAGATCACGGGCCCCGGCATCCTCACCAGCGGCGAGCTGGAGACGGTCCTGGTCGAGCGCGTGAGCCTGCTCCTCCGCCCCGACGTCTTCTGGGGCATCATGGCCCGCAGGCCCCTGAACCGCGCCACCAAATCTTTCACGTCCAAGACGGTCAACGCCGACTCCCCCGGCCACGACGTCCCGGTGCAACTAGATGGCGAGCTCTGGGGCGTTCTGCCGATGTCCTTTCGGGTGGAGCCGGGCACGCTGAAGGTGGTGCGGTAGGGCCGCCGCCTTCAGCCAAGGGCTCGGGATCGCCTTCGGTTTTACCTTCGGTTTTAGAGGACCAGGTCGATCAGGTACGGTCCCCCGGAGTGCAGGGCCTTTGTCAGGGCGCGGTCGAACTCCTCGATGGTCGCGGCGCGCTCGGCTTCGACGCCCATGCCGCGGGCGAGGGAGGGCCAGTCGAGGGCGGGAGGGTCGAGGTCGGTGAGGTTGGGGACGCCCGGGCCGGGGTCGTCGACGCCGACGTTGCCGAGCTCCCACTTGAGGATGGCGTAGGAGCGGTTGTTCAGGATGACGGTGGTGACGTCGAGGTTTTCGCGCGACTGGGTCCAGAGGGCCTGGAGCGTGTACATCGCGCTGCCGTCGGCCTGGAGGTTGAGCACCTTGCGGCCGGGACGGGCGACGGCGGCCCCGGTCGCCGCCGGCGGGCCCATGCCGATGGCGCCGCCGGTCACGTCCAGCCAGTCGTGCGGATGCGCCGACCGCGTCGCGGCGTAGAAGCCGGCGCTCGCGGTCAGCGCCTCGTCCACCACGACCGCGCCCTCCGGCAACCGCGCCCCAACGACCGCGGCCGCCCCCTCGACCGTGATCGGGCCGTCAGGCATCTCCGGCGGCCCATACTCCTGGACGCTCGGCCGCGCCCCCCCCCCCCCCCGCCCCCCCCCCCCCCCCCCCCCCCCCCCCCCGCCCGGCACCCCCCCCGCGCC
>CAXUFZ010000225.1:0-6446 GCA_964250345.1 uncultured Rubrobacteraceae bacterium
GGTGGCGGAGGGGGACGAGGCGTCCGCGGGCGGAGCCGCCGGCGTCGAGGAGGGCCGATGGCGTACCGTGGTAGAGCTGGTGTCGTGAGCCGCCGCTACCGGCGGCCGGACAAGGCGCGCACCCGGCGGCTGCTCGTGCGTTACCACAAGCGGGGAGACCAGGCCGCGCGGGAGAAGGTCATCCAGGAGCAGTTGCCGCTGGCCGAGTTCCTGGCCCGCAAGTTCGCCGGGAGGGGCGAGCCGGTCGACGACCTCGTGCAGGTGGCTTCCGTCGGGCTCATCAAGGCCGTGGACAGGTTCGACGTGGACCGCAGGATCGAGTTCTCGACGTATGCGACGCCGAACATCTTGGGGGAGATCAAGCGCTACTTCCGCGACAAAGGCTGGGCGATGCGCGTCCCGCGCGGCCTGCAGGAGCTGCGCCAGTCCGCGAAAGAAGCCATCAGAGACCAGACCGTCAAGAGCGGTCGGTCGCCCACGATCCGCGAGCTCGCCGACCACCTCGACGCCGACATGGAGAGCGTGGCGGAGGCGCTCACGCTCGGGCGGGCGTACAACACCGCGAGCCTCGACGCGCCGGTAAGCCCCGACGAGCGCGAGGGCGACACCATCATGGATCTCCAGGCCGACGACAACTCGCCGATAGAAGGCCTGGAGGACAGGATTTTATTGCAGCGGGCCATCGGGGGGCTCAAGGACCAGCAGCAGCAGATCCTGCAGCTCCGCTTCAACGAGGGCAAGACCCAAACCGAGATCGCCGACCGTATCGGCGTCAGCCAGATGCACGTCTCGCGCCTCCTCAGGCGCGCCCTGCAGGACCTCCGTGTCGAGCTCGACCAGATGGAAAACGGACACTGAAAAGAGGCGTAGAATAGCCCGATGGAGCCCATGAAGAGCCACGAGATCCGTCGCCGCTTCCTGACCTTCTTCGAAGAAAAGGGCCACAGGTTCTACCCGAGCTCGTCCCTCATACCCTACAATGATCCCACGGTCCTCCTCACCACGGCCGGGATGCAGCAGTTCATCACCTTCTTCACGGGCGAGGATAGACCCCCCTCACCGCTCGCCACCAGCGCCCAGAAATGCTTCCGAACCCAGGACATCGAAGAGGTCGGCGACCGCCACCACCTGACCTTCTTCGAGATGATGGGCAACTTCTCCTTCGGGGACTACTTCAAGAAAGAGGCCATCGACTACGCCTGGGAGTTCATGACCGGCGAGTTGGGCCTGGAGCCCGGGCGGCTGTGGGTCACCATCTTCGAGGGCGACGAGGACGCCCCCGAGGACCTGGAGGCCAAACGCTTCTGGATGGACGTCGGGGTGCCGGAGGAGAGGATCTTCGGCCTCCCCAAGAGCGAGAATTGGTGGGGCCCCCCCGGGGACTCCGGCCCGTGCGGCCCTTGCTCGGAGGTCTACTACGACTACGGCGAGGAGTACGGCCTCGGCGACCCCCTAGAAGACCCGAAGTACGGCCCCGGGGGCGACGAGGGGGACCCGCGCTTCCTCGAGTTCTGGAACCTGGTCTTCAACCAGTACGAGCAGCGCCGGGACGGCACGCTCGTCCCGCTCGTCAAAACGGGCGTGGACACAGGGCTCGGGCTCGAACGGACGACGGCCGTCGTCCAGAACGTCCGCTACCTCTACGACACCGACCTCTACGTCCCGGCCTTCGAGAAGATCCGGGAGTTCACCGGCGTATCCGTCGGCGACGCCGAAGCCACGGACCGGGCGTTGCGCATCGTCGCGGACCACACCCGGGGGGCGGCGTTCCTCATCGCCGACGGCGTCAGGCCGGGCAACCAGCGCCGGGAATACGTGCTGCGGCGCATGATCCGGCGGGCCTCCTTGCAGGCCTACTCGCGCCTCGGCATGGGCCCCGGTCAGCTCGCCGACGTCGCCGACACCGTCGTGGACTACATGGGGGATTTCTACGAAGAGCTGCGCGAGGCCAGGGAAGATATCAGGCGCGTCGTGACGGACGAGGCGGCGAGGTTTGTCGAGATCTACGAGTCCGGCAAGGAGCTTCTGGAGTCGGAGCTCTCCCGGATGTACGGTGGGAACTTCCCCGGCGACGTGGCTTTCACGCTGCACGACACCTACGGCTTCCCGGTCGAGGTGACCCGCGAGATCCTCGCGGAGCGCGGCGTCTCGCTCGACGAGGCCGGCTACGAGGCCGCTATGGACGCCCAGCGCACGCGGGCCAGGGACGCCACGCAGGGCTACGACAGGGCCGTGGCGGCGTTCGGGGGTCGGGAGCTGCGGAGCCGCTTCGTCGGCTACGAGCGCGAGCGGGTCGAGACCAGGATCGTCGCCCTGGAAGACTCGCCCGAGACGCCCGGCGAGGTCTCCGTCGTGCTCGCCGAAAACCCGTTCTACGCGACGGGCGGCGGGCAGGTGGCCGACGAGGGCTGGGTCCGCTCGGAGGACGGCCAGTTGGAGGTCTTCGACGTGGTGCCGGCGGGCGGCTACCAGGTCCTGCGCGCCCGCGCGGAGTGGGGCGAGTTCGCCGTCGGGGACTCCGTCACCGCCTCCATAAATAGGGTCCGGCGGCAGCAGATCGAGGCGAACCACACCGCCACCCACATTCTTCATTGGGCCTTGCGCGCGGAGCTCGGCACGGACGTGGTCCAGGCCGGCTCCTACGTCGGTCCCGACAGGCTCCGCTTCGACTACCGCTACGGCGGGAAGGTCAGCGAGGGCCAGATGCGCAGCATCCAGGAGCAGTGCCTGCTCAAGGTGACGGAGAACCAGCCGGTGCGTTACTACACGACGACGCTGGAGGAGGCCCGCAACCTCGGGGCGATGATGCTTTTCGGGGAGAAGTACGGGGACTTGGTGCGGGTCGTGGAGATCGACGGGTTCTCGCGCGAGCTGTGCGGGGGGACGCACGTGCGGGGGACGGCCGAGGTCGGGGCGTTCAAGGTGATCTCCAACAGAAAACACGGCGCCGACCTGTATCGCGTCGAAGTCATGACCGGCCGCGAGGCCCTCTTCTACCTGACCGAGACCGCCGAGAGGACGGAAGGAATAGCCGGTGAGCTCCGCGTGCCCGTCGAAGAGGTGCCGAAGGCCGTCGAGGGGCTGCGCGAAGAGGCGCGGGAGGGCCGGGAGGCGGCCCGGGAGAAGCTTCTCCGGCAGGGGCTCGGCGAGGTCGGGTCGCTTGTGGAGAACGCGGAGCGCGTTGACGGGGCTAGGGTCGTGACGGGGCAGGTGGTCGCGGCGGACGTGCGGGGCCTGCGCGAGATCTCCGACGACGTCAAGAACCGCCTGGGCGGCCCGTCCGCGGTGGTGCTAGCCGCCGCGCTCGACGGGAAGGCCGTGCTCGTGGCGAACCTGCACCCGGAGGTCTCCGAGAGGGTCAAGGCCGGCGACATCGTCCGCGAGGTCTCGGACGTTCTCGGGGGCGGCGGCGGGGGCGGCGCCACGATGGCCCAGGCCGGCGGGGGCAACACCGAGGCCATCCCGGACGCGCTGGCTAAAGCTCGTGAGATCCTGGACAGCCGCCTCTCCGACGCGGGCTAGCCGCTGAACACCTCCCAAGGCGCCTCCGGGTGTGCCCCCGGGCGTGTCGCCGCGCTCGACCTCGGCGAGGTGCGCACCGGCGTCGCCCTCTCCGACGAAGGCAGAGTTCTGGCCAGCCCCCTCGACGTCGTCCCGACGCCGGAACTAAACGCGTACCTCGAAAAGCTGTTCGCGGAGCACGTCGTACGGGAGGTCGTCGTCGGGGTTCCGAGGACGATGTCGGGGGAGGTCGGCTTTCAGGCGCGGCGGGTTTTGGATAGACTGGACGCGCTCAAGGGCGCGTTCCCCGGCGTGCGGTTCGTAGAGTGGGACGAGAGGATGACGACCCGCGTGGCCGTCGCCGGGGGCGCAAAAAAAGGCGGCAAGCGCAGCAAGCGGCGGACGCCGGTGGACCATCTCGCGGCGGCCGGAATGCTGCGGGAGTACCTGGCGAGGAGGGGGGGCCTCTGAGACGCTACGACAGGAGCAGGCGCGGGGACAGCGAGGACCTGGAGGCCCGGCTCGACGCGCTGCGCTCCGACAGGAAACGCCGCAAGAGGGGAAGATCTCGCCTCGGACCGGCGATCTTCGGCATCCTGCTGCTGGTCGGCGGGCTGGGTGCCGTCTACTTCATCTATACGTCCGCCGTCGCGGTCGACTCCGGCGACGAGGCCTCCGGCCCGGTCCGGGTCGAGGTCGTCCAGGGTGACACGCTCTCCAGCGTCGCCACGAAGCTGGAGGAGGCCGGCGTCATCGGGAGCGCCTTCGTCTTCAAGCTGGAGTCGCGGTCCGAAGGGGGCGCCACGGACATCAAGACCGGTCGCTACACCTTCGAACCCGGCGCCGACACCGACGACATCCTCGCGAAGCTCACCGCCGGCGAGGCGGCCCCGATGGTCTCCGTCACCGTCCCCGAAGGCCTTAACATCCCCGAGACGGCCCAAACAGTCGCCGAAGGGACCGGCATCCCTGCCGGAGAGTTCGAGGCGGCGGCGCGCGGCACCGACTACGGATACGCCTTCCTCGAAGGCCAGGGCATACAGACCACCGAGGGTTACCTCTTCCCCAGGCGCTACGACTTCGAGGAGGGCGTTACGGCGCCTCAGGTGGTGGACCGGATGCTCAACCAGTATCTGTTGGAGACCGAGGCGGTAGACATAGCCGGGGCAAAAGATCGGCTGAACCTCACGGAGCACGAGCTCGTGACTGTCGCGTCGCTCATCGAGAAGGAGGCGGCCAACGCCGGGGAGCGTCCGGTCATAGCGTCGGTGATCTACAACCGCATCCGCAAGGATATGCCCCTCCAGATCGACGCCTCCATCCAGTACGCCCTGAAGCGCCCGAAGGAGAACCTCTCCTACGCGGACCTGAAGGTGGACTCGCCCTACAACACCTACGAGAACGAAGGCCTCCCGCCCGGTCCCATCTGCAGCCCCAGCCTCCAGTCCCTGCAAGCCGCCGCCGAACCCGCCGAGACGGACAACCTCTACTACGTCCTCAAAGCCAGCGGCGACGAACACTTCTTCACCAACGACTACGACGCGTTCCTCCGCGCCAAAAGAGAGGCCGGCCGCTAAAGCGCTCGTACCGAAAGCTCCGACGCTCCCCCGGGTGGCTATCGTGATGGGGTCCGTCCGCCGATAACCCCCGCGTAGGCCGTTTGCTGGTCCCGCCGTCGGTCGCGGGCAGGGGGTGGGCGTTGCTCGCATTCGGGATGTCGCTTCTCGGTTTCGTCGTCGGGGGATCCCTGTCCCTCGCGGTCGGCCGCGCGTTTCGCCGGAAGGGTCCAGCAGAACCGCGCGCGGACTCTTCGTGGACGTCTTGGGTCGTGATGGGTCCGTCGACGGCGGTCCTCTTCGTGGCCGCGCTGTGGAGGTTTGATGGGGGCGCGGAACTGTTGCGGGGGCTGGTCCTCCTGTGCGCGCTGGTTCCTTTGGCGGTGGTGGATCTCACGCGGGGGCTGCTGCCGAACGCGTTCACGGCGCCGGCCCTCGCGGCGGGCCTCGCGCTCTCGGCGCTCGCCGATCCGGAGAACTGGTGGGCGTATCCGGCGGGCGCGCTGGCGGTCGGGGGCGGACTGCTCGCCGTGGCGCTCGCCTACCCCGGCGGGATGGGCATGGGCGACGTCAAGATGGGCGCCATGCTCGGGGCCTTTCTTGGTCCCTACGCGGCGCTTGCGGTCTTTATCGGGGCGTTCTCCGGGGCCGTGGTCGGGGTCTCGTTGGTAGCTTGGGGCGCCCTCGACCGGGGGACCAGCCTGCCCTTCGGCGTGTTTATGGCCTTCGGGGCGGTGGTCTCGCTGTTCTTCGGGCCGGAGGTCTGGGCGCTCTGCCACAACACGATGTGAGACCCCGTTCCGGTTGCCCGGCTAAAGGGCGGGGGCCGGGCCTTCGAGAACCTTTACGGATGGCGTCGGACGGTTTCGGGAGGACGTAGACGGGGTGCGGGACAGAGGGGATGGTTCGCTGGTGGACGAGGGGTTCGTGACGTCGGAGCAGTTGGAGGAGGCGCTGCGGCTGCGGCGCGCCGGCGACCCGAGGGACGTCGGCAGGATCCTGCTCTCCCTCGGGTACGCCACCGAGGTCGGCCTCGCCAGGACGCTGGCCGGCCGCCTGCGCCTGGAATTCGTGGAGCTCGCCGAAGCGTCCGTCGACAGGGAAACCCTCGGTCTCGTGGACCCGGACGTCTTGCGCCGGCACCGGGCGTTGCCCTTGAGGATAGAGTGCGGGCGCCTCGTCACGGCGATGGCTGACCCGACCAACCTCTACTCGGTGGAGGACCTGGCGATGCTGTCCGGGTACGGCATCTCGCCGGTCGTGGCGACGGAGTCCGACATAGAGCGCGTCTCCAACAAGGTTTTCGCCGCCGACGAGGACGTGACCCGCCTGCTCCGCGGCGTCGCGGAGGACGAGGCCGGGTACGGCGGGGAGGCCGTCGAGCTCGAC
>CAXUFZ010000226.1:0-6433 GCA_964250345.1 uncultured Rubrobacteraceae bacterium
GCCGGCTTCACGGGTTGGAACGACGCCGCGGAGGCCGCGAGCCTCGCCGTGGAGCCGCTGGAAGGGGCTTGGGGGGCGCGGAGGTTCGGGGGCTTCGACGGGGACGAGTTTTACGATTATTCGTCTACGCGGCCCCAGATCACGCTGGCCGACGGCGTCACGCGCGTCATCGAGTGGCCGGAGAACGCCCTGAGCGCGACCGAGCCGGTCGTCGAGGCCCTCCGCGGGCGCGGGGCCGTGCTGCTTTCGGGTCCCGAGCCGAACTTCCGGTGGCGCGCCTTCTGCGACTCGGTCGCGGAGGTGGCGAAGGAGCTCGGCGCCGAACTCGTCGTGACGATGGGCGCCCTGCTGGCCGACGTGCCCCACTCGCGCCCGGTCTCCGTGGCGGCCAACTCCCAGGACCCCGTCCTCGTCGAGAACCTGAGCCTCTCCGCCTCGCGCTACGAGGGCCCGACCGGGATCACCGGGGTCCTCCACCGCGTCTGCGCCGAGGCGGGGCTTCCCGCCGTGAGCTTCTGGGCCTCCGTGCCGCACTACCTGCCCGCCGTCCCGTCGGCCCCGGCCGCGCTGGCCCTGCTCCAGAACCTCTCCGTCCTCTTGGACATAGAGGTGGACACCACGGAGCTCGAAGCCACCGCCGCTAGCTACCAGGAGCAGGTCTCCGTCGCCGTCTCGCAGGACTCCGACCTCTCATCCTACGTCCAGATGCTCGAAGACCGCTTCGACTCACAGATAGATGGCGACCCCCGCGACCTCCCAACCGGCGAAGACCTCGCCCAGGAGCTCGAAGGCTTCCTCCGCGACCGACCCCAGGAAGACCCGCCGGAGTAACGACCCACGGAGGGTAGGAAAGCGATGTCCGAACTCTCCCGCGAGGCGCTCGACGCGCTGGCCCAGGCTATCTCCGAGCGGCTGCAAGCCGTGGTGCCCGAAGGGGCGTCTCCTAGCATCGCCGGCGACGTCTGGTATCAGCTCGATTTCTTCGTGAACCAGCCGGGTGCCTTCGATGACAACCTCGTCCACGCTTCCCTCAATTTCTTGACCCACGCACAGGATGAGATCATCCGCGACCTCAAGGAAGGCTGGCCCCGGTCGGTGGACGCAAAGCCGGGCGAGCGCGACTCAGCCAGGGACCTGCCGGAGGGCGAAGCTGCGGTGGTTTCCGGAACGCTACGGCTCTGGTACGGGGATGCGCGGCGACCGGCGCTCGAGTTGCCGCCCATCCGTCTGGACGGGCTAGGGACTGGCGTTCAGTAGATCACGGCCAGAACGAAGAGGACGACGCTCGCCAATCCCAGAATGCCCTGCGCGACGGCGGCGATCAGGTAGCCGACAAACACGCCGCCCGCGGCGCGACCCGTGCGCCTCCACTCCCCGCTTTCGGAGCGCGCCGGTTGGACCCGGGGCTGCTCGGCTTCGGGGTCGGACGTGCCCTGTCGGCGCCGCCTGAGGTACTCGCCGAGGAAGACGCCGCCCACGGAGCCCAGGATGAGGCCGAAGAGGGCGCCGATGCCGAGGAACAGGGCGCCGACCAAAGCGCCCACGAGGCCGCCGACGGCGCCGCCGGCCGTTCCCCAGTTGCTCGCGCCGAAGCGGCGGGCGCCGTAGGCCGTGCCGATGAAGTCCGCGACGAAGGCCAGGGCGGTGAAGATGCCGATGAGGACGAGCACCGTCGCGCCGACGACCTCGAAGTCCGTGAGGTACGAGTAGACGAGGGCGGAGACGAAGATCAGGGCGACCCCGGGGAGCGCCGGGAGGACGCTGCCGAGCAGGCCGACGAACATCACGATCAGGGTGACGACGAGCAGCGTACCTTCGGGCAGGTCGGGCATCAGGAGATCACGGGCAGGGACTTTCTGCCCTTCTTCAAAGCGGCGTTCAGGCTGCCGGACTTGTAGCCGGCGAGGTCGAGGGTGACGTAGAGGAAGCCGGCGTCGAGGAGTTCGGCCGTGATGCCCTCGCGTTCGGCGAAGGCGCGCTCCAACTCGTCGGGGCCGACCTCCAGGCGCGCGATCTCGCCGTGGTGCCTCACCCGTACCTGCCTGAAGCCCTCCCGGCGCATGAACTCCTCGGCCCGCGCGACCTGCGCGAGCTTCTCCGGCGTGATCTCCTGCCCGTAAGGAAACCGGCTAGAAAGGCAAGCCAGCGCCGGCTTGTCCCAACTCGGTAACCCTAGGTGCTGCGCGAGCTCTCTTACCTCCGCCTTGCCCACGCCGGCCACGGAGAGCGGCGAGACGACGCCGAGCTCCTTCGCCGCCTTCCTGCCGGGCCTGTAGTCGCCCTCGTCGTCCTTGTTGGCCCCGTCCACCACGCAGCCGTAGCCCTTCTCCCCGGCCAGCGCCGCGAGGTCGGAATACAACGTGCTCTTGCAGAAGTAGCAGCGGTTGGTCGGGTTGGAGGCGTAGTTGGGGTCGTCGAGCTCGCGGGTGTTTACGACTAGGTGCTGCACCCCGAGCGAGGCCGCGAAGTCGCGGGCCAGGTCGAGCTCGGAGGGCAGGTAGGTCTCGTTGTTGGAGGTGACGGCGAGGACCTTCTCTTTCGGAAGCGCCCTGGCCGCTATTGCCAGCGCCAGCGAGGAATCCACGCCGCCGGAGAAGGCGACGAGCGCGCTTCCGTGCTGGGCGACGATCTCTTCGAGCTCCCGCAGCCGGGTCTCTGTTGCCGGGGCGGACATGGTCTCCATGCGTATCACTCCTCTAGTTCGGCGGCGCGGGGCACTTCTCTAGGCCCTCTCCAGCACGACGGCGGCGTTGTGGCCGCCGACGCCGAGGTTGGCGCAGAGGGCGGCTTCGAGGTCCGGGGCGTGGCGGGGCTCGTCCACGACGTAGTCCAGGTCGGCGCAGCCCTCGGCCAGCCTGGCGAGGTTGCGCATGGGGGGGATGGTCTTCTCTTTGAGGGCTAGGGCGCAGATCGCCGTCTCTATCGCGCCGGAAGCGCCCAGGGAGTGGCCGAGGGTGGATTTCGTGGCGGAGACCATCGCGTTCGAGTTTATGCGGGCCATCGCGTTCGACTCGGGGCTGTCGCCGGCGACCGTGCCCGTGCCGTGGGGGTTGATGTAGCCGATCTGGCCCCCTTCGAGGCCCGCGGCCTCGACGGCGAGGCGCATGGCGCGGTGGATGCCGGCGCCCTTGGGGTCGGGGTCGGTGAGGTTGTAGGCGTCGGTCGAGCGGCCGACGCCGGTCATCTTGGCGTAGGGGTCGGCGCCGCGACGCTCGACGGATTCGGCGCTTTCGAGGACGAGCACGGCGCAGCCCTCGCCGATGACGAAGCCCGCGTGGTCCACGTCGTAGGGGCGGCAGGCGCCCTCGGGGTCGTCGTTGCGGCGGCTCATCGCGCGCATCGCGGCGAAGCCGGCGACCATCACGGGGGTGACGGAGGCTTCGGAGGCGCCGCAGAGGACGACGTCGGCGTCGCCGCGACGGATCAGGTCGAACCCGAGTGCCATCATGTCCGTCCCGCAGGTGCACGCCAGGGCACCTGCGATGGACGGTCCTTGCACGCCGAGTTGGATGGCGATGTGGGCGGCGGCGGAGTTCGGCATGATCTTGGTGACCGAGAACGGGTTGACCCGCGCCGGGCCTTTACTATCTATCGTCGCCTGGGTCGTCTCCATGCTCGTGACGCCGCCGATGCCGCTGCCCAGGATCAGGCCGACCCGCTCGGGGTCCTGGTTCAACTGGTCCCACGCGCCGGCGTCCTCCAGGGCGAGCTTGGCCGACGCCAGGCCCATCTGGGCGAAGCGGTCGGTGCGGGCGGCGACCTTGCGGTCCATAAAGTCCGTCGGCTCGAAGTCCGAGCACTCGGCGGCTATGCGGACGTCGAAGCCTTCGGGGTCGAAGAGGGAGATGGGGCCGGCCCCGCTCTCGGCGGCGAGCAGCGAGCTCCAGAACTTTTTGCGGCCGACCCCCACCGGGCTGACCACCCCGACTCCGGTTATGTAAGCCTCCGGGCGCCCGTTCTCCATCTCGCCCCCCGTGGATGCGTCGAATAAGGTCCCGCCGAACAGTGGCATCTTAGCACCGCTGCCGGGCGAAGAGGCGCGCCGGTGAAGGCGGGTACGTTGGCCGTTGGCGCCTGTGCTATAAACCCATCAGCACGATGGGAAGGAGCCCGCGCTGGCTTTCGCGGTCTACGGCGTCGCCTCGATCTTGTTTCTGGCAAACTTCGCCCTCGGCGTGCTCGTTCAGTTCGGGTTCGTCGACACGAAGCCTTTCCGATGGCTCCACCACGCCCTCTTCTTCGCCGTCTTCGCCTCCGCGGCCCTCGCCGTCGCCGCGGGCTTCTGGACGAACGCCCCGTACCGCTGGGCGCTCCTGCCGGTCTTAGCGCTCTACGCCGTCCTACCGCGGGTGCGGGCCGGCACGGCGGGGCACGCGGCGCTGGCGTGCGGGGCCTTGATCTTCTACGCCGCCGGGCTCGTGTTTTCCGTCTTTTCTTTGTAGGAGGACCTTTGGATTTTCTCGAAACGCTCAGGCGGCGCCGGACCACGAACGGCCCGTTCCTGCCCGACCCCGTGAGCAGGGAGCACCAGCGCACGCTCGTCGAGGTCGCCGGCATGGCCCCCTCTCACTTCAACAGCCAGCCGTGGCGCTTCGTCCTCGTCGAGGACCGGGGGAAGATCGAGGAGGTCGCCAGGATCAGCGGCGACAGCATGACGAAGCTTCTCGAAGAGGGCACGTTCTGGAAGCGCTACCGCCCGTATTTCCGCTTCTCCGAGGCCGAGATGGAGGAACGCCGCGACGGCATCTTCTTCGACCAGATGCCCGCCGTCCTCAAACCCTTCTCGCGCCAGGTCTTCTCCAACACCGGCCAGGCCGTGATGAACCGCTTCGGCGTGCCGAAGACGCTCGGGGAGGACAACCGCAAGCTGGTTGCCGGCTCCCCGTTGCTGCTCGCCGTGCTGCTGGACAAGGCCGAGTACCGGCCCGGGGCGCTCTCGGGGTTCTACTCCGTCTTCGGGATGGGGGCGGCGGTCGAGAACATCTGGCTGACGACCACCGAGCTCGGCATGGGCATCCAGTTCGTCTCGACGCCGATGGAGATCCCGGAAAACTGGGAGCGGCTGAAGAACCTCCTCAAAGTCCCCGACGACCTCGAACTCATGGCCGTCTACAGGCTCGGATACCTGCCGCCGGAGAGGCGGCGTCCGACCATCGACTGGTCCAGCCGGCAGCGGAAGAGGATCTCGCAGTACGTCTTCCGCGAGAGTTGCGAGACGCCGGAGCCGGATCCGGAGCCGGTGGGGCGTTGAGCGGGCATCCGAAGATACTGTCCGTGGCGACCGCCTCGCCGCCGCACCGCGTCGGGCAGGCGGAGGTCAAGGAGTTCGCGCGCGGCATGTTCGGGGAGGTCTACAGGGACATAGGCCGCCTGACCCCCGTCTTCGACAACGTCCACGTCGAGAACCGCCACTTCTGCGTGCCGCTCGAATGGTTCGAGGAAGACCACACCTTCCCCGAGAAGAACGGCCTCTACCTCGAACACGCCCTCGACCTCTCCGAGAAGGCGGCCCGCCGGGCGATGGACCGGGCCGGGGTGGAGCCTGGCGAGATCGGCGCGATCTTTTTCTTCTCGACCACGGGCATAGCGACGCCGTCGCTGGACTCGAAGCTGATCTTCTCCCTAAGCCTCTCCGAACACGTCAGGCGGATACCCATCTGGGGCCTCGGCTGCCTGGCCGGGGCGTCCACCCTGGCCCGCGCCTCCGAACACGCCCGCCTCTACCCCGACCAGAAGGTCCTGATGGTCGGCGTGGAGCTCTCTGGCCTGACCTTCCAACGCGGCGACCGCTCCAAGAGCAACCTCATCTCCACCAGCCTCTTCGCCGACGGGGCGGCGGCGGTCGTGCTCGGGGCCGGAGACGGGCCCGAGGTTCTCGGCAGCCGGAGCACCACCTGGCCCGCCACGGAGGAGGTGATGGGGTGGGACCTGATCGAGACGGGCCTCAAAGTCCAGCTCTCGAAGAGCGTCCCCGACATAGTCCGCACCAAGCTCCGCGAAGACCTCGAAGGCGCCTGCGGCCTCCTAGACCTCTCCTTCGAAGACCTCAAACACTTCGTCCTCCATCCCGGCGGCGCGAAGGTCCTCGACGCCTTCGAGGACGTGCTCGACCTCGGGCGCGGCGCCCTCACGTTCTCCCGCGGCGTCTTGCGCGACCACGGCAACATGTCCAGCGTGACCGTGCTCTTCATCCTGGAACGTTTCCTCCAGAGCGGCGAATGGTCGCCGGGCGACCTCGGCGTGCTCTCGGCGATGGGACCGGGGTTCTCGGCGGAGCACGTGCTCTTCCGGTGCTGACGACCGGCGGAGGCCCCCGGTGAGCGCGGTGCTGCTCGTCGGAGCCACGGTCCTCGTCGGTTTGCAGCGCCTCTTCGAGCTCCGGTATTCGCGGCGGAACGAGCGGCGGCTGCGGGAGAAGGGGGCGGTGGAACGG
>CAXUFZ010000227.1:0-6411 GCA_964250345.1 uncultured Rubrobacteraceae bacterium
GTCTCTTGCTGCATAAGGCTCCTCTCTTTCGTCTCGGGATCATGTATCACGTTTTCGCCCGGCGTGCCCGTCCGGGCGTCCGGTTGACCCCGTAGACGCCCGAGACCACGAGGGCCGAGCCGACGAGCAGGGACGGGCCGATGGTCTCGTCGAAGAACGCAGCCCCGATCACCACGGCCACGAGCGGCACGACGAAGATGAAAGACGCCACCCGGCTCGCCTGCCCGGCCCGCACGAGCCCGAAGTACAGCAGCCACGCCAGGGACGTCCCCACCAGCGCCGAGTACACGATGCTGCCGGCGAGCGACGCGGTCCAGGAGACATCGGACAGGTCCTCCGACACGAGGCCCAGGGCCATGAGCGCGGCCCCGCCCGCCAGGAACGGCAGGGCTATGGCCCAGAGCGTCGGGATCCTGGCCTCGTACCTCTTGAACCCCACCGTCCCAACCGCCCAAAACAACGCCGAGGCGACGCCGCAAATCACCCCGACCGGTGTCACCCCGCCCGCAGCACCCGAGAAGCCGGGCGAGCTGACGACCACGATGCCGGCGAAGCCGAGCAGGAGGCCGGCCAGCTTTGTCGGAGTCAGTGGCTCGCCGAGGAACGGCCAGGCCAACAAGCCCACGAGGACGGGCTGCAGGTAGATCAAGACGGCCGCCGTCCCCGACGGCAGATACAACACGGCTAGCGTCTGGAACCCGACGAACAGCGCCACGTTGAAGACCGCCAGGAACGCGAAGATCCGCCAATCCCGCCGCAGGTTGGCCCTTCCGCCCCACACGAGCGCGACACCAATCATCACGACCCCGGCGAGCAGGGTCCGAAACCCCACCAGAAGTATCGGCGGCGCGTACCGGAGCCCGACCTCGACCGCCGCGAAAGCCGAACCCCAAGCGACCACCAGCACGACGAACGCCAGCGCACCGAAGCGCCGCTTACCGAAGAGACGCAAGGTCGTCGCTGTCGCTCCTGTTAGGGAGTAGAGAGTGGTGAGTGGTGAGTAGTAAATGTTCTCCGTAGCCGACCGGGAATGGATTTCGGGTCGGCTCCGAGGCCGCGGACCTCCGCGGCGGAATAGTCGTCGGGTATGGCGGCTGGCTAGGCGGAGGCGGCACTACTCTCTACTCCCTATTCACCACTCACCGGAGCGAAGCGACTTCAGCGGCCCATCGGGAGCGTGACCTTTAGGGCGTCGATCTCGGCGGTGAAGGGCTGGTTGTTGGGGCGGAAGTACGGGGCGTCGTTGCCGGTGACCTCGACGCGCACGGCGTGCCCCTCGCGGAACCGCCAGGCGTTGGCGCTGGTCTGGTATTGAAGGCGGGTCGGGCGGCCTTCGGGTCCGTCGTGGCGGTAGGTGCCGCGGCTGACGAGGGTCAGGGAGCCGTCGGGGGAGCGGTCCCAGATCCTGACGTCCAGCTTCGCGTCCTCGCCCACGACCGCGGCGTCGAGCGAGATCCTCGGCTGCCCGACAAGCGTGAACGGCTCTCTGACGGGGAACCTGTACCCGGCGACGCCCCGGTCGCGCGGCCCCTCATGCGTCAGGCATCCCTGCTTCGCGATGGGATCGGCCGCGGCCCCCTGCGCGCCGGTGGCCTCGTTGGAGGTGACCCTGTCTTGCCCGGACTCGAAGACGCGCGCGCCGCCGGCGAGGCCCTCGAAACCGGGCGCCCGGTAGGTCTCCAGGGTCTGGCCGGGCAGGCAGGTCGTGGTCTGGGCGGCCACGTCGAAGGTCGGGGTGGGGCCCGTCTGCTTCAGGTAGTGGTCCATGAAGCGGTTGGCGGCGGCGTGGGTGAAGTCCCACTGGGCCCGGGGGTTGGCGGCGTTCTCGTGGCCGACGTCGCCGAAGTAGCTCTTTACGGGGTAGTTCGGGTAGGCGTCGCGGACGTGGCGGAGCATCTGAACCGCCTGGACCGGCGGGAACAGCGGGTCGGTGAGGCCGGAGATCTGGTAGACTGGCACCTTCGCGTCCGGCTCGACGTAGAGCGGCGAACGCCGGTCGAACTGCTCTATGGCGTCCCGCACGACCGGATCTTCCATGCCGTACGGATCCCCCCGCTCGAAGCGCGCGAACCAGCTCACGAGGTCGGAGGTCGGATCCACGCCGGGCGGGGCGTAAAAGCCCGTCGCAGCCCCGCCACCGTTGAGCGCCGCGAGGTACGACTCTATCGGCACGCCGACCGGATCGTTGAGCACGCCGGGGCTGCCCTCCTGCGTGTCGCGCGCCCGGCCGTTCGGGAGCAGGGCGTTTGTGAGGCTCGACCACGTGTACTGTGGCACGGCCGCTTCGATGCTGAGGGGCGTGCCCTCGGGGCTCGTCCAGGGGGTCTTCGAGCCGTCGCGGTTCACGGTCTCGTCGTTCTGGAGGGCGAGCAGCCAGGAGTGGCCGCCGCCGTAGGACTGGCCGGTCACGCCGATGTTCTGGGGGTCGGCAAAGCCGTCGTCCACGAGTTTTCCTATGAGGAACTGGGCGTCGTGGATCTCGTACCGGGGATCGGCCAGGTGGATCCAGTACTCCTTCCCGAGACACTCGGCCGGCAACGACGTGGGATCCGCCGGACGGGCCGCATCGTCCGGCCCGCAGGAGTCGTGGAAGCCGCGAATGGTGTAGTTGAGCACCGCGTAGCCCCGCTTCGCGAAGGCGACGTTGTTCCAGTTGTCCCTTATGGGATCTTCATTGCCGACGGTCTCGGACTCCCAATAGGTCCGGTCCTGCGTGTAACCGTGAAACATGACCACCAGCGGCAGAGGCCCCGTCGCCCCCTCGGGTATCGTGACGTCCGCCGCCAGCGGCAACCCGTCGAACGAGGGCACGTCCCCGGAGTACATCGTGTACTCGACCCCGTCCGGGCTCGTCACCTCCCTGCCCTCGAACCCGAACGGCGTCGACGCGTCCTGCGCCCGCACACCCTCCTGCGGCACCGCCGCCAACACCACAGCCAGCACGATCACCGCCAGAGCCGCCAGACGCCGCATCTTTCCCTCCGTCCACGTTCGTAAGGTTGCCCCACCCGCCGCGGAAGGCGGCCGGAAACAACCGTCGCCCTCCCCCACGCCTCGTAGTTTAACCTGTGCTTAACGGAAGGTCGTCGCCTTGACCCCCGGGAGCGGAGCGACTACGCGTAGAAGTTGCGGTCCCAGCGGTGGTTCTTGAGCAGCTGAGCCTGATCCTCTGGCAGACCCCTCCCGTCTCCGACGGCCATGTTGCGTTCGACGTTGCGGACGGAGCGCATGCCTGGGATGACGGTGGAGACCGCCGGGTGGCTGAGGATGTAGCGGAGGGCGACCTCGGCGATCTCGTCCTCCGTCACGCCGAGCTCTGAGACGATGGCCCGCACGCGGTCCTGGACCTGTTGCTTGCGGTCGCCGCGGAAGTAGTGGTTGCGGAAGTCGCCCTCGTCGAAGGTTGCCTCCGGCGTGATGGCGCCGGTCAGGGCCCCCTCGTCGAAGGGGACGCGCACGATGACGCCTACGTCGTGCTCCCGGCAGGCGGGGAGCAGCTCGTCCTCCGGGGTCTGGTCGAAGACGTTGTAGATGACCTGGACGGTGTCGACGACGCCGGTCTCTATGAGCCGGACGGCGTTGGCCGCCTGGTGGTCGTTTATGGAGACGCCGAAGGTCCGGATCTTGCCCTCCCGCTTGAGGTCCTCGACGGTTTCGAGCCAATCCCCCTCACCAACCCACGAGTCCTGCCAAACGTGGAACTGCTGCACGTCTATAACGTCGAGCCCGAGGTTCTTCAGGCTCGTCTCGGTGCACTCGCGGACGTAGTCGCCGGGGAAGGCCTCGTCCACGCCGATACCGTCCGGCGCGGGCCAGACCCTGTTCTTCGGCGGGACCTTGGTGGCGACGTACACGGTCTCGTCCCTCTCCCTAACGATCCGGCCGACGAGCCGCTCGCTGTGGCCGTCGCCGTAGGCCAGGGCGGTGTCTATGAAGTTCAGGCCAAGGTCTATCGCCCGGTTCAGCGCCCGCAACGACTCGTCGTCCTCGGCCCCGAGCCAGGCGTCCTTACCGATGCCCCACGCCCCGTAGCCGACCTCCGAGACGTCCAGGCCGGTCCTTCCGAGCGTCCTGTAATTCATGCCAACCTCCACGCTTGCAGCTTGCTAGATGATCCCCGCCCTCCCTTACCACGCTTGGTCCACCGCGAAACAGCCGCGCCGACATCCCGCCGTCTATAATGCCCGGATGCGGAGGAGCGGGTAATCGTGCGGGTTCTGGACGAGCGCCGGGAGGCGCTGGTGGAGCGCGAGCGCGCCCTGCTGGAGCGCTTGGCCTCCTTTTTGTCAGGGTTCGGGGCCCCGGCGGAGGACTCGGAGCTGGTGCGGCGGGCGTTGGCGGATCTGGAGGAGCTCTTTCTGCTCGTCATCGTCGGGGAGTTCAACTCGGGAAAGAGCGCGTTCGTGAACGCTTTGCTCGGGGCGGAGGTCTCGGTGGAGGGCGTCACGCCGACGACGGACAGGATCACGCTCCTCCGCCACGCCGAGGAGCCGACGGAGCGCGACCGGCGCGACGGGGTGCTGGAGAGGGGCCACCCGAACGAGTTCCTGCGCGAGATCGCCATCGTCGACACGCCAGGAACCAACGCCATCATCCGCCACCACGAAGAACTCTCCCGCGGCTTCGTCCCCCGCAGCGACCTGGTCCTCTTCGTCACCTCGGCGGACCGTCCGCTGACCGAGAGCGAACGCGGCTACCTGGAGCTGGTCCGCGACTGGGGCAAGAAGGTCCTGCTAATCGTCAATAAAGCGGACCTGCTCGACGACGATTCGAAGGTCGAGCAGGTCCGCTCGTTCGTCGGGGACGGCCTCCGGTCGGCGCTGGGCCTGACGCCCCCGATCTTCTTCGTCTCCTCCCTCCTCGCCCAGAAAGCGAAGGCCGCGAGGAGCGCGATGGAACGCGACGCCCTCCTGAAAGCCAGCGGCTTCGCGGAGCTCGAAGATTACGTCAAGGACCTTTTGGATGAGGAGGGCCGGGTGCGGCTCAAGCTGGAGAGCCCGCTGGGTCCCGTCGAGGAGCTGGCGCGCCGCTACCGGGGTGCTGTGGGCGAGCGGCTGAACCTGCTCGAAGAGGACTTCAGGACGTCCGAGAACGTGGAGGCGCAGCTCGGGCTGTACGCGGAGGACACGCGGCGGGACTTCGAGGCGCGGATGGCGGAGATCGAGAACATCGTCCTCAGGATGGGCGAGCGCGGCGACGCGTGGCTGGAGGAGAACATCCGGCTGCTGAACGTGAGGGAGCTTTTCCGGGAGGAGAAGGTGCGGCGGCGATTCGAGCGCGAGGTCGTGGCGGACACCGAGAAGCTCATCGACGAGCGGGTCGACGAGCTCGTGGATTGGATGGTCGAGCGGAACCTCAAGCAGTGGCGGACGGTCGTCGAGTACGTGGATCGCAGGCGCCAGGCACGGTACGACGAGGGCATGATCGGGGAGGTCCGCGACGACTTCGAGTACGACCGCGGTCGTCTCCTCCGCTCGGTCGGCAAGACCGCCCAGGACGTCGTCGGCGGCTACGACCGCGAACGCGAGTCCGAGCTCCTCGCCGGCTCGCTCCAGAACGCCGTCGCCCGAACCGCGGCCATAGAGGCCGGCGCCTTGGGCATCGGCGCCGTCGTCGTCGCCCTCGCCACCACCCGCCTCCTCGACGCGACGGGCATCATCGCCGCCGCCATCATCGCGGGCTACGGGCTCTTCGTCCTCCCCAACCGGCGCCGCCGCGCCCGCGCGGACTTCCGGGAGAAGACGGACGCCTTACGCGAACGCCTCGGCGAGGTCATGCGGCGGCAGTTCGAGTCGGAGATAGGCCGCTCCGTCGAGAACATGCGCGAGGCCATAGCCCCCTACACCCGCTTCGTCCGCACCGAACACACCCGCATGACCCGCGCCAACGAAGACCTCTCCGAACTCAACGCCGAGACCGACGCCCTCAAACGCGAGATAGCCGCCCCCGGGATCGGACCGGAAGACCGCTCCTAGCCCCCGGGATGCCCGTGGCGGCCGGGCGGCCTTTGTGTCCCATCAGACAGCCCGGCCGCGCGGCGGATGGATACTCGCTAGCGCCGCCGCGGACGGTGGAGGGGCTTCGCGGCGGCGCGGACCGGGCAAGAACCCGGCAGGAAGTACGTTTTACACACGATCCAGGAGGCAGTAATGGCAGACCGGAGCACAAGGGAGCGCAAGCTAGTGGCCCTCATGGTCAACGACATGGAGGCGAGCCTCGGGCAGGCCGACCTCTCCCGGGCAGAAGACGAGACGCGGGCCCTCTCGGACGAGGACCTCGACCGCACCCTCGCCGGGCGGCTCGGCCTCGACTACCCCACCGACGAGGCGACGCTCGACGAGGCCCTGACGCACGGCCAGGAACCGGAGACGCCCCCCGGAGTCTCGCCCCGCGAGGTCGCCCCCGCCCCCG
>CAXUFZ010000228.1:0-6410 GCA_964250345.1 uncultured Rubrobacteraceae bacterium
GGTCCGTAACGCCGTCGAGAACGACGACCAACGGCTCCGGCGCGGCCAGTATCTCCTCCAGCCCCGAGTATGGGTAGGGCTCGACGCGCGCCACGACCCCTTGGTGAACCCCGCCCCGCGCCAGCTCGTCGACGCGGGAGCGCTGCGCTTTCCTGACGGGGACGCCGTCCGCCGCGGCGCGGACCTCGTCGCTGCCCGTCGAGTCCAGGATCTCGAAGACCTTCCGCCTCCGGCCCTTCAAGGCCTCGACGACGGGACGGATGCCGTAGATGAACTCCTGCTTCAACTACCGCCGACTTAAGAAAGGACCCTTGGGAGTGTCCGCGACCAACCAACCCTCAGCGTACAGTTCGTCACGCAGTTGATCTGCTCTGGTCCAATCTCTTGCACGCCGCGCCAATTCTCTATCTGCAGCCCGACGCGAGACCGCCTCACTGGGCCTCTCGCTTGCCTCTTCTTCGTGAGTCACTATCACACCGTCCACATAGGTTGCGAACTCTTCGGCGAGATCGAAACCCAGTATGCCCATCACGTCTTCCATACTTCGGGCGAGAGAGTCGAAATCTTTCGCGGCTTCGGGACGCGCTGCGATCTCGCGTCTGGAACGGTGAACCGCGTTGAATAGCGCTGCCACCGCCTCCGATGTATTCAGGTCATCCCGCATCGCCATATCGAAACGTTCACGCAACTCGGCAGCAAGTTCGTCGGAGAATTCGGAAGAAGTTGCGGATCTATCGATCTCTCGGTGTAGCCGGGAGAGTCTTACGTAGGAGCGGCGTTTCTCTTCTAAGATCTCCTCGGAATACTCGATGGGCTGCGAGTAGTGGCTCTGGAGCAGCCACATCCTCACGGCGTTGCGGCCGTGCAGGTCGATGGCCCGCTTCACGTCGAGCACGTTGCCGACGGACTTCGCCATCTTGTCCGTCCCCCCGAGCGTCACCATCCCGTGGTGCGCCCACGCGCGGACGAAGGTGTTCCCCGGGTGGGCCGCCGCGCTCTGGGCGAGCTCGTTCTCATGGTGGGGAAAACGGATGTCCGTGCCGCCGCCGTGGATGTCCGCGCCGCCCGGCAGGTGCTTCCCGACCATCGCCGAGCACTCTATATGCCAGCCGGGACGCCCCGGTCCCCAGGGACTCCCCCACTCGGGCTCGCCGGGCTTGGAGCTCTTCCACAGCGCGAAGTCCAGCGGGCTTCTTTTGTCGGCCGCCTGTCCCTTCTCGGTCTCGCGCATCTCCTTGGGACGCTGGTGGCTCAAGGCGCCGTAGTCGGGGAAGCTCTCGACGGAATAGTAGACGTCGCCGTTGCCCGGGGCGTAGGCGTGACCCTTCTCGATGAGCTCTTTTATCAGGGAGATCATCTCGGGGATGTGCTCCGTCGCCCAGGGCTCCACGTCCGGGAGGGCAACGCCCAGCATCTCAAGCCGCTCGTGGAAAGAGGCCGCGTAGCGGTCCACGATCTCCTTCCAGGAGATGCCCTCCGCGTTGGCCTTATCGATGATCTTGTCCTCGATGTCCGTGATGTTCTGGACGAGCGTCACCTCGTAGCCCCGGCTCCTCAGATACCGCACCACCACGTCCCAGAACAGCGGCGCCCGCGCGTTGCCGATGTGGACGTGGTCGTAGACGGTCGGCCCGCAGACGTAAAGGCCAACACTGCCTTCCCGTCCAACCTCGACCATCCCGCCGCTCAGGCTGTCCCGCACGAAAACGCTCATGCCTGTAGTCTAGCCTGTCTGGAACGCTCTATCCGTTCTCGCGCTTCTTCTGGACCGAGCAGCGCGAGGACCAGCGCCATCTCCGGTCCCCGGTTCTTCCCCGTCAGCGCCAGCCGCAGCGGGTGCAACAGGTCCCGGGTCTTTATCCCGCGTTCCTTGGCCCAGGCGCGCCATTCCTGCACGAGCGCCCGGGCCTCTCCGAGGTCTTGCGGCGGGCGGCTTTCGAGTTCCTCGGCAGCGTGGTCGAAGACGGCGCCGCTCGACTCCGGCAGATCGTCCGCGAACGTCGCGGGATCTGCGGGGCCCAAGACCTCCCGAAGCAGCCGCGGGGCATCCGAGAGCACCCGCGCCTCCTCCCGGATCACCTCCAGCGCCGCCTCCTCCCGTCCCTCTGGCAACGGCTCTTCCAGAAACGGTTCGACGCGCCGGAGCAGCTCCCCGTCCGACAAACGCCGGAGGTGCCTGGTGTCAAAGAAGAGCAGGCGGTCGGGATCGAAGGTGGAAGGACTCGCGCCGAGCCGCGAAGGGTCCCATTCACGCGCAAGCTCGTCGAGGTCGGCGAAGTCTTCCTTGCCGGAAGGATGGGTCCAGCCGAGGAGCGCGAGGTAATTGACGAGCGCTTCGGGCAGGTAGCCCTCGCGCCGGTAGTCGGCGACGCTGGCGGCGCCGTGGCGTTTGGAGAGCTTCTTGCCGTCAAGTCCCAGGATGACGCCGAGGTGGACGAACCTCGGTTCGGGCAGATCGAGGGCGCGGTAGAGGAGTGTTTGGCGGGCGGTGTTCGGGAGGTGCTCCTCGCCGCGGATGACGTGGGAGATCTCCATGTCCGCGTCGTCCGCCACGGCGGCGAAGTTGTAGGACGGGGTCCCGTCGGACTTGCGGATCACGAAGTCCTCGACGCGGCTGAACGGGATCTCCCCGCGCAGCTCGTCCCGGAACTTCCCCTGCCGCTCCGGCGGCCGGAAATAGAGCGCCCTTCTTCCCTCCTCGTCCGCGCTCTCGTACGTCAGGCCGGCCTCCGACAGATGAGAGATCTTCTCTTCGTAGACCCCGTCGCGCTCGCTCTGACGGTACGGCCCTTCGTCGAAGCCGATACCCAGCCATCGGAGGCCTTCAAGCTGCGCCCCCTCGAACTCGCGGGTGCTGCGGGCCCGGTCGGTGTCCTCTATGCGGAGGACGAGCGTTCCGCCGTAATGTTTGGCGAACAGGTAATTGAAGAGGGCGGTCCGAGCGCTGCCTAAGTGGAGCATCCCCGTCGGGCTAGGGGCGAAGCGCACCCGTACTTCTTCCACCGGGCTACCGTCCCTGAAGGAGGCAGACGGCTTGGGCGGCTATGCCCTCTCCCCTGCCGGCGAACCCGAGGCGTTCGGTGGTGGTGCCGCGGACGCTTACCTGCGAGGGCTCTACGTCTAGGGCGCCGGCGAGGTTCTTTCTCATTGCGTTTCTGTGGTCCCGGATCTTGGGCCGCTCGCACACGACGACGGCGTCCACGTTGGCGACCTCCCAGCTCTCGCCGACGATCCCGCGCACTTCCCGCAGCAGCTCTATGGAGTCGGCGTCCCTCCATTCGGCGTCCGTGTCGGGGAAGTAGTGGCCGATGTCTTCGAGGCCGGCGGCTCCCAAAAGCGCGTCGGTGACGGCGTGGGCGAGCACGTCGGCGTCGGAGTGGCCGAGGAGGCCGCGCCCAGACGGGATCTCGACGCCTCCGAGGATGAGCTTTCTCTCTTGTTCGGGGGCGGCGAAGGCGTGGGCGTCCACGCCGAGGCCCACCCGCATCAAGGGCTTCGCTCCGGCCGAAGGGCCCCCAGAACGCCGTCGCGCGCGGCGAGGATGGCCTCGGCGAGGACCAAGTCGTCGGGAGAGGTCAACTTAATATTGGTCTTTTCGCCTTGGACCAGGTGCACCCGGCCCCCGCCCCGCTCCACGAGCGAGGCGTCGTCGGTCGCGGCCCGCAGGTCGTCCTCCGACGCCTCGTGCAGCTCGCGCAACAGGCCGAGCCGGAAGGCCTGCGGGGTCTGGACCGCCCGCAATTCCGTCCGGTCGAGGGTCTTCGCCGCGACACCGTCCTTCTCTACCTTTATGGTGTCGGAGACGGGCGTGGCCGGCACGACGCCGTCGGGCCGGTCCTCACCGGTGACGGCCCCCGCGACGCGGTCTATGAGGTCGGGCGTGACGAGGCACCGGGAGCCGTCGTGCACCAGCACCACGGTCTCGGGGTCTTCCTCACACATGAGCAGGCCGTTCTTCGTGGAGAGCTGGCGGGCCTCCCCGGGCACCTCGCAGCCGCCGAACTTCGAGATGCCGTTCTTGTTCGCGAGCGCCTCTATCCTGGCGCCGTCGCCGACGGCGTAGATGCTGCGGATGGACCGCGCGTCCTGGAAGGCCTTGAGGGTGTAGTAGAGGGCGGGGCGGCCCCGCAGGTGGATGAACTGCTTGGGGCGGCCCATCCGGGTCCCCGAACCGCCGGCCAGCACGATCGCCACCGCGTCGGCGGACCCCCTCTCGGCCCTCTCCCGGGCCCTCGTCCAGACCACGTTCTCTAGAGCACCCCGCCCGAGGTCCGTAGGCCGCGCTGGCGCTCCAAACCGCGGTGGATGGCGCGGGCGCGGGCCTGCCCGACCCCCTCCACCTCGTCGAGCTCCGCCTCCGAAGCCTCCAGGAGGTCTTTTAGAGAGCCGAACTCGCGGATCAGGCTCTCGGCCACCCGGCGCGGAAGGCGCGGCACGCGCTCGAGCTGGCGGTAGCCGCGCGGCTTGAGGAAGAAGTCCTCCGTCCGGCCCACGGAACCGTAGCCCAGAGCCTGCGTGATCTCCATGGCGTCCGAGAGCTGCTCGGCGGTGAAGTCCTTGAGCGAATCGCGGACCTCGCGGTATTTCACGCCGTCGGCGGCGTAGTCCCGGATCAGGGCGTCGTACTGCTCGGGCACGTCGTGGAAGGCCTGCTCCAACTGCATCTCGACGAGCCGCCCCTCGCTGCCAAGCTCCCGCACGTAGGCCTCGACCTCCTCGGCGATCCGCACCGAATACTCGAAGTTGCCGATGGCCCCAACCACCTCCCGCAAGGTCACCGCCCCGTCGTACTCGTGGACGGTCAGGGCGCGAGCCTCCTCGCGCAACCGCCGGGTGAACTTCTCCAGGGTCGCTATCGCGGAGTTGGCTTTAGACAAGACGACGCCTATGTCCTCCAGGACCAGCGGCCCGTACTCGCCCTGGTACAGGCTCACTACGCGGCGGCGCTCGGAGACGACGATGACGAGGTCGCCGCTCTGCTGGGCGGTCCGGTGGCCGGCCAGGTGGCGCATCCCCGTCTCGTCGGACTGGAAGGTCGGGTCGGGGCTGAGCTGGACGTTCGCGTAGTGGACGACGGAGATGTCCGGCGAGATGACTATGGCGCCGTCCATCTTCGCCAGCTCGTAGAGGCGCATCGGCGCGAACTCCAGGCCGAGCTTCATCCCGCTGGAGACGATGCCGAGGCTCTCGAGCTTCTCGGGGCGGGAGACCGCGATCAGGGCCCCGTTGTGCGCCCGGATGATATTGTCGATGGCGGCCCGGAGATCCGTGCCCGGCGCCACGAGCGCGAGCGCTCCGGTCAGCTCTTCCGGCAATTTTCGCCTCTGCGGGCTCAAAGCAGCGCCACCGCCACGGCCTCCTCCAGGGTGCTCACTTCCAAAACTTCGGCGTCGGACCGGCCGTTCGAACGCTCCTTGCCCCGGCCGTCCGACGTACCTTCGGGCCGGATTATACGACCGAAGCCCATCTTGAGCACCTCGCCCGTCCTCCGGTCGGCCCCCGAGACGAACCGGACGTCCCCCGTCAGCCCGACCTCCCCGAAGCAAGCCGTCCCTTTCCCGACGGGCCTGTCCCGAAAGGCCGACGCTATCGCGAGCGCCACCGCGAGGTCCGCCGCCGGCTCCTCGATCCTCACCCCGCCCGTCACGTTCACGTACACGTCCTGGTCGGCCAGGGCGAGGCCGGCCCGGCGCGCCAGCACCGCGCACAGCATGTTCACCCGCCCCGTGTCCAGGCCGTTGGCGATCCTGCGCGGGTTCGCCAGCGGGCTCGGCGCCACCAGGCTCTCTATCTCCACCAGCATCGGCCGCGTCCCTTCGAGCAAGCAGACCGTGGCGACGCCCGACGGCATCTTCTCTTCCCTCTTGGAGAGAAAGAACGCCGACGGGTCTTCGACCTCGATCATGCCGTGGCCCGTCATCTCGAAGACCCCGATCTCGTTCGTCGAACCGAACCTGTTCTTTAGCGCCCGCAGCACCCGGAACGCCTGGAAACGGTCCCCCTCGAACTGCAAGACCGTGTCCACCATGTGTTCCAGCACGCGCGGCCCCGCGATGGACCCGTCCTTTGTGACATGGCCGACGAGCACGATCGCGATCCCTTCACTCTTGGCCAACCGCATCAGCCTCGCCGCGCACTCGCGCACCTGCCCCACGCCCCCGGGTGACCCGGAGAGCTCCGGCGAGTAGAGCGTCTGGATCGAGTCCACGACGACCACCTCGGGCCGCTCTTCGATGATCGTCGCCTCGATCACGTCCACGTCCGTCTCCGAGAGCACCCGGAAGCCCGCGCCCTGCACCCCGAGCCGCTTGGCCGAGAGCGCCACCTGCCGCGGCGACTCCTCGCCGGAGACCATCAGGCATCCCTCGCCGAGATGGCCCATCACCTGCAAGAGCAGCGTGCTCTTTCCC
>CAXUFZ010000229.1:0-600 GCA_964250345.1 uncultured Rubrobacteraceae bacterium
CGAACACCCCTTCAACCCCCTGCGCCTCCGCCTGACCCTGGAACTCTGCGAGGACCTGGGGCTGCTGAAGAATTATCCCCTGACGCCCTCCCAACCCGCCACAGACGAGGACCTGACCACCGTTCACAGCCTGACCTACGTCCGCATGGTCCAAAGGGCCGGACGGAACGCGGCGGCGCTCTCGGACCTCCGGCAGTACGGCCTCGGGACCAGCGACAATCCGCTCTTTCCGGACATGCACTCAGCCTGCGCCCGCGTGGTCGGCGGCGTGCTGGAGGCGTGCCGGCTCGTCATGCGGGACGAGGCGACACATGCCATGTGCATCTCCGGCGGCCTGCACCACGCGCTGCGCGCCGGGGCCAGCGGCTTCTGCGTGTACAACGACGTGGGCGTCGCCATCGCGCGGCTGAAAGAAGAGCATCCCGGCATACGGGTGGCCTACGTGGACACCGACGCCCACCACGGCGACGGCGTGCAGTGGATGTTCTACGACGACCCGGACGTCCTGACCGTCTCCCTGCACGAATCCGGCCGCTACCTCTTCCCTGGCCGCGGCGAGACGGACGAGATGGGAAGGGGTCGGGGCGCCGGATACTCGGT
>CAXUFZ010000229.1:610-6374 GCA_964250345.1 uncultured Rubrobacteraceae bacterium
GGGGCGCATGAGCGGGGCAGGGGAGAAGGGACGGGGTACGCCGTCAACGTGCCGCTGCAACCGTTCACCGACGACGGGTCGTTCATCTCGTGTTTCGAGAGCGTGGTGCCGGAGGTTTTGGGCGCTTTCCGGCCCGATATCGTCATCTCTCAGAACGGCTGCGACGCGCACAAGCTCGACCCGTTGACGCATCTGTCGGCCACGACCCGTCTGTACGAGCACGTCCCGCGCCGGGTGCACGACCTCGCCCACGAGCTCTGCGGGGGGCGCTGGGTCGCCACGGGCGGCGGGGGCTACGACATCTGGCGCGTCGTGCCGCGGGCGTGGGCGGCGCTCTGGGCTGCCGTCTCGCACCGGGAACTGTCCGAGAAGCTGCCAGAAGATTGGCTCGCGAGGTGGGGGGAGAAGAGCCCGGTTCGGTTGCCGCGGCTTATGCGCGACGATCCGGGGGATTACCCGGCGGGGCCGCGGGCGCGCGAGATCTCCGACGCGAACAAACGGACCGTCGAGGAGGTCCTCGAAAAAGTCTTGCCCCGGATCCGGTAGCGCAAAAAAGGTTGCGAAAAGCGGCCCGTCGCGGTATTTTGGCCTGGGAAACCGATACGGCGAAGCGGAGATGATAGTGCGGGAATCAGCGACGTTGCATAGCGTGCACACGACGAGCTTCAGCGCCTCCCCGACGGAGACGAAGCCCAGGATCGAGATAGACACCGAGCGCCGGGTCACGCAGGAGCCGCCGTACAAGGTGATCCTGCACAACGACGACTACACCCCGATGGAGCACGTCGTGTCCGTCCTCCGCAAGGTCATCCCCCGGATGTCCACCCGCCAGGCCGTCGACATCATGATCGAGGCCCACACCAAGGGCAAGGCCGTCGCCCACAAGACCCACAAAGAGCTCGCCGAGCTCTACCAGGAGCAGCTCAACAACGAAGGTCTCATCGCCAGCATAGAACCCGACTAGTACGAACCGTCGGTTTGCCGACGTGCGATACTCTGGAAAGCGCAACTTCTGATGGGGTGGTCGTATGGCACGTGCAGGCGCAGATAACGAACAGTTCAAGGCGACGCTCAAAGAGGCACTGGCCGAGACGCTGCACGAGCAACGCGAACTGCTGCACGACGTCTTCGTCGAGGTCCTCGAAGACTTTGCTCTGGCCGAGGCCATGAGGGAGGGCGGCCAGACCGGTATGGCGGACCGCAAAGAAGTCTTCGATGTTCTGGAGGAGGGGACGTAAGGACCTCTTTCAGGAAGAGTTTTGTGCGCGATCTCAGAAAGGTTCGCGACGAGACCATACGCCGTCGTTTGAGAGAGGCCATAGAGCGGGTCGAAGCGGCGGAGACGCTACAAGAAATGCCGAATCTAACCAGAATAAGCGGGTCGAGCGGCCTCTATCGCATTCGAGTGGGCGACTATCGCATCGGCGTGGCGGCTACGGAAGGAGACATCGAGTTCGTCCGCTGCCTACACCGGCGCGATATCTACAAGTATTTTCCGTAGAGGGAGTACGGTCGGATGTCTGCAGATGCGAAGGTCAAAAGGTTCGTGCAAGACAATCACATGAGCATATTCCTGCTTTCCCTGGCGTTCATCGCAGGACTTACCGTCGTCTTCGGCCTGGTCGGCGCCGGCCGGACGGTTTCGCTTGGCGCCGTGGGCGTCTTGCTCTCGTTCGTGTACTTCGTTCAGAAACAGCAGCTTGAGGAAGCAAAGCTCATCAAAGATCTGGTAACCGAATTCAACGCCGGGTACGACGAACTGAACGAAGAGCTGAACGGCATAGTTGGATCGAGCAACCCCGGCTTGGAGAGTACCCAAAAAGACACGCTCTACAACTACTTCAATCTTTGCGCGGAAGAGTACCTTTTTTACAGGAGAGGGTACATATACCCGGAGGTATGGGAAGCCTGGGCACGCGGGATGGAGGCCTGCTTCACCGATGATTACAGGATTAGGAACTTGTGGGAATGCGAATCAAAGACAGGCTCCTACTACGGTCTCGACTTCGACACGATCTTCTCCGCCTTGCCAAACGCCTCTTCGAAAGAGCTTGGCTAGCCCCCGATCTGGCTCATCGTGCGGTGGCGCGATTCTTCGGGAAGGGTAAGACCGGCGGCGGGCTTTACGCGGGCGGTCTCCCAGAGGACCTTGTGGATGGCGGGGATCGGGTCCTCGCTCCTGATCGCGTCCTTCACCGGCACGTCGAGGTCGGTGAGGAGGCAGGGGTGGATCTTGCCGTCCGCCGTGAGCCTGAGCCTGGAGCACCGGGCGCAGAAAGGCTCGGAGACGGGCGTTATGACGCCGAAGGTGCCGGGCGCGCCGTCGAAGCGGAACTCGTCCGCCGGGGCCGCGGGATCGTCCTTTTCGACGGGACGCAGGTCGCCGAGCTCTTCTTGCGCGCGCTCTAGAATTTCGCTTCCCGGGATGAAGAGCTTGCGGAAGCGGGAGCCGTCGGTGTCGCCGTTTAGGGGCATGAGCTCTATGAAACGGACGTGCATGGGGTGGCGGAGGGTGAGCTTCGCCATGTCCGCGATCTCGTCGTCGTTGACGCCGCGCATGGCGACGGCGTTGATCTTGACGGGCGAGAGCGGCGTCTCCAAGGCCGCCATGAGCGAGCTCCAAACCTTCTGGAAGTGGTCCCGGCGCGTGATGAACCGGAACTTCTCGGGCTGCAGAGTATCCAGGGAGACGTTGATCCTGTCCAGGCCGGCCTCGACGAGGCCTTCGAGGTTCTCCTCCAGCAGGTAGCCGTTGGTCGTCATCGTGACGTCCTCGAAGCCGAGGTCCTTGAGCCAGCCGATGAATGGGACGACGCCGCGGCGCACCAGTGGCTCGCCGCCGGTCACGCGGACCTTGGTGACGCCTAGAAGCAGGCAGGCTTCGGCGAAGGTGAGCATCTCCTCCAGGGTGAGGATGTGGCTCTTGTCCTGGAACTTTATGTCCTCGGGCATGCAGTACTGGCAGCGGAAGTTGCAGCGGTCCGTGACCGAGATGCGGAGGTAGTCCATCTTGCGGTTGAAGCTGTCCGTGAGCTGCGCCAAAACTTCCTCTCGACGGGTTCCCGTCCCACGGGGCCGATTGTATCTTCTTTCGGGTAACGTGCCGGGCGTGGGTATACTGCCGGGGTTCTGGAACGGAGATCTGGGGGAGAGCTTTGTCCCGGCGGTTTTCGACGCCCCGCATCATCGTCTACGGTTTCCTGGCCCTGATAGCCCTCGGGACCGGGCTGCTGAAGCTCCCGGTCTCGACGCTCGAAGGTATCTCCTGGATCGACGCCTTCTTCGTCTCGGTAAGCTGCGTGAGCGTCACGGGGCTCGCGACGGTGGACGTGCCGGCGACGTTCACGCACTTCGGGCAGGCGGTGATGATGGGCCTGATCCAACTGGGCGGCCTCGGCATCATGACCGTGACGACGCTCGCGGCCCTGCTGGTCGGCCAGAGGGTGGGTTTTCGGGGCCTGCTCGCGGTGCGCGAGGAGATGGAGAACGTGGACTCCCTGCGGAACACGCTGCGCCTGCTCGGCCAGATCGCCGCCATAACCTTCGCCGTCGAGCTCGTCGGAGCGGTACTGCTCAGCGCCGGCTTTGTCCGGCGACTGGGTTTCGGAGAGGGCGTTTTTCAGGGCGTCTTCCACTCCGTCATGGCGTTCTGCAACGCGGGGTTCGCCACGCTGCCGAACGGGGACCTTGTCCCGTACGCCGGGGACTGGCTCGTCGTCGGCACGCTCGCGGCCGTCATCACGCTCGGGGGGCTCGGGTTCCCGGTGCTGGTGGACCTGTCCCGCTACCGGCGGGACCGCCGGCTCTCCGTGCACTCCAAGCTCGTCCTCATCGTCTCCGCCGTCCTCGTGGTCATCGGTGTCGGGAGCGTCGCCCTGATGGAGTGGACCAACCCGGGCACGCTGGGAGGGGAGACGGCGAACACGAGGGCCGCGATGGCCCTCTTCCAGGGCGTGACGCCCCGGACGGCCGGGTTCTCGACCGTGAGCTACCCGGAGATGCGCGACCCCACGCTGGTCGTGCAGAGCGCCCTGATGTTCATCGGGACGGCGCCGACCTCGACCGGCGGGGGCGTGCGGGTGACGACCGCCGCGCTCGTCTTCCTCGTCGTGCTCTCGCAGGTGCGGGGGCAGGACAGGATCTCGCTCTTCCGCCGCGAACTGCCCCGGAACCTCGTCGCCAAGGCCTTCGCCGTCCTGGCCCTCTCCTTCCTCCTGGTCCTCCTCGGCACCCTGGCGCTGATGGTCTCCGACGACCTCCGGCTCTTGCCGGCCCTCTTCGAGATGTGCTCGGCCTTCGGCACCGCCGGCCTCTCCCTCGACGTGACCCCGACGCTCTCCACCTTCGGCAAGATCCTCGTGGCCGTCGTCATGTTCCTCGGCCGCGTCGGCCCCATAACCTTTATCGTCGCCATGACCGCGAGGCAACGGCCTCCCCGCTACACGTATCCCAAGGAGGACATAGCCATAGGGTAGCGCCGTCAGGCGACGGTCTCCTCCTGCTCGGTCAGCCCCAGACGGCGCGCCAGGTGTCCGGCGGTCGTCGCTTGCAGGAGGAGGGTCGTGCAGACGGCCAGGGCGACGAGGGAGACGGCTATCTCGGCTCCTTCCACGCCGTCTGCCAGGAGGATGCTGGCGACGGCGGCGGGGATGACGCCGGTGTAGCGGGACCAGGAGAGGAAGGCGAGTTCCTGACGGGTCCAGCGGGAACGCCGGTCGGGGAGGAGGCAGGCGAGCACGGTGAGGGGGCGGGCGACGAAGATGAAGACGGCCATGACGAGCAGGCCGCCGACCAGGTACTGCTGGAGGGCCCCGAAAGGCAGGTTCAGGCCGAGGGTGACGAAGACGAGGAGCGTGGCGATCTCGGCGACCTGCCCGAGGAAGCCTTCGAGCAGGGTGGCGTGTTCGTCGTGCTGGCCGAGGCCCAGCTGCTCCATGTTGCCGATCATGAGCCCCATGATGAAGGCCGCCAGATAGGCCGAGCCGCCGATGTACTCCGTCGAGAAGTAGGCGAGGACGACGACGGCGAGCACGGCGACGCCGGGGGACTCGTCCCAGATCCCGGCCCGCGCCGTCGAAGAGACCGCGAGGCAGAGGACCAGACCGGCCACGACCCCGACCACGCCCCCCAGAACGAGCTCTTGGGCGAACTCGAAGGCCGGGCCGGAGAAGGTGATCCTCCCCGCCTCCACGACCCCAACCAGGGTGAGCGTGAGGACCGTCCCCGTCACGTCGTTGAAGGCCGACTCGGCGATGACCGTCTGGGAAACTTTCGGTTTCAACTTCAGGCGTTCGAAGAGGGGGATGATTATGGCGGGGTCCGTCGCCGCCAGCACCGCCCCGATCATGAGCGCCACCGGGAAGGCGACCCCGAAGATCGGGGCGACGACCAGTGCGACGACGAAGGCGGAGAGCAGCACACCGGGGAAGACGAGCAGGCCGAGGCCGACCGCCGTTTGGGAGATCACGCGCAGCGAGATCCCGACGCCGCCGTGGAACAGGATCAGGGCCACCCCGATGTTGAACAGGAGCTGCGCCCCGACCCCGTCGAGCGGGCTTGAGACGAGACCCAGGACCGAAGGCCCGATCACGGCCCCGGCGGCGAGCAGCAAGATCATCTCCGGTATCCGCGTGAGCGTCGCGATCACCTGCGCCACCAGCCCCGCCGCGAGGATCAACCCCACGCTGCGGAGGATGGCCTCGACCTCCAAACCCTACCCCCGCCCGCCGACGATCCCGACGATCTCCTCGGCAAGCGTCCCCCA
>CAXUFZ010000230.1:0-6348 GCA_964250345.1 uncultured Rubrobacteraceae bacterium
CCACCCCGGCCGCCTGCGGCACCGCCACCTTCTTCTTCGAGCGCCTCGGCTACCGTTCCCACCGCGGCCAGATGGCCGCCACCTACGTCCAGCGCGGCGTCAGCCGGACCTTAGAGACCTGCGACGTGGGCGAGTTCGGACGCTCCTACGAGATACTCCGCGAGACCAATATCCCCGCCGTCGTCCTGGAACCCCTCCACCTCACCAACCCGACCGACCTCGACCTCGCCTCCGACCCCTACTACCCCGCGACCGTCGCCGAGGCGATAGCCAGCTCGCTGGAACTCTACGCCGGACGCGACAAGGCGTTCATAGCCGTCTAGCTCCTCCCTTCGGTCGTCGAGCATGCCTGCTTTGCAGGCTTGTCAGCACGTTCCGGCTCCGCCTTCACTCTCAGCACGCTCCCTTCGGTCGCTTTCAGCACGCTGCGCCCTTCGGGCTCCGCTTTCAGCTTTCTGGTGGTTGGGCCGGGCGTTTGATCGGCCGACAACGTGGGAAGTGGCTGGTATAATCCGGCGCTCAGTCGGGACGTAGCGCAGCCTGGTAGCGCGCCTCGTTCGGGACGAGGAGGTCGGAGGTTCGAATCCTCTCGTCCCGACTTTTTGAGCGGATAATTCTTGCTTCTCGTCTTTCGGTCTCGCGGCGCTCCCGCGCCGTGCGGCTATTCTTTGCGGACGGCGTCTCCACGAAGAACTCTGTTTGCCAAACTCTGGTCGACGAAAGACCTTCAGAAGGTGCGCTGTTGAACAAGCCCTGCTGTAATGTTCAGGACACGCGGCAAGAGGAAAACGTGGCTACCGGAGCCGTTCAGCCAGGGATGCGCCGGGCGTGGTACGAGATGTCGCGTCTGAGATCGTCCGCGTATGACCAGAACGACCTGTTCTTACCCAGCGGTATCGTCAACCCACGTTCGTTCTTTGGCAGCGCCCATGCTGCCCCAGTCCAGCCGCGGACCGTCGACCGGCGGAGTAAGATGCACTCGACTTCACCCATGAAGCGTAGCGGGACCTCGGCTACGCGCTCCACGTCCTCCCAACTCGCGTACACCGTGTAGAAGCCCATGTTGCGGTAGGCCAAGCCGTCCGGGCGGATTTCTATACTGAGAAGTCGGGCCTGCAAAAGCATGAGGGCGGCACCCGGCAACACGAGCAGAGCCGAGACTACGTTGAGGGCGTTGGCGGTGGCAAGCCCGAACGCGAGGTTGGCGCAGCCACCTAAAGCGCCGAGCAAGCCTGCAAAGAGAAGCAGCCAGTGGGCCCTGGGACGGTAGACACGGTTTCCTTGGGATCGCGCCTCGGGCGTCCCGGCGTCTCCACGCACGTTTCTCCCCCGTTCGTATTGTTCGCATCGTCCGTCAACCTGGTTCAAGTGCATCGTAGCGGCCGCCGCGGCGTCCCGGCATCAGCCGTGAGGCGGTTCTTCGACGCCAAAAGTGTGATCCGCGCCCCGCGTTGCGATCGCGCGAGGGGCACGGTCGCCCCATTCTCGCCGGGTACCCAAGATTTTGCGGGGCAGTTTCCTCCTACAACCCCACTTCTTCTGCTTCCTCCAGCAGTACGCCCCAATCGTTGTAGAGGCCGTCGAGGGCGCCTTTTAGCTGGCGGTGTTCAGTTACTACCTCGCGGGAGCGATGGCCGTCGGCGTAGAGTTCGGAGGTGGCTAGCTCTTTTTCGAGGCGGCTGAGGCGGCGTTCGGTGGCGTCGATCTCGCCCTCGACGGCGACGAGGCGGCTGGCTAGGATGCTCTCTTCTTTGCTCTGGCCGGGGCGGACGCGGCGGCGCGGGCGGCGCTTGCCGTTCTTGCCGGGGCCTTCGTCGAGGCGGCGGTGGGCGCGGTAGTAGTCGTAGCCGCCGAGGAAGTTTTGGAGCTTCTTGTCTTCGAGTTCGACGACGCGGGTGGCGAGCTTGCGGAGAAAGTAGCGGTCGTGGGAGATGAAGAACATCGTGCCGCGGTAGTTGAGTAGGGCCTCTTCGAGGGCCTCGCGGGCTGGGATGTCGAGGTTGTTGGTCGGCTCGTCGAGGAGGAGCAGGTTGGCGCCACTGGTGACGATCTCGGCGAGGCTCAGGCGGTTGCGCTCGCCGCCGGAGAGGGCCGAGACCTTCTTAAAGACGTCGCCGCCGGAGAAGAGGAAGGCGCCGAGCAGTTCGCGGGCGTCGGGAGCGTCGAAGCCGGTAACGCCCATCACCTCCTGGAGCACGGTCTTGCGGTCGTCGAGTCGGGCGAGCTGCTGGTCCTGGTAGGCCGGCTCGACATTGTTGCCGAGACGCAACCGGCCGTCCTTCGGGGCCAGCTCGCCGGTCGCGAGGCGCATGATGGTGCTCTTGCCGGTCCCGTTGGGGCCGAGGAGGGCGACCCGCTCGCCGCGCTCGACGACGAGATCGAGGCCGTCGAGGAGGGCGGCTTCGGCGTCGTCGTGGGCGTAGCGGACTTCTTCCATCTCCAGGACGACGCGGCCGGCCCGGCGGGTCTCGCCGCTGAGATCCACCTTGACGTTCCTGTCGCGGCTTTTCGGGTCCTCTATCTTCTCCATCCGGTCGAGCAGCTTCTGCTTGCTGCGGGCCTGAGCCGCTTTTGTCGCCTTCGCCCGGTTTTTTTCGACGAAGCGCTCGAGCTGGGCGCGGCGTTCGGCGTTGGCTTTGGCTTTGCGGGCGAGTTGTTCGGAGCGGGCCTTTTTCTCCTCGACGTAGCGGCTGTAGTTGCCGGTGTAGCGGGAGATGCGGCCGTCGTCGAGCTCGAGGATGGAGTCCGAGACGGCGTCGAGGAAGTAGCGGTCGTGGGAGACGACGAGGACGGCGCTTTTGGCGTTCTTGACGAAGGTTTCGAGCCACTCGATGGCCTGGAGGTCGAGGTGGTTCGTGGGTTCGTCCAGCAGGATCAGGTCGGGCTCTTCGAGGAGCAGCCGTGCGAGCGCCACCCGGCTCTGCTCCCCGCCGGAGAACGAGCCGACGGGTCGCTTCCAGTCCTCCGGCGCGAAGCCTAAAGAGGAGAGGGTGGAGGCGGCGCGGGCGCGGTACTCGTAGCCGCCGTCGCGCTCGAACTGGGTCTGGAGGCGGCCGTAGCGCTCCATCAGGGCGCCGGAGGGGTCATCGGAGAGTTGGAAGCCGAGCTCTTCTAGCTCGCGCTCGCGGCGCATCAGGCCCTCGAAGGCGGAGACGATCTCCTCCTCGATCGAGCGGAGGCCGCGGTCCCCGGCGTAGAGCTTCTGGGCGGTCATGCCGACCTTCGCCTCGCCGGGGTGCTCGACGGAGCCCTCGTCGGGACGGGTGTTGCCGGCGAGGACGTCGAGCAGCGTCGTCTTGCCGGCCCCGTTTCGGCCGACCAGGCCGACCTTCTCGCCGGCCTCGACGGACAGGGTCGCGCCGGAGAGGACCTTCACGTCCCCGCCGTGGTATTTGACCAGGTTGCTTGCGACAATCACCTTCATGACCGGAGGATTATACCCCGACGACCCCCTCACCCCGGGCGAACGGGAGGAGTTCGAGAGAGACCTCATCGCGTTCTCTGACCGGGAGCTCGACCTTCTGGGGGATCCCGGCGGCCTCGACGTGCTCTACGCCGGCGGCTCGTCGCCGCTCTGGATCGAGGGCCTTCTCGAACGGGTCGGGAAGACCGGCTCCGTGACCGCCTTCGACGTGGACGAGGCGCGCGTAACGCCCGCGGCGGAAGCCCTGCGCGAGGCGGACCTGCTCGCCCGGCTCGTCGTCGGCGACGTCTTCGATCCCCCCTTCGATCGGGGTTCGTTCGACCTCGTCTACTCCGCGGGCCTGTTCCACGAGCTCGACGTGGGGGAGAGGTCCGCGGACGAGGCGCTCGCCGCGCTGGCCTCCGTCGTGCGCGCCGGCGGGCGGGTCGCGACGGGCGACTTCGTGGACACCGTCCCGGCCGTCCAGTTGGAAGATGAGGCACTGGACGCGGAGCTGGCCCGCGAGGCTTCCAGCAGACGGCTCTTCGGCATCGGATCCCCGGAACGGCTGGTCGCGCTGCACGAAAAGGTCCTCTCCGGCGTGCGGTGGGAGGTCTTGCCCCCCATTTCCGTCAGGCACCTGGACAAGGTCTTGCTCGCCGGGGAAGAGCCTGATGAGTTGTCCGGGCTGCCATACGAGATCGCCGCGCGGTTGCGGGAGCTTCGCCAGGCCTTGCGGGAGCGTATCTCGGGTGGGGGATACACGCGGCCAGCGACCGTCTACGTCGAGGGGACGGTTCGCGGTGGGTAGGGGTTCGGGAGCCCGGTGGTTCAGAACGGGTCTCGGTGGGGGTGTCTGTTGGTCTTGATCTCGCTGCGTTCGGTGGACAAGTTCTACGGGGGGCGGGCGGTCTTGCGCGGCCTGGAGATGGCGGTCGGACCGGGGGCCAGGATCGGGCTGGTCGGTCCCAACGGCGCGGGCAAGTCCACGCTGCTGCGCCTCCTCGCCGGCCTGGAGGAGCCGGACGCGGGGGAGGCCACGCGCCGGCGCGGGCTGTCCGTGGCCTACCTGCCGCAGCACGTTCCCGGCGAGGCGCGGTCCCCGTTGGAGGTCCTCCGGGCCGCGCGGCCGGAGCTTGCGGAGGTCTCCGGGGATCTGGTGGCGTGCGAGGAGCGGCTCGGGACGCCGGAGGTGGCGACGGACCTGCGCAAGATGCAGCGGGTGCTGGAGCGCCAGGCCGCGCTGCTCGACCGCTTTACCGAGCTCGGCGGCCCCGGCTTCGACGGCGAGGCCCGCGGCCATCTCTCGGACCTCGGCCTCGGCCGGGACGACATGGATCGGCCGATGAACGAGCTCAGCGGCGGGCAGCGCAAGCTCGCGGTGCTGGGCGCGTGCCTGGTGGCGCGGCCCGACGCGCTGCTCCTCGACGAGCCCGAGGCCCACCTCGACGCGGACCGGCGGGAGCGGCTGGAGGCGCTCGTGCGGGCCTTCGACGGGGCGGTCGTGGCCGTCTCCCACGACAGGTACCTGCTCGACGAGGTGGCGACCGAGATCGTCGAGCTCGAAGGAGGCAAGACGCGGACGTGGCCCGGCAACTACTCGGCGTATGCCCTGGCGCGGGAGTTGGAGCAGAAGCGGCGGCAGCAGCTCTACGTCACGCAGCAGAAAGAGATAGCGCGCCTTGAGGAGGCCGTCCGGCGGTTCAAGCAGTGGACCCAGATCAACCCGGACAACAACCGGCACGCCAGGCAGGCGCGGGTCAAGCAGCGCCAGATAGCGTCCATGGACAAGATCGAGCGCCCGGTGCTGGAGCGGCGAAAGATCGGCCTGAGCTTCCGGCGGGGCGTCCGCGGCGGCCAGAAGGTCGTCGAGCTCCGGGACGTCGCCGTCGCCTTCGGGGAGGAGCCCGTCCTGATCGGGGCCGACCTCACCGTCTCCCGCGGCGAACGTCTCGGCGTCGTCGGCCCCAACGGCGCCGGCAAGAGCGTGCTGGCAAAGCTGCTGGCCGGGGAGCTGGAACCCACGGAGGGGGAACGTTGGATCGGGCCCTCCATAGCCGCCGGCTACCTGGCGCAAGACTACGCTCCCGCGTCCGACGCGACCCCGCTCTCCCTCGTCCGCGACGCGAAACCCATGTACGAGGGCGAGGCCGTAAACCTCCTCGGCCGCTTCCTCTTCCGCTACGAGCAGGCCCGCCCGCCGGTGGACTCCCTGAGCGGCGGCGAACGCACCCGCCTGGAGTTCCTCCTCCTGACCCTCAGAGAGCCCAACTGCCTCATCTTAGACGAGCCGACCAACCACCTCGACATAGCCTCCCTCGAGGTCCTCGAAGCCGAGCTCGAACGCTTCCCCGGCACCGTCGTCTTCGTCTCCCACGACCGCTACTTTCTCGACCGGCTCGCGGATCGCATAGTCGAGGTGCGCGACGGCGAGTTGCTTGGTTACCCCGGCGGCTACAGCGACTGGCGGTTGGCCGCCGGTCGGCACGCTTCGGCCTAGCGGCCTGCGCTTGTCAGCACGCTGCGGCTCCGCCTCCGCTTTCAGCTAAACCATTTGTGACGCGACCTGGAGCGGGGTACGCGTCGTACTGGAAGCCGGGGCCGCCTCTTCGCCGAAGATCCCGCGGTCCGCCCTTCACAGGGACGGTTCGCGAACAGCCCGCATCCGGCCACATATTTTCGGAAGGCTCCGTCGTCGCGGTCGGGTTGATCCGGAGGGGTTAGCTGAAAGGCGCGCAGCGCCGTGCTGACAAGCGAAGCCGTGCGAAGCACGGCGCAGCGTGCGCGTGCCCGCGTCCGGCGGCCAGCGCCCCCCCCCCGCCGACCCCCTCCGGCGTGCCGGTGTAGACGACGTCGCCGGGGTTGAGGGTCATGACGTGGCTGACCCGGCTGACGAGGTCGTCGACGTCGAAGATCATGTCGGTCGTCACGCCCGACTGGCGGAA
>CAXUFZ010000231.1:0-6296 GCA_964250345.1 uncultured Rubrobacteraceae bacterium
GTCATGCGCCGGCGGTGCTCGGCCCCGACGTCGGGGAGGGAGGAGCCGTCCACCTGCCAGTTGAGCCCGTTGGCCGCGAGGACTTCGTCGTGGAGATGCATTACTTGCCTGTCCTCGAAGTGCCCGCGCGGCTGGCTCCGGTTCTTCGGCAAGAGGTCGTGGCCGAGGAACACGCCGGAGCGGCGCACCAGGTCGGCCGTCAGCGACGTGCCGCTGCGGTGGAACCCCGCCACGAGCAGTTGCCCCGCCACGGGGACGCTCGCCCGGGACGGCGCGTCGGGTGGTCGGCGCAACCTCTACCTTCTCTCCACGTTGTCGAGTCTTGCAGTACGCTCCGAAGGCACATTAGCATAACGTTGTCCGGGGCTTCGCTGGGCCGCCGCTGGAACTCTTGATATTCTTCGTGGTGGTTCCGGGCCGTGGGGTGACGTGCGGCATACACAACCAGGAGGCTCCAAAATGCCGACGTTCGAGCAGTATCTGGCGGTTCGTATCACGCGGGGGTTGAAGGCTTTCCTGAACCTTCAGGCTGGCGTCATGGGCGCCGGGTTCGACCCGAGGGTTTCGGGTTCCGAACGGGGGGATCAGGGCCGCCTCGTAAGGGAACAGGCAGAGGAGATCGCACGCCTCCGCGCCAAGGCAGAGGAGAACGGCGCCGGGGGTCCCGATCCCCGCAACATCGTCTGGATGTTCAGCGACGGCCGCAGCGGCTCCACGTGGCTGACGCGCATGGTGGGGGATATGCCGGGCCATTCCGTGTGGCGCGAGCCCAACGTGGGGACCCTCTTCGGGCAGCACTACTACGTGTGGGCCAACGACAACCAGCGGGGCTCCGACCACTTCATCATGGGGTCCGGCAGGGAGCGCTGGATCCGGTCCATAAGAAGGTTCGTACTCGACGAGGCCCGCTCGAGGTTCCCGGACATGCCGCCGGAGAAGCACCTCTTCGTGAAGGAACCGTTCGGGTCGGTGGGCGCGCCCCTGATCATGGAGGCCTTCCCCGAGAGCCGGATGGTGTTCCTGGTTCGCGACCCGAGGGACGTCGTCGCCTCCGCGCTGGACGCCCACCAGGAGGGCGGCTGGTCCCACTGGCGCACGAAGGCCGGGACGCACGAGGCGCGGCACCTGGCGGCCGGCGACCTCGACGCCTTTGTCGCGGAGCGCGCGGAGCGCTACATGCGCCACATCGGCAACTCCAAAGTGGCCTTCGACGCCCACACGGGACGCAAGGCGATGATCCGCTACGAGGAGCTCAGGACGGACGCGCTGGAGACGATGGGCCGCCTCTACCGGGAACTGGAGATCCCGGTAAACGACAGACGGCTCGCGCGGGTGGTGGAGAAGCGCTCCTGGGAGAACATACCCGAAGAGAAGAAGGGCGAGGGCAAGTTCAACCGCAAGGCCACGCCCGGCGGGTGGCAAGAAGACCTCTCCCCGGCCCAGGCCGGGATCGTGGAGACCATAACCGCGCCCCTGCTACAAGAATTCTACGCCTACTCGCCCGCGACGCCCGACTCGTAGGGCGAAGCGCGCCGCCGGGCTAGCTCCCGCCCGTGGAAGAGTCGTTCCCGCGCGCCAGCCTGTTGAGGCCCGGCACCCGCAGGGCCCTCTCCGCCAGGGCGTCGGCCAGCCGGTAGCGCCTGGCGGATTGCCGGGAGCGCAGCTCCGCGAGTTGCACCTCCAGGCTGGAGATCCTCTTCCGCAGGCGGGACCGTTGCTCTTTCAAGAGGTCCGCGTGCTCGTCTTCGAGGCGTCTTTCACGCTCGGCCGCTTCGGATAGCCGCCGGTTCAGGTCGGTCACGGCGGCGACCAGGTCTTCTTCGCGGCCCAGAAGACGGAGGGGGTCCAGTTTTTGCGTGAACTCCCGCGCGACCCGCTCGACGGTCGCCCCCACCTCGGCGGCGGACGCTTCGGCGTAGACGATCCCGAGCCCGGAGAGGGCCAGGGCCGGCCCCAGGTCGGCGACCGCGCGGAAGCGGCGCGCGTCGGACGAGGAACCCAGAAAGGCCGCGGCCCCGGCCTGCGCGAAGGGGGCCCCATCCCCGCGGCAGCCGACCAGAAAGACGACGGCGTCCCGACGCAGGCGGAAGAGGTCCGCCAGCCCGGCGCCCACGGCCTCCCTGCCCCCGGAAGCGTCGAGGAGGGCCACCATCCCCCGTCCGCCGGAAGACCCGTCTTCGGGGGCGACGTCCCCGATACCCCCAACGACGCGGATCTTCTCCCGCTCCCCGGGGTGCTCGGCGAGGACGGCCGAAAAAACGTCCGAGGACCGGGAGCCGGCATCGACGCTCGTCACCGCCGCGACGCCGGGCTGGCCGGCCAACCAGAGCGCCGGAACTCCGGGACCGGCGCCCGCCTCGACCGCGACGACCTCGCGCGGGTACTCGCGCAGGAAGTGGCCCAGAAAGAGAACGTCGGCGGCCGACAGGGGATCGCGCGGCGCCCGCTCGCCCCGCTCCGAGAAGAGCCCCGCGACCGTCTCCCGGTACCTGCGGAGCGGCCCGAGGTACCACTCGGGAGAGTCCATACCCGCGTCCCTATTCGTCAACGAACCCAACCTCCGGATGGTAGATGCGCGCGAGGCGCCGGACGTCCCGTTCCCCCGGGTCGGTCCGCCGCGGCGCACGTGGGGGGGCGCGCCGGCGTCCCCCGGCCCCCCGTCCGCCGCCCGTTCGTGGCGGTAGCCCAGCACGGCCGGCACGAAGATGATCTCCTCCCCGAGCTCTTGCAGGCGCAGCGCCAGTTCCCAGCCCCGGGCGCCGGACCAGCCCGCGGTGGGCGCCCCGGCCCCTTGCAGCCTCCCGGCGTCGACGATGCAGAGGCCATCCACGTCCCGGCTCTTGGGCAGGCCCGGCACCACCGGCATGCTCGACCTCACGCCCGCCACCGCCCCGCCCCGTTTGTTTAGTACGTTGCCGTAGACCATCGCCGCCCCGGTCTCCGAGGCGCCGCGTGCGAAGAGCGGCAGGTTGGCGGGCATCAGCTCGTTGCGCGCGTTCATGACGCAGACAAGCCGGTAGGAGGACGTTCGGAGTCCCGCGTCCAGGGGATCCCCGTCCCCTTCTTCGTGGTACCGGACCCTCAACCGTTCCTCGCCGTAGAGGGCCCGGACGCCGCGGAGCAGCTTCTGGGACCCGTCGCTGGAGGCGTCGTCCACCGCGACGATCTCCGCCGCCGTACCGGCCGCGTCGAGGGACCCCAGGGCGTCGAGCGCGCTCCGCAGCGCGCGGGGCAGGTGGGCGCGCCGGTTGCGTCCCCAGACGAGGATCGTGACGCCGTCCCCCCGCCGGTCCCCGGCGTGCTCAGACACTTCGCAGCGCCCCGTCCAGCGCGTCGGAGAGGAGGCCGCCCGACAGGTAGAAGGCCTTCGCCTCTTCGAACAGGGTCTCGTAGCCGTCCTCTTCCACGCTCTCGCGGAGGGCGTCCACGGAGGAAAAGATGCCGGGGATGCCGGTGTCGTGCCAGCCGGTCCCGGCGTCGATCTTGCAGGGCACGGCGCCCGCGAGGATGGCCTCCCGGAAACGGAAGCTCTCGTAGTAGTCGACCTCGTGTATGGACGCCCAGACGTAGAGACGGGACTTGCGCAGCAACTTGTCCAGGCCCCCAGAGGGGATCATGCCCCGGTCCTTGCTTATCGTCACCCCCCTCGGCGGGAGGAACACCACCCCGCCAGGGTCCAGCGCGCCCGCGAGGTCGTCGGCCAGCCGCACCCTGTCGTCCCTGGCGTGCCCCACGAGGGACCAGGGGATCGTCCTGCCTGCCGCCGACGCCTCCTCGATGACTAGCGCGTCTTCGCGGGTGGGCGCGTGGAACATGAACAGGTACGGCACTTCGAAGCCTTCGAGCCTGTCCGCCTGCGACACGAAGCCGATGTCTATCAGGGCGTCGAAATCTACCGGCATCTTGAACTGGTTGTCGAAGAAGTCGGTCCCGGCCGGCTCCGCGGAGACGGCCACCCTCGCGCGCGCCTCGGAGAGGCGCTGGTAGAACGCGTCCCTGTCGGGCAGGCCGCGGGAGCACTGTCCGGGCTGGACGACCAGGACCGTCGTCCCGACGAGCCCTCCCCGGCCCATCCCGGACACCGACGAGGCCGGCCGGAGGACGGCGTCGCGCCCGGCCGCCCTCCCCGCGTTCGCGAGCCGCGCGGCGAGCCCGTGAAAGACCGCGTTGCCGGCCTGCGGGTAGATCACGGTGACGTTGTCGCTCCCCGGGTTCATGGCCGCGCAAGCTTATCCAACCGCCCGCGGTCCGCGCAAGAGACCGTCGATGGCGCGCGGGAAGAACCGATATACTGCCGCCCGTGCCGCTCCGGTTGGATATAGAGCTCACCGAGGATCAGAAGGCCGAGATGTCGGAGATACCGGCCGGGGCGTGGTTTACCCCCGTGGATTTTAGGAACGCGGCTTCGCCGCGTCACCCGTCCCCCGGGGAGCGGAGGCTCGACGCCAACAACGAGATGAAGCGGCGGCTGGTGCTGCCCTGGATCCGGAACCACGTCAAGGGAAAGCGGGTGCTCGACCTCTTCTGCGCCAACGGCGCCTTCTCGCTGGAGGCCGCGCTCGCGGGCGCCAAAGAGGTCGTCGGCGTGGACTTCAGCCCGGAACGCGTGGAGTGCGCCCGCTTCCTGGCCCGCACGCTCGACGGCAGGGTGGATTGCTCCTTCGACTTTATGGCCGGGGACGTCTACGAGTTGTCGAGCCTCTTCTCCGAGCCCTTCGACGTCGTCCTCGCCCTCGGCGGGCTCTACCACGTGCCGGACCCGCCCTACGTGCTGACGAAGATCGCGGATCTCACCAGCGAGAGCTTTATCGTGCAGACCTCCAGCATCCTGCCCCGCTCCGGCAACTGGGCGAAGTTCGTCGTCCGGGAAGACCGGACGGGCGAGGGGATGTCCAGCGTCCGCGGCGGCTACGGCGTGTGGAAGTTCACCGTCGAATGTTTTCAGGCGATGCTCGCGCACGCGGGCTTCGAGGTGCTGGACGAAAGCCGGCCCCCGGAGGACCTCCGGAGACGCTTCCCCTGGTACTGCGCGGTGGCGGAGCCCGCGAAACCGCGGACCGGGGGCCCCTGAGAGGCCAGGGCGGGGCGCTTCCGCGGGCGGCTCGTCGCGCGGGAGAAGGGGACAAAAATTATTGTAAACTGGTCGCGCTGCGACGGGCCCCATCAAGAAAGGCAAGAAACGCGATGTCAAACCGCGCGACGATCGACCCGATGCAAGACGCGAGGGAGGCGTGCCGGGCGGCGCTCCAGGTCGTGACGGCGGGTCCCGTCGCGGCGGGCGTCCGCCAGCCGGGGCTTCGGGGAACGCGGTGATCGGGACCGACGCGCCACCGGACATGGAGAATCGGGAAGGACTCGAAGAGTACGCCGTCCGGTGGAACTGGTCGCACGGACCCTCCGCCTCGGGCTTCACCGCCGTCGTGCGCGTAAAGGACGAAGCGAGGTCCCTACCTTGGACGCTACCCCCGCTCTTGCGCGCCACCGGGCGTGTCGTGCTGGTGGACAACGGCTCGACCGACGGGACCCCGGAGGTCGCAAAGGAGGCGGCCGAGGCGGCCGGCCTGGGGGGGAGGCTGGAGGTCCTCTCCTACCCCTTCCCCGTCTCCCGCTGCGGCCCCGAGCATTTGGGGACCCACCCCGACTCGGTGCACAGCCTCGCCTACTTCTACAACTGGTCGTTCTCGCACGTCGGCAGCCGCTACGCGCTGAAGTGGGACGGGGACATGATCCTCACGCCGCAGGGCGAGAGGGTCATCCGTGACCTCGCCTGGCAGTTGGAGGGCATCAACACGACCATCAGGATGGGCCGCGCGGCGGTCTACGTCGAGAGCGACCGGGTCGCCTACGTGGACCTCGCTTACACGCACGGCGAGCTCTGGGCGTGGCCCAACACCTCCAGGCACACGTTCATCAAGTGCTTCGACTGGGAGTTCGTGAACCCTTTCGAGGACCACATCCTCCAGCTGCCCGACACGCTGTGCATGGAGCTCAAGTGGCTCGACGCCGACGAGTTCGCCCACTGGTCGAGCACGAACTTCGAGAAGCTGAACATGAACGCGCGCAAGCGGCGCGACCGGGACCTTTTCCGCGCGATCCACGAGGGGCTGCCGCTGCCCCGGGACGTCGTCCGGATCGAGAGCCCAGAGGGCGTGCACGCCATAGAGCACCTCCGGCACAACTTCACGAGGTTGCTCTCGGAGCTGCGCCTGAAGGGCGAGACCGCCCCGGTCCCCGGCGGGCCGGTCGAGGACGCGGGATCCCCGACCGCCGACGGCGGCGCCTCGCCGGTCGCGCCG
>CAXUFZ010000232.1:0-6293 GCA_964250345.1 uncultured Rubrobacteraceae bacterium
GGGGGGCTCGGACGGGGTTTCTGGCCGGGGCGTTCTCGCTGGTTGGGGTTGTGGTAGGGGCGATTTTGGGGTCGAGGATCGCGCCCTTGATGCTGCCGGAGAGCAGCGACCCGATCTACGACGCGGGGATCACGCTGATCAGCATCGTGGCCTTCGCGGTGCTCGGGGAGATCCTGGCCCGCGCCGTCGGCGGCTCCTTGAGGACCCGCCTCTCCAGCCGGACCTCGACGGCGCTGGACGGCCTGGGCGGGGCGGCCCTGGGCCTGGCGCTCTCGCTGGTGCTGGTCTGGGCCGTGGGCGCCTTCGCGCTCAGGTCCCCCACGCTCTCCGGCCTCCGTCCGGCGGTAGAGAGGTCGGAGGTACTGACCTCCCTCAACGACCGGATGCCAGCCGGGCTGCTGACGCGGGCGGTCGCGGAGTTCCACCCGCTGCCCCAGATCCGAGGCCCCGAACCGAACGTGGCCGCCCCGGAGGAGGGCATCGTCACCGACCCCGACGTGCGCGCAGCGGCCCGCCGGACCGTGCGCGTCACCGGCGTGGCCTGCGGCTACGGGGTCGAGGGCTCCGGCTGGGTCGCCGCCAGGAACCTGGTCGTCACGAACGCCCACGTCGGCGCCGGCGAGGACGCGACCAGGGTGCAGCGCAAGGGCTCCGGGCGCGACCTGCGGGCCCGGGTCGTCGTCTTCGACGAGAAGAACGACGTCGCCGTCCTGCGGGTGCGGAAATTGAAGATCTCGCCCCTCCAACTCGCCGCGCCCCGCCTCGGCGAGTCGGCGGCCGTCGTCGGCTTCCCCGAGAACGGCCCGCTTGACGTGCAGCCGGCCCGCACCGGGGAGACGGAGCGCGTGATCTCCGGGGACGCCTACAACGAGGGCCCGGTCGAGCGCCTCGTCACCTCCTTTCGCGTCTTCGTCCGCCCCGGCAACTCCGGCGGCCCCGCCGTCAACGCCGCCGGCGAGGTCGTCTCCACCATCTTCGCCAGCCGCGCCGACTCCAGCGAAGCCGGCTACGGCATACCTTCACGAATTGTCAGCCGCCACCTGCAACGGGCGGAGGAACGCGAGCGATCAGTCGGCACCGGAGCGTGCGCGAACTAGGTTTTGGGGTTCCAGGCAATGAGGTTTTTAGGGGTAATGGGGCGTCATTGGTGCGGATCGGCTGCAAAGCATCGGATCCGGGTCATACACTGTGTACCTCAGCGCCTCGAAGCCTAGAAACCTGAAAGCCTCTGCGTAGTCTCTTCTTTTATGATCTTCTCCACCGCGATGCGGCTGCGGTTTAGTTCGGCTTCCACGGTGGAGAGGCGGGCGAGTGAAGATTCGCGCAGGCGGTCGCGCTCGACCTCGCGGGCGACGGCGGATGCGGCCTCTTCTATCGCGGTGACGGCGCTCTCAAGGGTCATCAGGTCTCTTTGGTCCATGCTGGGGATACTACCTGACGCCGTACCTCTCGTTGCCGCGCTTCGCGACGAGGTAAGCGTCGACCATCGCCCACAGGCCGACGATGGGCATCAGGACCCAGCCGATCAGAACGACCGCCAGCACGCCGTTGATGATCTGGAGCATGATGAAGATTATTCCCTTGGTGATCTGGCCGTTGTAGATCTGGCCCAGCCCCGCCACGATGAGGCTGAGTATCGCCGCGACTATGGGATTGCGCATGATCCTCCTCGCTTCGCTCGAACTCGGAGAGGTATACGCCCAAGGACGCTACTCGTTTCGCCGCCGGTGCTCCTCTTTGAGCTTCTGGTATTCCCCGTTGTCCGCCGCCGCGCGCCACTTCTCGCGGAAGATCTCCGCCGCCCGCACCTTCTCGGGATCCTCTTCGTCGCGCGGCTGGCTCTTCTTGCCGCCCTTGTACTTGGCGTAGCGCCTGGCGCGCGTGTGCCCCATCTGCAGGTACTTCCTGGCGACGTCCATGCCAACGAAGTCGCCCGCGGCCTTGTACTCCTCGAACTTCTCGAAGATCTTTCCCGATGATTCCCGCGCGGCCTCCTCCGTCTTGAAGCTCCACAGCGGCAACAGCTCGCCCTTGTACGGCTCGGCGTGGAAGACGCCCTGCTCCCCGCGCCCGATCCTGTACTCCTCCGGATGCTCACGCAGGTCCACGCCATCGTACGGATAGCTCATTGGGTGAGATCCGTGATGAACGCCGGCACTTCAAGCTCGACCGCCTCGTCGTCTCGAATCGAAATCTCCCGAAAAGGCCAGTACTCGACGTAGTAATCGTCCCCGAGGAACAGCTTGACCTCTTTGGCCGTCTCCAGACCTTCGTTATCCGAGGCCTCGTAGTCGAAGCCCTCGTCGTCATCCGGGTCCGCGAACGGATCCCTGGTATCCAGGTTGTCCTGCCAAGCCTGGATCCGGGCGGCCAACGGCGCGGGCATCCCGTAGTCCGCCGGCGACCGAAACTTGCCTATCCCGACAGAACCGGGGAACGGTATGCGCCACAGTCCATCGGCGGTCCACTCGAACTCGACCCGCAGAAAGTCCTTGTACCTGAGCAGGTAGTTCTCCTCGATAAACCGCCACACGACGGGCTCATCTTCCCGTCTGAGCTCTTCGTAGAACTCGGGGCGGTAACTCCCGAACTCCGGCCCGTGGTACGCAAGGTCGTGCCCGGTCCATTGCCCGTAGAGCCCGGGAAACCTCATCCTGTACGAGCCGCCCGCCATCGCGAGAGTCTACCCCGCGGCACGCCGCCGCGAACACCCACGCAAATGGCACTTGACCAAACGTTCAAGAGGACGTATGCTGCCTTTATTGAATGTTCGATCAAGGAGCTTTGTTGGCAGAGGAGTTGGATCGGCGGGGTCAGATCCTGGACGCGGCGTTCGGGGAGTTCTCGACGAAGGGGTTCAAGGGGGCGACGATCAAGAGCATCGCCGCGGAGGCGGGGTTGCAGTCGCCGGCCCTGATCTACTGGTACTTCCCGGACAAAGAAGCCCTCTTCAACGCCGTCCTGGAGACCCACGCCCCGATACGGACCGCGATGGACGACCCGTCGGCCGTGATGGACCGTCCGCCCGAAGAGGTCCTGCCTGAGATAGCGCGGGCCTACTTCTCCACGGTAGACGACCCAGTCCGCCGGCGCATGATGCGGCTGATGGTTGGAGAAGCGATGCGGCGCCCGGCGCTCGCTGAGATGCTCGGCAAGGCGACGGCGGCGAGGGTGTTGGATTTTCTCAAGAACTACCTGTCGCGGCAGGTCGAGCTGGGCCGGCTCAGGCCCCACGACGTCCGCTCCGGCGCGCGGGCCTTCGTGGGGATGCTCGTCCCCCAGGCGGCCGGCAGGGTCCTCTTCCCGGCGCTCCAGGCCGACGGCCTGACCGACGAGGAGCACCTGGAGACGGCCGTGAACATCTTTCTGCAAGGGCTGAAGCCCGAGAGCTAGACGGGGAAGACCACGGAAGGAGGTCCCGTCGTGGCGAGGACAACGGTAGGCAAGGAGCATCCAGGTCCGACCGTCGGGGCGGAATCCCACGATGTCTCCGGCGTGACGCGCACGACCTGCGTCATCGTTGGTGGTGGTCCTGGTGGCGCGGTTCTGGCTTTGTTGCTGGCGCGTAAAGGCGTGGATGTTACGCTGCTGGAGGCGCACCCGGACTTCGACCGTGAGTTTCGTGGGGACACGCTGCACCCTTCGGTCATGGAGATCATGGACCAGCTAGGGCTCGCCGACCGGCTGCTGGAGCTGCGCCACAGTAAGATCGCGAGCTTCACCATACAGACCGACGGCGGCCCCTTTAGCCCCGTGGACCTCTCGCGCCTGAAGACCAAATTCCCGTACATCACCATAATGCCGCAGACGCTCTTCTTAGAGTTCGTCACCGAAGAGGCGAAGAAATACCCGAACTTCCGGCTCGTGATGGGTGCGCGGGTACGCGAGCTCGTCGAGGAGGACGGGGCCGTGCGGGGAGTTGTCTACGAGTCGGAGGACGGGCGTCACGAGGTCCGGGCGGCGCTTGTGGTGGGGGCGGACGGTCGCGGGAGCCGGGTCAGGAAGCTGGCCGGCATCGAGCCGGAGAAGACCTCGCCGCCGATGGACGTGCTGTGGTTCAGGGTTCCGCGTGAGCCCGGCGACGCGGAGGGCCTCGTGGGCCGGTTCGGGCGGGGGCACATCGCGGTCATGCTGGACCGCGACGACCACTGGCAGGCCGGTTACGTCATCCCGAAGGGGACCTTTCCGGAGCTCAGGCGCGAGGGCGTCGCGGAGCTCAGGCGGCAGTTCGCCGACCTGATCCCGGAGTACGGCGGCCGCCTGGATCACCTCACCGACTGGCAAAAGGTCTCGCTGCTCTCGGTCGAGTCGAGCCGCTGCCCGACGTGGCACAGGCCGGGGCTGTTGCTCATCGGGGACGCGGCCCACGTGATGAGCCCGGTCGCGGGCGTCGGCATCAACTACGCGATACAAGATGCCGTCGCGGCGGCGAACATACTCGCTAGCCCGTTGGGCGAGAGCCAGGATCGGTTCGTCGCCGTGGACGAGAGGTATCTGGCGGCGGTGCAGCGGCGGCGGGAGTGGCCGACGCGGGTCATACAGGCCGTCCAGGCGCGGGTGCAGAAGAACGTCCTGGCTCCGGCGCTCCGGTCGAGCGGGGCCTTCTCTCCCCCGCTCCTGCTGCGCCTGATCCCGAAGCTCCCCCTCCTGCGCGACCTGCCGGGACGGCTCATCGGCTACGGGCTGTGGCCCTCTCGCGTGGAGGACGCGTAGCGGTCCCGTTCCGACGCGATCAGCCGGAAAATTCCTCGCCCGGGTCGAGCCCCGACAGCGCGGCCACGACCCGGGGGTCGAACTGGGTGCCGGCGTTGGCCTCTATCTCCGTTATGGCGGCCTCGGGCGGGATGCCGGGGTCGTAGGTCCGGTCGCGGATCATTGAATCGAAGGCGTCGGCGACGGCGACGATGCGGGCCGAGAGCGGGATGTCTTCGCCGCGCAGCCCGTCGGGGTAGCCGCCGCCGTCGAAGCGCTCGTGGTGGTGCCTGACGACCGGCAAGGCAGGTGACAGGGCCTCCGAGCGGGCGACGATCCCGGCGCCCAGCGCCGGGTGGCGCTTCATCGTCTCGTACTCTTCGTCGGTCAGGGGTCCGGGTTTGCGCAGGATGCCGTCGGGGATGCGGACCTTGCCGACGTCGTGCAGCACGGCCGCGGTGGAGAGCTCGTTCAATGATTCTTCCGGCAACGCAAGCCTCCGGCCGAGGCGCAGCGCGACGCGGCGCACGCCTTCGAGGTGCTCCCGGATGTTCGGGTCCTTCGCCTCCAGGGCTTCGATCAGGCTCTCGATCTCCTCCTTCACCCACCCGCCTCCAAAAGGACCTTCTCCGCAAGGGCCGCGCCGCGGATTTAAGTGCCTCCACCCACCAACCCCGCGGGAGCGTGACACGGTATCTTCCCGGACGCAAGACCGGGTCCAAAGAATGGTTCGCGCGGGCCCAGACTGTGAACGGTTTTATTTGCTATGGGGTATGTAAAACGGTACATTAGACGGGTGGCGAAGCGGCATTTTCTCTTACGGTTAGGGGAGCGGTAAATGTACAAAGAGATTTACGTCCCGGTCGACAACTCGGACTACTCCAACCAGGCGTGCGTCATCGGCGTCGACGTCGCGAGGCAGTTCGGGGGCAGGGTCGCGGGTTGCCACGCCTACGCCGCCAAGATGCACGACGTCCGTTTCCGCCAGATGGAGTCCGGCCTCCCGGAAGAGTTCCGCGACGAGGACGAGATGAAGCGGCAGCGCAAGATCCACGACCAGCTCATCACCAAGGGGCTGGAGATCATCACCGACTCCTACATCGACGTCCTCGAACCGCTCTGCGAGAAGCACGACGTCGAGCTCGTCCGCCGCTCCCTCGAAGGCAAGAACTTCAAGGTCATCGTCGAGGACGTCAACGACAACGACTTCGACCTCGTCGTCATCGGCGCCATGGGCATGGCCGCCGTCAAGGACACCGTTCTCGGTACGGTTACCGAGCGCGTCGTCAGGCGTCTCACCCACGCGGATACCCTCATCGTCAAGGACCTCGACCGCTCGCCGTTCGAGCACATCGTCGTCGCCGTCGACGGCTCGGCCAAGTCCCTCGGCGGTTTGAAGAGGGCGATAGACCTCGCCCGCGAGTTCGGCGGGACCGTCGAGGCGATTAGCGTCTTCGATCCGTACTTCCACTACGCGATGTTTCACTCCATCGCCGGCGTCCTCTCCTCCAAGGCCCAAAAAGTCTTCCGGTTCAAGGAGCAGGAGAAGCTGCACGAGGAGATCATCGACACCGGGCTGGCGCAGATCTACCAGTCCCATC
>CAXUFZ010000233.1:0-6267 GCA_964250345.1 uncultured Rubrobacteraceae bacterium
GCCGGGACGCGGCGTCTGCGAGGTCGTGCTCTACTCCGAGGACCACGGCGCCACCCTGGCCGGCATGCCCGAGAAGCGCATCCGCAACCTCGTCCACGTCTGGGCCGACCGCTACGAGGAGCTCGGCTCCCTGGACTTCGTCGAGTACGTCTTCGTCTTCGAGAACAAGGGCGAGGCCATCGGCGTCACGCTGCACCACCCGCACGGGCAGATCTACGGCTACCCCTTCGTCCCGCCCCGCCCGAAAAAAGAGCTCGAAGCCGCCCGCGAGTACAAGGCGGAGAACGGCGGAGGCTGCCTGCACTGCGACGTACTGGAGGGTGAACTGAACGACGGCCGCCGCGTGGTCGTCGAGGGCGAGCACTTCGCCGCCTTCGTCCCCTTCTACGCCCATTTCCCCTACGAGGCGCACGTCTACGCGAAGCGCTGCGCCCCCTCGATAGCGGACCTGGGCCCGGACGAGCGGGCGGACCTGGCCCGCGTCCTGAAACGGCTCCTCACCGGCTACGACAACCTCTTCGGCTTCTCCCTGCCCTACATGATGGCGATGCACCAGGCCCCCACGGACGGCGAGGACCACACGGGCGTGGCCCACTTCCACATCGAGTTCTACCCGCCCAACCGCACCGCGGACAAGCTGAAGTACCTGGCCGGCAGCGAGACGGGCGCCGGCTCCTTCATCATGGACGCCCTCCCCGAGGACACCGCCGGGACGCTGCGCGAGGCCGCGGAGCGGGGGCGTTGAAGCTCCTCGTCACGGGCGGGGCCGGCTACATCGGCAGCGTGGTGGCGGCCCAACTAGTCGAGGCCGGCCACGAAACCGTCGTGCTGGACGACCTCACAAAAGGACACAGGGACGCCGTGCCGGAGGGGTCGCGGCTCGTCGAGGGCTCGCTGCTCGACGAAGGATTCGTCCGGGAGACGCTCGCGGGCGGCTTCGACGGGGTGCTCCACTTCGCGGCCCTCTCGCTCGTGGCCGAGTCCGTCGAGAGGCCGGAGCGGTACTACCGCAACAACGTCGGCGGGACGCTCAACCTGCTGGAGGCGATGGGGAAGGCCGGCGTCACGCGGCTCGTCTTCTCCTCGACGGCCGCCGTCTACGGGGAGCCCGAAGAGGTCCCGATTCCGGAGACCGCCCCGACGGCGCCGACCAACCCCTACGGCGGTTCCAAGCTCGCGGTGGACCGGCTCATAGGGGACGTGGCGCGGGCGCGGGGGATGGCCGCGACGAGTTTGCGGTACTTCAACGTCGCGGGGGCCAGCGGGCCGTTCGGCGAGGACCACGAGCCGGAGACGCACCTGATCCCACTCGTCCTCCAGGCCGCCGCCGGTAAACGCGAATCGGTCAAGCTCTTCGGCACCGACTACCCGACCCGCGACGGCACCGCCGTCCGCGACTACATCCACATCGAGGACCTTGGACGCGCCCACCTGCTAGCCCTCGAGGCCGCCGAGCCGGGCACACACCGCGTCTACAACCTGGGCAACGGCGCGGGCTTCTCCGTGCTCCAGGTCGTGGAAGCTGCCAGGAGGGTGACCGGCGTGGATATCCGGGCCGAGGAGGCGCCGCGGCGGGCCGGCGATCCGCCGGAGCTCGTGGCTTCGAGCGACAAGATCAGGACCGAGCTAGGGTGGAAGCCGGAGAAGCCGGGGATAGAGGCCATGATCTCCGACGCCTGGGACTGGATGCGGGAGCATCCGAAAGGATACCTGTAGCGGATGCGGGAGACGGAGAGGCGGGCTGGAGAGGCCTACGTCGAGAAGTTCGGTCGGGAGCCCGAGGTCGTGGCGAGCGCGCCGGGCCGGATCAACCTGATCGGGGAGCACACCGACTACAACGGCGGCTTCGTTCTCCCCTGCGCGATAGACCGCCGCATCTCGGTCGCCGCCGGCCGAAACGGCGAGGAACTGCTCCACTCGGCGGACTTCAACCGCACCCGCCCGCTCCACCGCACGGACGACTCCTGGGCCCGCTACCCGCGCGGCGTCGCCTGGGCCCTGTGCGAGGCCGGACACGACGCCGACTCCTTCCAGGCGGCCCTCGCCGGCGACGTCCCCCGCGCCTCCGGCCTCTCCTCCTCGGCCGCCATCGAGGCCGCCACGGCCCTCGCCCTCGACGGCCTCTTCGGTTTCGGTCTGGACAAAAAGACCCTCGCCCGCCTCTGCCAGCGCGCCGAGAACGAATACGTCGGCGTGCAGAGCGGCATCATGGACCAGTACGCCTCCCTGCTCTGCGAGGCGGGCTCGGCCCTCCTCGTCGACTGCCGCTCCCTGGAAGCCGAGACCGTCCCCCTGGATCTCGAAGGCGAGGGCCTCTCCCTCGTCGTCTGCGACACCCGCGTCGAGCGCGGCCTAGCCGACACCGGCTACAACGAGCGCCGCGCCGCCTGCGAACGCGCCGCCGAGATGCTCGGCGTCGAGGAGCTGCGCGACGCCACGGAGGACGACCTCGAACGCCTCTCGGGCGAGCAGTTGAGCCGCGCCCGCCACGTCGTCACCGAGAACGCCCGCGTGCTCGAGGCGGTCGAGGCGCTGAAGAACGGGGATTTCGACGCGTTCGGACGCCTGATGTACGCCTCGCACGCCTCGTTGCGCGACGACTACGAGGTCTCCACGGTCGAGCTCGACGCCTTCGTAGAGTTGGCGCGGGAGGCCGGCGCGGCCGGGGCGCGGCTGACGGGGGCCGGCTTTGGCGGCTGCGCCATTGCTCTGGTGCCGCCGGACAGCACCGAAAAGCTCGCGGATCGCTGCCGGGACGTCTTCGCCGAACGAGGCTTCGAAGAGCCCGACTTCTACGAGTTCGTGCCGGTGGCCGGGGCGGAGATGGTCCGATGAGCCGCGGGGCACGACGGGAGGACCTGCGGGCGCTCATGGAGCGTTGGGGGGTGGGGGCGTTGCTTCTGCGCCGGCCCGCCAACTTCGCGTGGTACACGGGCGGCGCGGACAATCGGGTGGACCATGCGGACCCCATCGGCGTGGCCGGTATCCTGCTGACGCCCGGCGCCGAGTACGTGCTGACGGACAACATCGAGGCGCCGCGGATGCGCGCGGAGCAGACGCCGGGGATGGAGATCGCCGAGCACCCCTGGTACACCGGCCCCGAGGTGCTGCTAAAGGAACTCGTCGGCGACGTGCCGGTCGGGACGGACGTCCCGTCGGGGACCGCGTCCGACCTGTCAGACGGGGTGGATCCCCTCCGCCGCGTCCTCGACGATGAGGCGGTCAGGGCGTACAGGAGGGTGGGCACCGACGCGGCGTCCGCGATCTCCGAGGCCGCCTCCATGCTCTCGCTGGAGACGGACGAGCTCGACGCCGCGGCGGAACTAGCGGCGGCCTGCCGGAGACGCGGCCTGTTCGCTCCGGTCCTCCTGGCGGCGTCTGAGGCCCGGCTCGGAAGCTACCGGCACCCCATACCCCGGGGCGGCGCGCTCGGCCGACGCGCGATGCTCGTCGCCTGCGCCGTGCGCGGCGGCCTCTACGCCAACCTGACGCGGATAGTCCTCTTCGAAGACCCGGAACCCGAGGTCGCCCGTCGGCAGGAGGCGTGCGAGGGGATCCTGCGCCGCATGAGGGACGAAGCCACCCGTCCCGGCGCCACCCTCGCCGAAGCCTTCGCCGCCTGCCGAACCTTCTACGCCGAGGCCGGCTTCCCGGACGGCTGGCGAGACCACCACCAGGGCGGCACCACCGGCTACGCCTCCCGCGAGATCGTGGCAACCCCGGGGACCGACGAGGAGATAAAGACGAACCAGGCCTTCGCCTGGAACCCGTCGCTGCCGGGCGGCAAGGCCGAGGAGACGTTCGTCCTCCTGCCGGACGGGCCGGAGGTCCTGACGGGGGGCTAGGCAAGCTTCGCGCCCGCGCGCTCGATGGCGATACGTCCCGGCGCGCGACCGCGACGAGCGTTCGGGGGGATGAGATAGGGCGCACGGGACGCCCGGTGCGGATCGGCTATCATCGCCCACATGGGAGGGGAGGGCCGACACACGACGACGGCTTCCACGCGCCGAGGCGCGACGGTCCCGTTGCCGGAGGCGCTAAAACCCAGGGGGCACGGGCCCGAGCGCTTCGCGTACGTCATCCTGGGTGCTGGGTGCGCGGGCCTGAGCCTCTGCTATTACCTGCTGGAGCGCGGCGTCGAGGAGCCTATCCTCGTCCTCGACCGCAGAGAGGCCTTCGCCGACGACCGGACCTGGTGCTTCTGGGATGTCGAGGAGACGCCTTTCTCCGACCTCGCCGTCCGCCGTTGGCGCTCTTGGGACGTCCGCGCCGGCGGGCGGAAGATCGTCCACTCCAGCGAGCGCTACCCGTACCTGTGCCTCACCGGCGCGGACTTCTACCGCGCCGCGCTCGGCCGGATCTCCGGCCACGCCAACGTCACGGTCCGCCTCGGCGAGGACGTACGGGGCCTCAAAGAGTTCGGCGACGGCGTGCGGGTCGCGACGTCGGGGGGGACGTATCTCGCGGACCGCGTCTTCGACGGGCGCGGGCTGTCGCCGGACCTCGCGGCGTTCGGGGAGGCGCGGCGGGGGGGGCGTTGGATCTCCCAACAGTTCCTCGGCCTGCGCCTGCGCGCCCGCGAACCCGTCTTCGACCCGGAGACCTGCACCCTCATGGACTTCGACGTGGACCAGGGTCGGGGCCTCAGGTTCGCCTACGTCCTCCCGTTCGACCATCATGAGGCGCTAGTGGAGAACGTCTACCTCTCCCAAACCGGCGCCTCGCCAGAGACGCACCGACGGGAACTCTCGGCCTACCTCCGGGACCGCCACGGCCTCCTGGAGGACGACTACGTCGTGGACGGCGAGGAGCGCGGGGACATCCCGATGACGACGCACCGCTTCCCGCGCAAGACCGGGGAGCGGACCCACGCCATAGGTACGCTCGGCGGCGAGACGCGCCCCTCGACCGGCTACACGTTCCTGCGCGTCCAGCGCTACTGCCGAGCGCTCGCCGCGAGCCTGACCGGGGCCGACGTGGACCCGGACGCCGTCCATCCGCGGCGGCATCGCGCGCTGGACGGGCTGTTTCTGCGCCTCTTGAGGGAACGGCCAGAGAGGTGCCCGGAGATCTACGCCCGGATGTTCGCCGGGGTGCCGCCCGGTCCGCTCGTCCGCTTCCTGACCGAGACGAGCTCGCCCCTCGACGAGGCGCGGCTTGTAGGGGCGCTCCCGAAGGCGCCGTTCCTGCGGATCGCGTGGGAGGAGTTGATCGACCGCGCGCGAACGAGTGGTTAGCCGGCGCCGGAGCCCGCCCACGGAACGAAACACGGGGCAAGGCGGCCCGCGCGGACGCGTGAACGCGGCGGTGATCCGGCCCTCCCGCGTCCTGGTGCTTGCGGCGACGCTGGCGTTCGCCCTCGGCCTGCGGGCCCCCGAGCCCGTCCAGTACTTGCCTTTCGCCGTCAGCCTGCTCCTCCTCGGCCTCCCGCACGGCGCCATAGACCACCTGGTGCCGGCCCGCCTCTCCGGCCTGAGCCCGAACGCGCGGGGCGTCCTCGGCGTCGGGCTACTCTACCTCGCCCTCTCCGGCCTCTGCCTTGCCCTGTGGTTCGCGGCCCCGGCGGCGGCCTTCGCGCTGTTCATCGCCGTAACCATCTTCCACTGGGGGGCGGGGGACCTGCACGCCCTGATCTTCTTCGGACCAAAAACGTTCTGCCGGCTAGGCCGCGGGACCAGGGCCCTCTTGCTGCTCTCCCGGGGCGGCATCCCGATGCTCGTACCGCTCCTCACCTTCCCCGACGTCTACCGGGCGGTCGCGGCCGACGCCACGGGCCTCTTCGGCGCCGGGTTCGGGGCGGCGGCCTTCTCTCCTGCTTTCCGGTTTGCGGTGGGTCTGGCGTTGACGGGGGTCGTTTTGGCCGCGCTCTTCCTGGCGGCCGGGGATCTCGGCGGGCGCGGTCCGCTTCTCTCGCTGGCCTCCGAGACGCTGCTCCTCGTCGTGTTCTTCGCGGTCGTGCCGCCGGTCCTCGCCGTCGGGCTGTACTTCACGCTCTGGCACGCGCCGCGGCACGTAGCGCGGCTGGTGCTTCTGGACGGGACCTCGGCCGCCGGTCTGCGTTTGGGGCCCGTGCTGGGGCGGTTCGCGCGGGACGCGGCGCCGCTGACCGCCGTCGCGCTCGGGTTGCTCGTCGCCCTCTTCTTCGCGGTGGACGTCCGTTCCGGCGACGCCGGTTCGCTTCTGGCGCTCTACCTCGTGCTCGTCTCCGCTTTGACGCTGCCGCACGCGGTCGTGGTGACGTAAATGGATGGGCGGCAGCGTCAAAGC
>CAXUFZ010000234.1:0-6223 GCA_964250345.1 uncultured Rubrobacteraceae bacterium
ACCCCGGCCACCCGCGCAAGCTCAGACACGGCCCCCTCATCCGGCTCAAGAACCCGCCAACGCGCCAACAACCCTCCCCGAAAGACATGGGTACGAAAAGTATCGTCATTATACAGAGAGGTATTTAAACCCCGGGAGTCGTAAACCCACAGAGCTCTTTAAGACTCCCGACTCCCGAAGCGGGGCTGCGCGAAGCGGAGCCCCGCGCCTCCCGACTCCCGACGAACGGACGACCCAAATCGCGCCCGGGCCCCTTACCCCTAAACCAACGGGCTCAGGCTCGCCAGGATCCTCTCTACCGCCTTCGCCGGTAGGGGGCGATGCTCCCACTCTTCGAGCGAGATCTCGCGGGCGTTCGTCTTGTCGAGCTCGAACATTCTTTCCATCTGGGCGGCGAGCTCTTCGCTGTAGATCTCGAGGTTCGTCTCGTAGTTGCCGAGCAGGCTGTAGCGGTCGATGTTGGCCGTCCCCACGGTGGACCAGATGCCGTCGATGGTGGCGGTCTTGGAGTGGATCATGATGTGCCTGTAAAGAAAGATCTTGACGCCCGCCGAGAGCAGCTCGTAAAAGTGCCGCCGCGCCAGCCAATCGGCCGTGACGTGGTTGGAATTCTCCGGCACGAGCACCTGCACGTCCACGCCCCGCCGGGCCGCCTCGATGAGCGCCGTGCGCATCGCCCGGTCCGGGATGAAGTACGCGTGGGTCAGGTAGATGCGCCTGTTGGCCCGGTCTATGGATTCTATGTACACGGACCGGATGGGGAACATCCTCATGTACGGGTCGTTCCTGTGGAAGACGGTCGTGGCGCTCCAGACCCGCTCGCCGGACCCGTCCAGCTCCGGCAACCCCGGGGTTCGGTGGCCGTTCCAGAAGTCCACCAGGTCGTTCTCGATCTCGCGGGCGTCGGGGCCAGCGACGCGGATGTGGGTGTCGCGCCAGCCCTCCGCGTAGAGCGAGCCGATGTTGTACCCGCCGACGAACCCGATCTCCCCGTCCACGCTCATGATGTGCTTGTGGTACCGGAACACGTTGCGCGGGTTCACGAGGTTCTCGGGGCCCCAGATCGGCCTGAAGTGCAGCGTGTTTATCTCTTTCGGAAAGTCCTTGAACTCCGACGACACGAACACGTTGGCGAGCCCGTCGAAGATCACGCAAACGTTGACGCCCTCCCTGGCCTTCTCCGCCAGCGCCTCCACGAAACGGCGCCCGACCTCGTCCCCCTTCCAGATAAAGGTGCCGACGTAGATGCTCTTCTTCGCGCCCCGGATGTCCTCCAGCATGGCGTCGTAGAGCTGCACGCCGTAAGGGAAGAGCTTCAGTCCACCACCCTTCAGCGCGACCTCGGGCTGGTCCTCCCACGGAAACCCGCCCTGCGGCGGCGACCGCCGCTTCCGCAACTGCGCCATCGCCACCAGCACGCCCACGATCGCCGCCTGCAACGTCGTAAGCGCGAGAAATCCTCGCACGAAGACCCGCCGCAGATCGAAGAGCGTACTTCTCAGGGAGGCGAACACGGAACGCATTATATAGGTCGTCGCTTCGCGCCTCCCGGGGAGTAGGGAATGGTGAGTAGAGAGTAGAAAACCTCCGCGCAGGCCTTTACTACTCTCTACTCCCTATTCCCTACTCCCCGGGGTTACCGGCGGGTGAGGCGGGCGACGAAGGCCTTCGCCTCCTCTGTGGCGCGGCGTTGGATCTCCTCGGTCTCCTTCTGGCCGATCTTCTGCCCGCCGCGCTCGAAGTAGAGCATGGTCGAGCGGCCCATCGCAATCGTCCCCGCGTAGCCGATGGCCGCCGCCGCGGCCCACCCGCCGACGGGCACGACCTTTACCACCTGCCGGGTCACGGCCCGCAGGCCGAAACCGGCGGCCAGGACGCCGAGGAGCTCGCGGGCCCGCTGCAGCGAGAGGTCCTCGTCGTAGGCGGCGGCGATGTTCAGGACCATCCTCGCCTGGTTCGCCGTCATCACCGGCATGTCCGCGCCGGGGATCGGGAGCGCCCCCACGACCGCGTTCTGGCGGGCGTTCTGGCGGATGAGCGCCTCGCACGCCGCCCGCCGGAGCGCCGGGTACGCCTTCGCCAGCGGCACCAGGTAATCCTCATCTAGCGCCTTCACGATTCGCGGCGCCAAATCGTCCGCCGAAAGGGTCTCCGCCGGCAGCGGGATCTCGCCCGGGTCGTCCACGGCCTTACCAGAAAGGGAAATAGTGGCGTCAGAGACGGTCAGGATCACTTCGGCCCTACGCATGTTGCGCTGGGCGCCGAGAAGGTCGGCCAACTCCCCTGTCCTCGGGGAGTCGCCGACGACCGCGAGGGTCGCCCGCTCGCGGCTCGCCTTGCGGGTCTCCGTGAAGACCTTGTAGAGGTTCCTCAAGCCGATCAAAACGGGCCTCCCTCGCGCCATAATGTGCGGGGTCCCGCGCGGGGACCCCAAATTGATAATTGCCCTTTTTAAGATATATTACGTGCAGGCTACGGAAGGGTTTCAACCTCAAGTCTCCGGAGAATTTCTCTTTGCAGCCACAACGCGACCTGCGGGACATAGAGGAGATCCAGGAGCTTTTCGAAGCCGGTCGCGAGACCGGGACCCTGGAGTCCAACGAGGTTCTGGAGCTGCTCCAAGAGGTAGACCTTTCGACCGATGAGATCCAGCAGGTCTACGGTATCCTCCGCGAGCACGGCGTCGAGGTCGTGGACGCGGGCTTCCTCTCGGAGACCATGAACGAAGAAGAGGACACCCAGCTCGTCGAAGAGGTACTGGAGGCCGACCTGAAGAGCCGCTACACCGGCGACGCCGTCCAGATGTACCTCGACGAGATCGGCAAAACCCCCCTCCTCACGAAAGCGCAGGAGACCTACCTCGCCAAACGCATCGAGCGCGGCGACCGCCGGGCCAAGGCGCACCTGACGAAGGCCAACTTGAGGCTCGTCGTCTCCATCGCCAAAAAGTACGCCGGCCGCGGCGTCTCGCTGCTAGACCTCATCCAGGAGGGCAACATCGGCCTGATGCGCGCGGTCGAGAAGTTCGACCACCGTAAAGGCTTCAAGTTCTCGACCTACGCCACGTGGTGGATCCGCCAGGCCGTCACGCGCGCCATCGCGGACAAGGGACGCACGATCCGGGTCCCCGTCCACATGGTCGAGAAGATAAACAAGTACTACCGCGTCCACCGCGGCCTCGCCGCCCAGCTAAACCGCGACCCCACCGACGACGAGGTCGGCCGCATCATGGAGGTGGACTCCGAAGAGATCGTCCGCATCCGCCGCGTCTCCCGCCGCTCCATCTCCCTCGAAACCCCCGTCGGGGAAGACCACTCCTCCGAACTCGGCGACTTTATCGCCGACGAAGAATCCGAGTCCCCCCACGACCTCGCCAAATCTTCCCTCCTCAAAGCCCGAATGCGCGAGGCCTTAGGCAGCCTCCCCGAGCGCGAGCGCATGGTCCTCGAGTACCGCTTCGGCCTCACCGGCGGCCAGCCCAAGACCCTCGAAGAGGTCGGAGAACGCTTCGACGTAACCCGCGAACGCATCCGCCAAATACAGCTAACCGCCCTCGCGAAGATAAAGAGCTCCCCGCACGCCGCGGGCCTCCGGGATCTGCTGGAGTAGCCCAGCAGATCAGCACGCTCCGGCTTCGCCTACGCTTGTCAGCCCGTTCCGCCCTACGGGCTCCACTCTCAGCAACGCGTCTAGCCTCACGGCCCTCGCTCTTAGCACGCTACCTTCGGCCGCTTTCAGCCAGTTCCTGGTGCGGCGTTGCCCAGGGCCCCGACCGAACCGAAGCTTCTCAGAGGACAACCCCTAAAGTAGCCGCCCGTGCGCGGGTGGATGGTTTCCGGACGGGGTTAGCTGAAAGCGGAGGCCGAAGGCCGCAGCGTGCTGAAAGGCGCGGAGCGCCGGGCTGAAAGTGCGGGCGAAGCCGGAACGTGCTGACAAGCCGCCAAAGGCGGCGTGCGCGACGACCGAAGGGAGGAGCTAAGCTACCTCTCGTCCCCGGGTCCGCGTTCGCCCGGGGCGGGTTCGTCGCGGCCTTCGCCCTCCGGGCGGTTCTCGTTGCGCCGGGTGGCTTCTCCGAGGACGCGGATCATGATGGGGACGAAGACTAGGGCCATGATCCCCAGGACGATTATGGCTACTATGGCGATACCCAAGGCTGGTTCCTCCCGAGATGTACAGAAGCCGCCGGACGCTTTCGCCCGGCGGCCCCATACTACCTTATGACGGGTCGGACGGTTTAGCGGCTGGGTGTTTGGGCCTCCGGGCCGCCGAGCTCGCCGCGCTCGACGATGCTCGCGAAGTTCTCCAGGTCCTGCTTGAGGTTGCGCTCCGGACTGGAGAGAACGTTGGCGACGGCCTCCCCGACGGCGCCGCCCGGCGGGTCGGCGTAGTTCATCGTCACGTCGATGCGGGTGCGCCCGGGGGCGATCTCCTCGAAGCGGGCCTCGCCGCTGGTCATGACGTCGCCTTCCACGGTGTTCCACCCGATGCCCCGGCCGGGGTCCATCTCGGTCGTCCTGGCGTCGAACTGGACGCTCTTGCCCAAGGGCCCCTTCACCCGCCAGTGGCTCGTGTCCCGGCCCGTCATGCGGACCTCCTCCACGTTGGACATGAACCTGGGGAAGTTCTCGAAGTTGGACCAGTACCTGAACACGTCCTCCGCCGGCGCGAGGACCTCGATGCTCTCGTTTATCCGCTGTGCCACGCGCTTCTCCCTCTCTCGTCGGCCTTGCCTACGGGTACATTACAGGCAAGCGCGGCGCGGGGCCCACGCTACCGATTCGGCAATTCCTCGAAGGCCGCGCGGAACTGGGAATCCCTCTCCAAGGCCTCCCCCCGCGAAAGGTCGGCGAGGTCGTCGGGGGCCACCGGGTCATCGTCGTCTTGCAGGGAGACCTTGACGTCCGGCTCTATGCCTGTCTCGCGGATAAAGTCCCCGTCCGGCGTCTGCCACTCGGCGACGCCGAGTAGGATGGAGGAGCCGTCGTCCAGCACGTACTCGGAGAGCACGGTCCCCGTCCCGTAGGTCGTCTCCCCGACCACGGTCGCGCGGTCGTTGTCGCGCAGGGCGCCGGCCAGGATCTCCGAGCTCGACGCCGACCCGTCGTTCACGAGCACGACGAGCGGTGCATCCGTCAGGCCGGGTTCCCCCTCGACCTCGACGGGCTCACGGCCGTCGGCATCGTCGCGGACGTAGGCCACGCTGCCGGGCTCCAGGAAGAAGCCGGCGGCCTCGACCGCCTGGTCCAGCCGACCGCCCGGGTTCTCCCTGAGGTCGAGCACGAAGCGCCGCGCCCCGACGGCCCGGGCCTCCTCGAAGGCCGTGGCCAGCTCCCCCGCGCTGTCGTCGGAGAACGAGGAGAAGGCCACGAGGGCCACGTCGGTGTCGGGCACGCGGGCCCACGAGACCGCCGGCGACTCTATCTGCGTCCGCTCCAGGTCGAAGGTCTGTCGTTGTCCGTCGCGGAAGATCGTGAGCTCGACCCTCGTCCCCTCCGCGCCCTTGACCTTCGAGACGATCCCAGCGGTGTCCTCGCCGGTCACGTCCTCGCCGTCCACCGCCACGATCGCGTCCCCAGACCTCACGCCGGCCTCCTCCGCCGGCGAGCCCTCGATGGGCGAGGAGACGACCACCCGACCGCCCTCTTCCTCCAACTGCACCCCGATGCCGACGTAGGTCCCCGAGAGCCCCGCGTCGTTCTGCTCGCGCTCCTCCGGGGTCAGAAAGCGCGTGTGCCTCTTGTCTCCCAACGTGTTCAGCATCCCGTCGATGGCCCCGTAGGTCTGCTTCTCCGGGTCGACGGCCTCCTGATCGACGTAGTCCTCCCGGACCACCTCGAGCGCGTCGGCGTACAGCTCCAGGCTCTCCCGGTCCTGACCCTCCAACGAGGCCGGGCTCTGCGACCGCCCCAGGTAGAACGCGCCGGCCGCCACCGCGGCCAGCAATCCGGCAAACGCCAGCGCGCGCAGGATCACACCGCGGCGCCGACCCTTGTCTGTCCCTCTCAACACGAGGCGATTGTATCGCGCCGCCGCGCGAGTACGCCGCCCGCGGCTTCGCTATTCGCCTATCCGGTACGGGGTACTGGTGGCGGGCTCCTGGATCTTCTGTCCTTCCTTTACCGGGAAGAAGCAGGCGGCCCGGTGGTCCCCGCGGTCCTGGGGTTCCAGCGTCGGCTCGTTCTGCTTGCAGTGGTCCTGGGCGCGGGGGCAGCGGGTGTGGAAG
>CAXUFZ010000235.1:0-6217 GCA_964250345.1 uncultured Rubrobacteraceae bacterium
GGAGTACATCCGGGCCGGCGACGCGTTCCAGGTCGTCCCGTCGCAGCGGTTCTCATCGGAAGTAGGGGAACTCGACCCGCTGCTGCTCTACCGGGGCCTGCGGACCGTCAACCCGTCGCCGTACATGACGTACCTGAAGATGGGTGATCTGACCCTCGTAGGCGCCTCGCCCGAGCCGCTGGTGCGGGTCGAGGGGCGGCGGGTGATGACCCGACCGATAGCGGGGACGAGGTGGAGGGGAGGGACGGCGGAGGAGGACGCGGCCCTCGCCGAGGAGCTTCTGGCGGACGAGAAGGAGCGGGCCGAGCACGTGATGCTGGTCGATCTTGGGCGCAACGACCTGGGCCGGGTCAGCAGCGTCGGATCCGTCGAGCTCGCGGGGTTCATGGAGGTCGAGCGGTACTCGCACGTCATGCACATCGTCTCGACGGTGGAGGGCGATCTCCGCGGGGACCTGACCGCCCTCGATGCTCTTGCCGCCGCTTTCCCTGCGGGCACGGTCTCCGGGGCTCCAAAAGTCCGGGCGATGGAGATCATCGACGAGCTGGAGCCGACCCGTCGCGGCCCCTACGCCGGCGCCACCGGCTACTACGGCATCGACGGCCGCCTAGACACCTGCATAACGCTGCGCACCGCCCTCCTTAAAGATGGCACGATCTATTTCCAGGCCGGCGGCGGCGTCGTCGCAGACTCCGTGCCATCCCTGGAGTACGAGGAGACCCGCAACAAGGCCGGCGCCATCCGGCAGGCCCTGGAGGTCGCCCGCAGCCGCGGGATGTGGCTGTAGCGCGGCGCCTCGTGCCGTACGCCCCGGCTGCCGTTTCGGCCTTCGGATCAGAGGAAGGGACCGCTGGGCAGGTACGGCGTCAGGGGGCCGACCTCTCCGCGGGCGCAGATGGGTCCGTAGGAGGAGAGGGAGAGGCCCGCGTCCAGGGCCACGGGGACGGCCCAGTTTTGACGGCCCGTGATCCAGGGCATTCCGACATCCTCTCCCTCGGGGGCCCGCGCGAGGCAGGCCCACAGCAGTTCCTGCGCCACCGCGGGCTCCGTGGCGGCGACGACGGCCGGGGAGCCGTTGCACTCGACCGCGTAGCCGCGGCCAGCCGGGGTTTCCGAAACCAGGAAGCGGCACTCGCCATCCAGCAACAGCTCCAGGTCGGGGCCGTGGGCGGCGCCCCGTACCGCACGGTCCACTCCGGCGGCGAGTTCGAGGTCTTCATCTTCTCCCTCGCGTACCTTGAGGCCGGACGGTAGCGCGTCGCGCCTCACCTCGCCGGTCGCCCGGAGGGTGGGGTGGAGGTCGAAGCCGGCGCGGGCGTAGCGGCGCATCGCGGCGGGGTGTTGGGATGAGGCGATGAGCCCCGCGCGGGTGCCGGACGCGTAGCCGAGGGCGCGGTCGAGGAGCGCCCGGCCGACGCCGGTGTCGCGGTAGCCCTTGCCGACGGCGAAGAGGGAGAGGACCCAGAGCCTTTCCCGCACGAGGGCGACGGCCGCGCCGGCGATGCGGTCCCCGTCCTCGGCGACCCACGCCCCCTCAGGGTCGTAACGCAGAAAGTGCCGGTAGCGGTCTTTGCGGCGCGCGACTTCCTCGGGGCCCCGGCTCTCCAGACGTCGCGCTTCTTCCGGCGACTCGTAGAGGGCGACGCTGGCGGCCTGGTAGGTCGCGTCGACGTCTTCGGGCGTCATGGGCCGGATGTCGATACCGTCTCTCACGGGGCTATTCTAGACGACCCCGAACGGGGCCGGAGGGACCTCCGTCCGCTATACTTGGCCCGCCATGCTGGGAACGTTTCTGGTGCTCTTGGGGTACGTGCTGGGGGCCGTCCCGACCGGGTATCTGGTCGGGCGGGCCGCCGGCGTGGACGTGCGCCGGATCGGGAGCGGGAACATCGGGACGGCGAACGTCCTGCGCGCGGCGGGGAAGTGGGCCGCCGTCCTGACGCTCTTCGGGGACATGCTGAAGGGGTTCGCCCCGGTCTTGCTGGCGACGGTGCTCGTGGAGAGCACGTGGGTCCACGCGGCCGTGGCGTTGGCGGCGGTGATTGGGCATTGCTGGCCGGTGTTTCTGTGGTTCAAGGGGGGGAAGGCGGTGGCTACGGGCGCGGGGACTTCGATCGGGCTCGCGCCGGTCGTCGGGCTGGGGCTTTTCGCGTTCTGGTGGGCGGTCGTGCTGGTGAGCCGCTACACTTCGCTGGGCGCCATCGCGGTGATGGTCGTGAGCCCTTTCGCGTTCGCGCTGGCGGGGCAGCCGCTCCCCTACGTGCTGTACACGGTCGTCGGGGGCGCGCTCGTGCTCTACCGGCACCGGGAGAACGCGCGGGCTTTGATGAAGGGCACGGAGCGGAAGGTCGGACAGAAGGCGGAGGGGTAGTTGCTGGCGGAGGCTTACAGGGGCAAGAGCGTGCTGCTCACGGGCGGGACGGGCTTTCTGGGGACGGCGCTCGTGGAGAAGATGCTCCGGTCGCTGCCGGATCTCGGTCAACTCTACCTGGTCGTCCGCCCCTCCAAAGACAAGAGCGCCGCCGACCGCTTCCACAAGGATGTCCTCGGCTCCGCCGTCTTCAGGAGGCTCCGCGAAGACCTCGGCGACGACTTCGAAACCCGCGTCTCGGGGAAGGTGCGGGTCCTCGAGGGCGACGTGCACGCGCCCTCGCTTGGCCTCGGCCAGGACGACCTCGCGGAGCTTTCGGAGAACGTGGACGTCGTCGTACACTCCGCCGCCTCCGTCGTCTTCGACGCGCCGCTGGACGCCGCCGTGGACTCGAACGTGCGGGGTACCGTCGACCTGTTGAAGCTGGCGCGGGGCTGGTCCAAGAGGCCGCTCTTCATGCACATCTCGACGGCCTACGTGGCCGGCAACCTCGTGGGGACCGCCCCGGAGGAGCCGCCGGGTGCTACGACGCCGAACGGGACCCCGCTCGACGCGCGGGAGGAGGTGCTGAGCCTCGAAGCCGTTGTCGGGGAGGTGGACGAGGCCTCGCAGGAGAAGGGGCTCTTGCGGCGGTTCGAGACGGAGGCCCGGAACGAGCTTGGGATGGTTGGGGAGCAGGAGGAGGTCGTCGGGCGGGTGGACCAGCTCCGGCGGGCCTGGATGCGCGAGCGGCTCGTCGAGCGGGGGACGGCGCGGGCGCGGGAGCTCGGGTGGAACGACGTCTACACATTCACAAAGTCGCTCGCCGAGCGGACCGTGGTGCGCGAGCGGGGGGAGTCGCCGCTCGTAATCCTCAGGCCGGCCATTATCGAGAGCTCCTTCAGGGAGCCTTACCCCGGTTGGATCCAGGGCTCCCGCATGGCTGACCCGATAATAATGGCCTTCGCTAAGGGCCTGTTGCGAGAGTTCCCCGGCGACCCCGAGACCCTGGTGGACATCGTCCCCGTCGACCACGTCGTAAACGCCATCCTCGCCGCCGGCATCCGCCGCCCCGACGAACCCGAGGTCTTCCACGTCGCCTCGGGCCAACGCAACCCCCTCAACTACCTCGACCTCTACCACCACGTCCGCGACTACTTCGTCGAGAACCCGCTGAGGGACTCGGGCGGGCGCCCGATCCCGGTCCCCGAGTGGAGCTTCCCCGGCCGCGGCAAGGTGGAGCTTGCCCTCAAGGCCGAACTGACGGCGCTGAAGGTAGGAGGAGCCGTGGCCTCCCGCCTCCCCGACGGTCACATGGTCTCCGACGCGCGTCAGAGGATGGCCCGGGCCGAGAAGCGCGCCAGGATGAGCCTCTACTACAGCCGCATCTACGGCGCCTACGCCAACATGTACGCCGTCTTCTCGACACGGCGGACGAAGGTCCTCTACGACGCGCTGCCGCCGGAAGACCGGGAGACGTTCCCGTTCGACATCGCCGAGGTCGGCTGGCGGAAGTGGCTGCACGGGACGCATCTGCCGGCGCTCACGACGCGGCCGAACCGCAAGAGGCGGAGGAAGGTCGAGACCCGGCCGGGGGAGGTCGCCGCGATCTTCGACGTCGACGGCACGCTCGTCGGCTCGAACGTCGTCTCGTACTACGCGTGGCTCAGGATGCGGGAGTTGCCTAAAGCAGCGCGGCCGTTCTGGCTCGCGGCTTTCCTGACCAAAGTCCCTTACTACTGGGGGCTGGACAAGATCAGCCGCGCCCACTTCAACCGCGCCTTCTACAAGAACTACGCCGGCTGGAAGCCCGAGCGCGCGAAGTACCTCGGCCAGGAGAGCTTCGCCGGCTTCACCTTGGGGCGCATCTACCCGAGCGCCCTCGCCCAGCTCCGCGAGCACAAGGCCCTCGGCCACCGCGTCGTCCTGCTCTCCGGCGCCCTGGACTTTTTGCTCGAACCGATGAAGGACCTCGCCGACGACGTGCTCTGCGCCACGCTCGCCCAGGAGAACGGGACCTACACGGGCGAGCTCTCCGGCGCCCCGGTTGCCGGCGACGCCCGCGCCAGGATGCTCGCGTCGTTCGCACGGAAGCGCGGGGTGGACCTGTCCCGGTCTTACGCCTACGGCGACTCCATCTCGGACCTGCCGATGCTCGAGGCCGTCGGCAATCCGGTCGCCGTCAACCCGGACCGCCGGCTGCGCTCCACCGCGGCCGGGCGGGGGTGGCAGGTCCGGGACTGGGACAGGGACGGCGTCGCCAAGAAGGTCTAGGATGCTCTCCCTCGTCTACCGCCGGTCCGTCCCCCGCTACCTGCTGATGCGCGCCGGCTCCAAAAGCGTGAAGGGCCTGGAGACGAGCCGCCTCGCCCCGCTCCAACTGGAAGACGTCCCCGAACCGGACCTTCCGACGCCCGACTGGGTACGTGTCAGACCTCTTCTCTCGGGTATCTGCGGCTCGGATCTCGGGACGCTCTCCTCCGAGAACTCGCCGTATTTCTCCCCGATCACCAGCCCCCCCTTTGTGATGGGCCACGAGGTCATAGGCGTCGTGACGGACGACAACTCCGGCTTCCGCGCCGGCGAGCGGGTCGTCGTCGAGCCGGCCCTCGGCTGCGCCGCCCGCGGCATCGAGCCACTCTGCCTGTCCTGCGCCTCGGGCCGCCACGCCCTCTGCCTGAACGTCACCAGGGGGACCGTGAGCCCCGGCATCCAGACCGGCTTCTGCCGCGACACCGGCGGCGGCTGGACGCAGCGCACGCTCGTCGCCCACCCGTCCCAGCTCCACCGCGTCCCCGACGACCTCCCCGATGGGTCCGCCGTCGCCGTAGAGCCGCTCGCCTGCGCCGTCCACGCGGCGCTCGGGAACGCCCCTGGCCCCGACGACACCACGCTCGTCGTCGGGGCCGGCAACATCGGGCTCTTCACCGTGGCGGCGCTGCGACGGCTGACGGGGGCCGGCAGGATCGTCTGCGTCGCCAAACACAAACGCCAGCGAGAAGAGGCGCTCCGCCTCGGCGCGGACGAGGTCGTCCGTCCCGGGGAGACGTACACGACGCTGCCGAAGATGCTGGGCACGGATGTTCACCGACCGGAGCTCGGCAAGCCCGTCGTGATGGGCGGGGCTGACAGGGTCTTCGAGTGCGTCGGCTCGCCGGGGACGATGGAGGACGCGATCCGCCTGACGAAACCCGGCGGCAAAGTCTCCCTCGTCGGAATGCCGGGCGCGAAGAGCAACCTCGACCTCACCGCGCTCTGGCTGAAAGAGGTGAGCCTCGCCGGCACCTACGCCTACGGCGTCGAAGAATACGAAGGGGAGAAGGCCAGCAGCTTCGAGCTCGCCCTCCGTCTCGCCCCGGAGATAGGGCTGGAGACGATGGTGGGGCCGCGTTTCCGGCTCGAAGAGTACCGCGGGGCGATAGCCGCCGCGCGCGGCGCGGGCCGCGACGGGCACGTGAAGGTGGTCTTCGACCACAGAGGCTACAGGTATTAAGGTTCGAGGCGCGAGGTTCGAGGTTTCAGGCAGAGCCTTTGTAGGCGTGCAGCGTCCCGTGCCGCCGCGCGTAGTGGCCGTCAGGCGCCGGAAGAAACGCTTAGGCCACCGAGCGCGGGCTCCGGTGGGAGGACGCGCGGGATGGGGCCGTCTGGCGCCGGAACAACCGCTTCGCCACCCTGCAACCAAAAAACCTAAAACCTCAAAACCTTAGCGACCGAAGGGAGCGACCATGACCCGACCCGGGTTCTCTACCATCCTCGAAAAAGACAGCCCGCCGATGATGTTCAACGCGGGGGACGGGTTCCATTACGAGAAGCTGCCGGAGGGGACGCGCGTGATCTACCCCCCCGGCCCCGTCGCTCCCCTCGAAG
>CAXUFZ010000236.1:0-6214 GCA_964250345.1 uncultured Rubrobacteraceae bacterium
CGACGACGCCCACGGCGAGCGTGAAGAGACGGTCCACGCCCACCCCGGCATGGTCCCGCCCGGCGACGAAGCGGGCGTAGACGTCGTTGGCGAGCAGCGTCGAGGAGGCGAGGAGCCCGGCGCTGGAGGTGGACATGACGGCCGCCAGGGCCGCCGCGAGCACCAGGCCGAGCAACCCGGCCGGCAGGACCTCGCGGGCGACCTCGGCGAAGGCGTTGTCCGGGACAGAGAGGTTCGGGAGGAGGGCGCGGGCCGCCGTGCCGATCAGGGCCCCGGCGACGCCGTAGAACAGGCAGTAGACGCCGGCCACGACCCCGCCCCAGCGGGCGACGTTCGCGCCGCGGGCGGTAAAGACGCGCTGCCAGATGTCCTGACCGATCATGATCCCGAAAAAGAACAGCAAAAAGTACGTGAAGATCGTGTCCCCGCCGATGGAGAAGAGGCCGAAGTACGAGGCCGGAAGCTCCTCCCCCATCCCCGAGAAGCCGCCGGCCCGGGAGAGGGCCAGGGGCAGCAGGATGAAGAAGATCCCCACCGTCATCACGCAGAACTGCAAGACGTCCGTAAGCGTTATGGACCACATCCCGCCGACGACCGAGTACAGGACGACCACGCCGCCGGCGAGCAGGACGGCCACGGTCGGCGGGAGGCCCAGGATCACGTCGAAGACCGACCCGACGGCGATGGTCGAGGTCACCGCGATCATCAGCGCGTAGGCGGCGACCACGAGCGCCCCGATCAGGCGCGAAGCCGCCCCGTACCTGAGCTCCAGCATCTCGGCCACGGTGTAGACCCCGAGCCGACTGAGCCGCGTGGAGAGCAGCGCCCCGAGCGCGATGATCCCGAGCCCGATCATGAAGACCAGCCACATCCCCGAGATCCCAAACTCGTACCCGAGCGCCGCGCTCCCGATGGTCGAAGCCCCGCCGAGCACCACCGCGCTCAAAGTGCCCACGTACATGAACGGCCCGAGCCGCCTTCCGGCGACCAGGTAATCCTCAGCACTCGTCGCCCGGGTAAGCCCCCAGTACCCGGCCCCTATCATCGCCGCGAAGTACAGCCCGATGACGACCCAGTCGAGCGCGTTGTTCATCCGGCCCCCTTCTTACGCAGCGCGACCAGGCTGAGAAGATCGTGGGCGACGTTCGCGGCCAGGAGCGCCGTGATCTGGGCCGGATCATAGGCCGGATATACCTCCACCACGTCGCACCCGACGATCTCCACGCCGACGAGCCCCCGCACGAACTCCTGCGCCTCGCGGCTCGTGTACCCTCCGACCTCCGGCGTCCCGGTGCCGGGGGCATACGCGGGATCGACGAAATCTATATCGAAGGAGACGTAAGCCTTCGCGTCCCCGACGCGCCGCCGGACCCGCTCGATGACCGCCGGGATGCCGAGCTCGCGCACCTCGTCCGTCGGCACGAGGTCGAAGCCCATGTCCCTTGCGTCGTTCCAGTCGCGCTCGTCGTAGATCGAACCCCGCATCCCCACCTGGATGGAGCGCGAGGGATCCAGCAGCCCTTCCTCCACCGCCCGCCGGAACGGCGTGCCGTGCGTGTGTCTCTGGCCGAAGTACGCGTCCCAGGTGTCGGGGTGGGAGTCGTACTGCACGAGCGCCAGGGGCCCGTGAACGGCAGCCGCCGCCCGCAGCTCCGGCAGGGCTATCGAGTGGTCGCCGCCGAGGACTACCGGGACGACGCCGGCGCGGTGGATCGGCTCCAGTCCTCTAGCGATACCGTCGTAGCTGGCCTCGATGTAGCCCGGCACGACGGGGACGTCGCCGTAGTCTATGACGGAGAGGTGGTCGAAGATCCCGACGCCCAGGCTCGGGTTGTAACGGCGGAGCAGGTGCGAGGCGGCCCGGATGCCCTCCGGCCCGAACCGCGCCCCGGACCGGAACGTCGCGCCGGTGTCGAACGGCGCCCCGACTATCGCGGCGTCGGCGTTCGCGAGATCCTGGTTGTGGGGCAAACGCATGAACGTGCGCACACCAGAGAAGCGCGGCGTCTCGAACGAATTCGCCGGTTCGTAACGGGTCAAAGGTCGGAACCCCCGGGAGTCGGAAGACCCACCGCCCCGTCCTTCCCGACTCCCGACTCCCGAAGCGAGCGCCTCCCGACTCCCGGGGAAGCGCGAAGCGCCGACCTCACGCCGTCTCTTCCTCTTTCACCACCTCCGCCGGCTCCCTCTCGGGCGGGCCGAGGGCGCGGCGGAGGAGGTAGGCAGCCAGGATCACGGCGAGGCTGACGAAGCTGGCAATAGCCTGGACGCGCAGGTCGGAGATGAAGAACATGGCGACGAGGACCGCGAGTATGGCGGCTATGGAGAGGTAGGTCAGCCACGGGAAGAACCACATCTTTATCTGCAAGGCCTCCGGGTCCTCGCGCTCTATGCGGCGGCGCAGCACGAGCTGGCTCACGGCTATGAGGAGGTAGACGAAGAGGGCGATGGCCCCCGAGGCGTTTATCAGCCAGGTGAAGATATCCCCCGGGAAGAAGTAGTAGATGGCGACGGAGACGTAGGCGAAGATCGTCCCGGCCAGGATGGCCCAGATCGGCACGCCGCGTCCGGTCGTGTTGGTGAGGAAACCCGGCGCGTCGTTGTGGCGGGTGAGGGCGAAGAGCATCCGGCTCGACGTGTAGAGGCTCGAGTTGAGCACGGAGAGAACTGCCGTGAGCACCACGAAGTTCATCAGGTGGGCCGCGAACGGTATGCCCATCCTGTCGAAGGCGAGGGTGAACGGGCTCTCGACGACGTTCTCGGTGAACGGGGTGCTCCACGGCACGATGGCCGTCACGAAGAAGACGGAGATGACGTAGAAGAGCAGGACACGGTAGATGACGGCGTTGGTCGCCCGGGCCACGTTCCTGCCCGGCTCGTCGGACTCGGCGGCGGCGATGGTGACGACCTCGGCACCCACGAAGGCGAAGACCACGGTGACGATCCCGCTGAACATCACCAGTGGCCCGTTGGGGAAGAACCCGCCGTCGGCGTAGAGGTTGGAGAGCCCCGGCGAGCCCCCGCCGGGCCACAGCCCGATCACGAAGAGCGCCCCGAGCACGATGAAGAGTATGATCGCCGCCACCTTTATCCCCGCGAACCAGAACTCGAACTCCCCGTAGGACCCGACGGAGTACAGGTTCGTCGCCGTGAGCAGCAGCACGAGCGAGAGCGCCACCAGCCAGGGCGGCACCCCGGGCAGATACTGCCCCATGATGCCCGCGGCCACCGTCGCCTCGAACCCGACGATGATCGACCAGAAGTACCAGTAGAGCCACCCGATGGCGAACCCGGCCCAGTTACCCAAAGCCAGCCGCCCGTAGTCCGAGAAGGAGCCGACGGAGGGCCGGGCCACGGCCATCTCGCCCAGCATCCGCATGATGAGGATGAGGAGGGTTCCGGTGAGCAGGTACGTCAGAATCGTCGCGGGGCCGGCGGCGTTCAGGATCGGGCCCGTGCCGACGAAGAGGCCGGCGCCGATGATGCCGCCGAGCGAGATCATGGTCATATGCCTACGCTTGAGCCCCTGCTGAAGGTGCCCCTGCTCCCGGCCCCGGCTCTTCTGGCCAGCGCTCGCCTCCGCCATATCGCCCCTTCCGTCTTTGTCCCCTGGTCGGCGCAGCTTACAGGCGGGTGCCGCCCGTTACAACGGGCGGTGGCACGCTCCGGCTCGTGCTTCCGCTTGTCAGCACGCTGGGGCCCTAGGGGCCTCCGCTCTCAGCACGCATCGGACCTTTCGGCCCTCGCTTTCGGCACGCAGCCTTCGGCACGCAGCCTTCGGCACGCAGCCTTCGGCTGCTTTCAGCTACAACCCTGGTGGGTGTGGGCACGCGTTTTGCCGGACCACGGGCAGTCTACGTCTCCCCTACCTGAGCAGTTTCTCAGGATCGGTGTGGGGCAGGTCGTGGGCCTCGGCGGTCGGGCCGTGGACGAGGTCGCCGCGCAGAGTCGAGAGGCCGTGCGCCAGCGCCGGGTCGGCGGAGGCGGCGCCTTCTACGCCGTTGTCCGAGATCTTGATGAGGTACGGCAGCGTGACGCTCGTGAGGGCCAGCGTCGAGGTACGCGCCACGGCGCCGGGGATGTTCGCCACGCAGTAGTGGACGACGCCCTCCTCGACGAACGTCGGCTCCGAGTGGGTCGTCGGCCGGCTGGTCTCGATGCACCCGCCCTGGTCGATGGCGATGTCCGCCACCACCGAACCGGGCCGCATCGAGGCGACCATGTCGCGCGTCACCAGCTTGGGCGCCCGCGCTCCCGCCACGAGCACCGCTCCTATGACCACGTCGGACTCGGCGACGTAGGAGGCCGTGCGGGCGCGGTTCGGGATCACGAGGTCCACCCGACCCTCGAAGATGTCCGAGAGGTACGCCAGCCTCTTCGGGTTGATGTCGAGCACCCTAACTATCGCCCGCATCCCGAGCGCTATCTTGGCCGCCTCCGTCCCCGAGATGCCGCCGCCGATGATGGTGACCTTGGCCGCCGGCGTCCCCGGCACGCCGCCCAGGAGCAACCCCGCCCCGCCGTTGGGGCTTTCGAGGTGGTGCGCCGCCGCCTGTACGGCCATGCGTCCGGCGACCTCGCTCATCGGGGTGAGGAGCGGCAGGGCGCCGTCTGGCGTCTCGACGGTCTCATAGGCGATGGAGTCGATCTTCCTCTCCATCAAGAACTCCGTCAGCCCCTTGTCCGCCGCCAGGTGCAGGTACGTGAAGAGCTGCTGGCCCTCCCTGAAACGGTCGTACTCTTCCGGGACGGGCTCCTTGACCTTGACGATCAGATCCGCCGACGCGAAGACCTCGTCCGGCCCGTCGACGAGACGGGCGCCCGCCGCCTCGTACTCCCCGTCCGCGAAACCGGCGTTCCCGCCGGCCCCGGCCTCGACCACGACCTCGTGGCCGTGGTGGACGAGCTCCGAGACCCCGTCCGGCTGCATGGAGACACGCCCCTCCATGTCCTTGATCTCCGCCGGTACACCCACCACCGTTGCCATAACGCTCCCTTTCAGAGATGCCGCCAAAATGTTCCTCTATTGTCTTATATCAACCTTACAAGAAACATGCAGGGTTAGCATCATCACTTCGTTGGCAGGGTGGATAGGACAGGGTCTTCCGGCGGGGGGATGAGGACGCGCCGGTAGCGGATCTGGCGCCCCCGGTCGCGGGCTCCGCCGTCGGGTCTCCAGCCTGTCGCCTCGTAGAACCTTCTTCCGCGTTCGTAGCGCGATAGCGTCCACAGCACCGCCTCGCGATAGTCGTCCGCCGCGAGGTGGCGTAGCGCGGCCGACATCAGCGCCCGTCCGACGCCGCGGCGCCAGTGGTCGGGGGCGACGGCGATCGTGTCGAGCTCGCCGAGGGTCGGCTCCGGGGGGTTCCGCACGGGGCCGATGCCGACGAACCCCACGATCGCGCCTCCAAGATCGGCGACCCACCAGCGGTCCGGCGCGGAAGAGAGAAGATCCCGCCGCCACCGCGCGACGAGATCCGGCGTCATCTCCCTGTGCGGCATCAGTCCGCCGAATCCGGCGTTCCAGGAATCGACGTAGACGCGCGCCACGTCCCGCGCGTCGCCTTCCGCGGCGACCCTGACCACGACCCTCTCTGGCGGGTAATCCGTTCTGGGTTTCATACGGCCTCTCTGTTGGGGGGCGTACCTGACTGATCCGCCATTATGCCGGACGCGTCTTGCCCATCGTTTTCGGGGATTGTGTGGTTGAGGTTTTTCAAGAGAGCAGGCAAAACTACTGCAGTGGGCGGTGCTCGGGGCTGCGTTGTTTGCTCTCTTGCGCGCGCGACCGTTACAATAATTGTTCGATCGTGTGAGTACTTTACGGGAGGCGGGTTGGCGGCGAGCGGCGGTTCGGTCGGGTTCTCCATCGGCGAGGTTTCGCAGGCCGTGGGGTTGGCGCCGCAGACGTTGAGGTTGTGGGAGAGGGAGCGTCTGGTCCGGCCGCGGCGCACGGAGCGGGGGTACAGGGTCTATACGGAGCCGGACGTGAGGCGGCTGCGGGAGATCAAGCAGCTCAGGAAGGCCGAGGGGTTGAACTTCGCCGCCATTCGGAAGCAGCTCGGTGAGGCGCCGGAGAACGGTAAGACGAACGGCCGCGGGCCGGCCGGCGGCGACGGGGCGCCGGGGGAGCGGCTGCGGCGGCTGCGCGTCAAGGCGCACAGGACGCTCAAGGACGTCTCCGGGGTGACGGGGCTCTCCATCTCTTTCATCT
>CAXUFZ010000237.1:0-6212 GCA_964250345.1 uncultured Rubrobacteraceae bacterium
GGCGAGCGCCGCCGCGGCGAGTTCATCTCCGACGTCTCCCGCGAGCTCCACACGCCGCTATCCACCCTCCAGGGCTACGCCGAGGGCCTCCTCGACGGCGTCGTCGAGCCCGACGAGGACGCCTGGGGCCTCATGTACGCCGAGACCGAACGCATGCGCCGCCTCGTCGACGACCTCCGCCAGCTCTCCCGCGTCGAGACCGGAAGGCTCGCGCTCCACCCCGCCCCGGTACGGCCGCAAGACCCCGTCCGCCGCGCCACCGAGACCATGCGCCCGCTCTTCATGGACAAAGACGTGGACCTGACGTGCGCGCTCCCCGGGAACCTCCCCGCGGTCCTGGCCGACGAGGACAGGGTCGTCCAGATCCTGACCAATTTGCTCTCCAACGCGCTCCGCCACACGGACGAGGGGGGAACGGTGACGGTCGACGTCGAGCCTCGCGACGACACCGCCGTTTTCCGCGTTAGCGACACCGGGGTCGGCATCCCGTCCGAGCATTTGCCGCGGGTCTTCGAGCGGTTCTACCGGGTCGAGAAGTCCCGGTCCAGGGAGGGCGGCGGGTCGGGGGTGGGGCTGGCTATTTGCCGGGCGCTCGTCGAGGCGATGGGTGGTAGTATCCGGGCCGAGAGCGCCGGACGGGGCAGAGGCGCGACCTTCATCTTCTCGCTGCCCGCCGCGGCTTGATCCAACCTTGATCCCCCCCTGACCGAATCTTCATGCGGCGCGAGTAACCTGTCCCGATCACGGGTTCAGGGGGCTTTCGTGACGAAGATAAAACCGGAGAACACCACCGCTGGCGGGAACCATGTATAGCGTCGCCGCGGCATGGCCCGCCGAAGACCCGGCGCTCTCGCCCGACGACGCGCGCCCGAGCCTGGGTCGGGAGCTGTTCGACGCGATCCGCGAGGCGGGCATACCCGTCATCGAGCGGCGGTACGAGGCCGGGGATCTCGTCTGCGGCGAGGAGGACCGGGGCAGCGCCCTCCACCTCGTCTCGAACGGCGTCGTCAGGCTCTCCGCCGTCCGCTCCGGGGCCAGGGAGGCCATCGTGCGCCTCGCCGGACCGTGGGAACCCGCCGGCCTCCCCGCGCTCGCCGAAGGGCCGGGGGGAGCCGTCCGGGCCGAGGCCTTCACGCCTTGCAGCGTCGTCAAGGTCCCGAAAGTCTTCATCGAGCGGGCCGTGCGGGGGAACCCCGGGATCTCGCTGAAGCTCGCGGCGCTCCTCACCCTGGAAGTCTCCCGTTGCGAGGAGCTCCACCAGTGCCTCCTCCCGCGCACCACCGAGGCCCGCCTCGCGCGCCTGCTCCCGATCCTGGCCCGCGAGTTCGGCGAACCGTCGAACGGCAAGACCGTCATAGGCCTGCGCATCACCCACTACGACCTCGCCGCCATGGTCGCCTCCACCCGCGAGTCCGTCACGGCGGCGGTGGGGGTCCTGCGAAGGCGGGGTATCCTGGAGAAAAAGGCAGGCACCATCACGCTTCTCATGCCGGAGCTTCTGGGGAAAATCTCCGACCCCTGGTAGTGCCCGGCCGCGGTCCCGCCGCGATCTACCCGCGTAGGGGTGGGGGAGATCAGGCCCTTTCTGATGCGTCATCGTTGGGCACGGCCCGTCCGGCCCGGCCCAGCGCGGTGAAGGAGAAGGCCAGGGCGATGAGGAAGATGGCGGCGCCTATGCAAGCGTAGACGAGGGCCACGTTGCCCGTCCGCTCCACCACGATGCCGCCCAGGAAGGCCCCCACGGGCACGGTCGAGAGGGCCATGACCCTGGAGACGCTCTGGACGCGCCCGAGGAGGCGGTCGGGGACGACGGTTTGGGTCAGCGTTTGGGAGCTTATGTCGAAAAGGATGCCGCCCGCCATCATCAGCGCCCACGCCGCCACCGCGAACCAGTAGAAGCTCGTGGACGCCATAGCGACGGCGAGGAGACCGTAGGCCATGAGCGCGCCCGCGGTGGCCCGGCCGAAGGTCAGCCGCCTGCGCAGCGGACCGGCCAGGAGCGACGTGAGGGCTATGGACGCGCCCGCCACCGCGTACAGCAGCCCCACTCCGAAGTTGTCCGCGCCCAGGCGCTCCTTGGCGAAGAGGACGAGTTGGGCATCTATCGTTATCTCCAGGAAGTTGGTCAGGGCGATCATGATCGCTATGTTCCGTATGATCGGCTCTCCCCAAAGGTAGCGCAGCCCCTCGCCGATGTCCTGCCGTATCGTGGTCGCCGGACGGTCGGCCCCGGGCGGGGCGTTGAGCGCGGTCCTCACGGTCGCCAGAACTACCGCCGCGAGCGCGTAGGAGAGCGCGTCGAAGAAGAGCAGGCTGTAGACGGGCACCAGCGCCACCAGCAGGCCGGCGAGCAGTGGGCCGGCCACGCGGGCGACGGAGATGCCCGCCTGCAGGTAGCCGTTGGCCCTGGTCAGGTTCTCCCGGCCCACGAGGCTGGGCATGGCGGCGAACTCCGCCGGCCCGGTCAGGGCCATCAGGGACGAGTGGAGGAAGATGGCCGCGTACACCCACCAGAGCGAAAGCGCGTCCACGACGGCCAGGGACGGGATGGAGACTATGGCGAGGGCCTTTGCTAGCGCGCCCCAGACGAGCAGCCGCTTGCGGTCGAGCCTGTCGGCGTAGGCGCCGAAGAGCAGCCCGAAGAGCAGGGAGGGCAGGAAGCTCAGGGTGGTCGCGATCCCGAGGTCGAAGGCCGAGCCGGTGAGCGTGTAGACGAAGAGCGGGAGGGCGAACTGCGTGAACCTGCTGCCGAGCTGTGAGACGGTCGTGCTGAGCCAGTACTTCCAATAGTCCGCGCCCAGACCCCCGGTACCGGCCGTCACGCCCTACCCGGCTTCCGGCGCGGGGCGGACCTCCGCGGCGGGCTCCCAGGCGCGGGGTCTGCTCCCCCCGGCCCAGAGGTCCCCCACGGCTCGCGGCCCGAACGCCTTCTCGTAGCGGTCCAGCCTGTCCCGGTTGAAGGAGGCCAGGGGCCGTTTCCAGTCCGAGGCGGGTTCCTCAGGTCCCAGCACCACGGACCACAGCGGCTCGAGCTTCGCGCCCCGCGACACCTTCGCCTCGTAGGCGTCCAGGCCCAGGTGCAGGCGCGAGGCGCCCCGGTCGATGGCGCGCTTGAGCGGCAGGTAGTAGCAGAGGTTGAAGTACTCGGCGTGGGATCCCACCCGGCCGTAGTCGAACCCGCACGCCCGGACGTAGACGGTGTCCCCCCACTCCGAAAACAGCGAGAAGGCCACGGCGCGGCCCTCTTTCCGGCACACGTACACGGTGCTCGCGTCGTCCAACTCCGTGGCGTAACGGGCGAAGAACCGCGCCCAGTGCGCGTCGTCCAGATCGGAGCCGTGGCGCCGCTTCAGGTTGCCCTCCAGGGGCGCTATCTCCCCGGAGCAATCTTTCAGACGCTCGGCGGAGACTTCAAAACCGGCGGCCCCGAACTTCTTCATCTCGCGCCTCGCCTCTTTCCGGCGCTTTCGGGGCAGCCACGAGAGGTACGCCTCGAAGCTCGGCCACCCTACGCGTATCGCGGCGTCGGCGCCGCTCCACAAGATCGCGTCCCCGTCTCCCAGGAGGGGCGTGAGATCCGCCACGGACCCCGCGTCGAGGTACATCAGCGACGCGCTGTTCGCGCCCAGACGACCCGCGAGGTCCTTGAATCCCCGGAATAACGTTCCCACGACGGAGGCTCGGTCTCTCTCCTCCAGATCGGGATGCAAGATCAGGGCGTTCGGGTAGCCCGGCGAGGGGCAACCCAGCAGGATCGGATACCACTTTTCGCGACTCTTGGAACCGTCGTCGCGCGCGACGTACCTGACGAAATGGTCCCACTCCCACGAGCCGGGGCCCCGGGACAGGTACGTCGGCAGCATCCCCAGGAGGCGCCCGTCGGAACCTTCGACCACGAGGTGGTTGCGGGCCAGCCCGGCGTCGCCCTCGGTCGCGGCGATGTGCGGGCGGCCGACGAAGATGCTGCCCTTGGCGGTCAGTTCGTCAACCGCCGACCTCTCCAAATCATGGATAGTGTCCACGGTACGCAGGGTTGGATCCAAAGCCCACCTTACTGGCCGCCCGCAGGAGTCTTGCCGCCTTCGACGCGAAGCTTACGCTCCGGTTCCCCGACTGTAAAGTGTGGTTCCGGCGCTGTAAGCTAGGGCTGGTATCCAAGTCGGCGGGAGGCGAGCTTTTGAGGTTCTTGTCCGGGTCGCGGCCGGGGCGGTGGGTCGTCTGGATTTTCTACAGGGCTTTCAACAAGCCTCTGCCGGTGCCGCACGCGGCGGAGTGGATGATGATCCCCGAGCACTCCGTGGACCAGGTGTTGGAGACGGGCGCCCTCCGAAGCCTCTACCCGGAGGACGTCCTCGAGGCGGCCCGCCGCATGGACCGCCAGCGCCGCGAGCACGACGAGCACCACGCGGGGGGCACGGGGTGAGCACGAAGGTCTGGGTGCCTGAGTCCGGGCTGCCCCGCCTCGAAGGGATGCCCGAAGGCGTCGAGGTCGAGGTTTTCGACGCGGACGGGGCGGCGGAGGCTACCGGGGTGGAGTTCCTGGTGCCGCACTGGACCTGGCCGGGCGGCTGGGCCGAGGCGTTGCGGGAGATGCCGGACCTTGAGGTGGTCCAGGTTCCGTCCGCGGGGGTGGATTGGATCCTGCCTTACATGCCCCCCGGCGTGACGCTCTGCAACGGTTCCGGCATCCACGACGCCACGGTCGCCGAGTGGATCGTGGGCGCCACCCTCGCCATGCAGAAGTGTTTCCCGCGTTTCCGGGACCTCCAGAACGAGGGAGCCTGGGAGCAGGAGCCCGTCGACGAGTTGGCGGGCAAGACCGTCCTCATCGTCGGCCACGGCTCCATCGGCCGCGCCGTCGAAGAGAGGCTGGAACCGTTCGGGGTGAGGATGCTCCGCGTCGCCAGGCACGCCCGCGAAGGCGTCCGCGGGGTCCGGGATCTGCCGGGACTCTTGCCGGAGGCCGACGTGGTGGTCGTCCTGGTACCGCTCACCACCGAGACGGAGAACCTCTTTGACGGGCCCATGCTCGAACGGATGAAGAGCGGTGCGCTGCTGGTGAACGCGGCGCGCGGCAGGATCGTGGACACCGGAGCGCTCGCCGAGGCGCTCTCCTCGGGACGGATCCGGGCCGCGCTGGACACGACGGAGCCGGAGCCGCTGCCTGAGGGGCATCCGTTATGGAGCTATCCCGGCGTCTTCATAACCCCGCACACCGCGGGGTTTACCAGCGGGTTTCCGGAGCGGGCCTGGCGCTTCGTGCGCGGCCAGATCGAACGCTACGCCGCCGGAGAACCGCTGGAGAACGTCGTGCGCGAAGGCTACTAGGCAGCAAACCCGCCGCTCCCCGCCGGGTGGCGCGGCGTGTCCCCGGGGGACAGAACGGGGCACGACCCGGGGCGCGTGTTCTGGGGATATCCTGTATAAGGGGGTCGCCGGAGACGGGTGGCGTCGCGGGAAAGGGGCAGAGAGCTTGTCGCGTTCCGGGCAAGGGGTAGGAGGGCCCGAGTCCCTTCGCGTCCGGTTGCTCGGCGGTTTCTCGGTGTCGGTGGGCAGTCGCCTGGTCGAAGAGCACGCCTGGCGGCTGAAGAAGGCGGCGACCCTCGTGAAGCTGCTCGCCCTCGCCCCGGGCTACAGGATGCACCGGGAGCAACTCATGGACCGGCTCTGGCCCGGTTTGGGTCCGAAGGCGGCGGCCAACAACCTGCGCTACGCGCTGCACACCGCCCGGCGCACCCTGGGGCCCCATCGCGACGCCGCAGACGGCGTGCTCCGACGGCAGGACGAGACGCTCGCGCTGGGCCCGGAAGGCCGGGTGCGCACCGACGTCGGGGCGTTCGAGGAGGCCGCCGTCGCCGCCCGCCGCGCCGGGGAACCGGCCGTCTACCGGGCCGCCATAGACCTGTACGCCGGGGACCTGCTGCCCCGGGACGCCTACGAAGACTGGGCCGGCGCCCGCCGTACCGGGTTGCGGGAGTCGTACCTGTCCTTGATCTCGGAGCTCGCCGCCCTGCACGAAGCGCGCGGGGAGGTCGGGTCCGCGATAGGGGCCGTGCAGAGGCTCGTGGCGGAGGAGCCCGCCCGCGAGGATGCCCACGTCGAACTCATGCGCCTCTACGCGGAGGACGGCCAGCGGGGCAAGGCGCTGGTGCAGTACGGGCGGCTTCAGGAGGTTCTCGAAGAGGAGTCGGGGACCGGCCCCGGCCCCGAGG
>CAXUFZ010000238.1:0-6204 GCA_964250345.1 uncultured Rubrobacteraceae bacterium
TCTTTTCGGCCGAAGATGCGTACTTGCGCCCACTATACAGATTTACCCACTCCTCCGAGAGCTCGTCGGCCTGCCGCTTCATCCCCGGCGCCTCGGCGGTGAAGCCCGCCGGGCGCTCGATACCGATGCCGTCGAGCAGGCGGAACACGGTGCCCTCGTAGTCCTCGACGAGGTCCTCGTAGCGCCGGGCCGCGTCGTCGAAGAGGTGCTCGCGCCCGTTGTCGGCGGGCACCTTGAGGAAGTTCCTGGTGGAGAGCTTCATCTCTTCGGTGAGGGCGTCTATGGCGCGGCGTTTCTCGCGCTCGGGGATCTGGCCGCCGTAGAAGAAGAGCCGGAGCTCCTCGCTGTCTTGCAGCGCCGTCGAGAACTCCTGGACGTCTTCGAGGACGCCTTCGAGCTCGTCGCGCTCGCGGGCGGCTTCGAAGAGCGCCTCGGCGTAGGTCGAGGCGGCGCTCAAGCGGTCCTACCGCCGTTCCCCGCGGCGACCTCGTTCTCCAAATCGTCGAGGGCCTGGGAGATGAGGCTCTCGTGCTCGTCGCGGTCCACGGAGCGGGAGAGAACCTGCTCGGAGGCGTTTATGACCATGTCGGCGACCTCGCGGCGGACGTCGCGCAGGGCGCCCTCGCGCTCGCGCCCGATCTCCTCCCGCGCCCGCTCGATGATGCGGTCGCCCTCCTCGCGGGCCTCGCGCTTGGTCCGCTCGCGCTGGGCGTCGGCCTGCTTGCGGGCGTCCTCCAGGATGCGGCGGCCCTCGCCGCGGGCCTCCGCGATCTGGCGCTTGTACTCCGCCAACAGCTCCCGCGCCTCCTCGCGCGTGTTCTGGGCCTCGTCGATGGCGCCCTCGATCTCCCGCTGGCGCTTGTCGATCTGCTCCCGCAGCGGCGGAAAGATGTAGCGGATGACCAGGAAAAGCACGATCGCGAACGTGATTATCTCCCAGAAAAGCAGGCTCGTGCTGACCAGATCAAAAATGCCCGTTGGGTCCAGCATACTTTCTCCTTAACTCAGCCCCGACTCTTCCCCGGCTACGGAAGAATCCCGAGCCCGATGAGCAGCGCGAAGGCCAGCCCGAAGAGCGCCTGCGCCTCGACGAGCCCGATGCCGACGAACAGCCACGTCCGCGAGAGCTCGAACGCCTCCGGCTGGCGGTGGATCGAGGCGATGGTCTGCCCGAAAAGGTAACCCATCCCGATCCCCGACCCGATGACGGCGGTCCCCGCGGCCACTCCGAAACCTATTGCTTCCATTCTTGCATCTCCTCTCTGTTTGCCTTGCTCGTCTGGTCGACGCTCAGTGTTCCTCGCGGAACATGGCGATCTCGATATAAACCTGGGTAAGGATAGCGAATATGTACGCCTGCAACACGGCCACAAAGATCTCGAAACCGTACAGCACGATCGCCATCGGGACGGACACCACGGCCATCCAGGTGCCGAAGTACAGGATGAAGCTCAGAAAAATAAAGATGAGCAAATGCCCCGCCAGGATGTTGGCATAGAGCCGCATCGCCAGCGTGAGCGGCTTTGCGAGCTCCGAGATCCACTCGATCGCGAACATGAACGGCACGAACACGATCTTGAGCGGCAACCCCGGAGGCACGAACGCCGTCACGTACCCTCCGAGCCCGTTGCGCCGGATGCCCACGTACTGGGAGATGATGAACGTGATCAACCCCAGGGTCAGCGTGAACGTGATGGAAGCCGTCACAGGGTAGCTATTGGGTATCAGCCCGATAAGGTTCAGCACCAGCAGGAAGATGAACAGGGTAAGGGTGTAGGGGAAGAATTTCTTTCCTTCCTCGCCCATCTGCCCGCCCAGGCTGTTGCGTCCGAAGCCGTAGATCTCCTCCACCAGCACCTGGTAGGCGCCGGGGCGATCTTTAAGCGCCCTGCTCCCGATGAAGAGGATCAGGACCGTTACGGCCGCCCCCAGAAACAGGAAGGCGACGGCCTTGGTGATCGAGATGTCTATCCCGAACAGCGAGAGCTCGATGTACGCGTGCTGCCCGGCCTCGAAGGTGTGGATGATCGCATCACGTACCGCCTGCGGGCTCAACTGCGCCAATGTGGGCATACTGCTCAAACCCCTGTCCTCCGTTCTACTCCCTCGCCCACAGACCTGACGGCGGACGTCCCGCCTATGGTCCTCGGCGCACCTATCAGTAGCACCACGTTCTCCACGACGTAGACCCCGGCGAACCCGCCCAACATCGCGAGCGCCGGCCAGTCCGCCAGGTACATCGGCAACCCGAGACCCACCGCGGCGAAAACGAGCCGCCCGACGTACACGAGCAAGCCGAGCACGATCCTATCACCCGAGAGCCGCCCGCCCAGCAGCGCGGCCGTAAGGGCGATGGCCGTGTAGCACACGACCCCGATCCCGGCCCCGTACACGTACGCGCCGGCGTACGCCCCGCCGAAGTAGTACCAGACCAATCCGCCCGCGAGAAGCGAGATGAGGACCGTCGCGGTCGCCCCACCGGCGGCCAACCGCCAGTGCGCGCTCACCCGCCCCCTATCTTGCCAAGCGTCACGAACATATAGTAGAGGGACGCCACGAACCCCACGAGCATTCCCAGCAACAAGAAGAGCGGCAATGTCCCGACCAGGCGATCCAGGCCATACCCCCCCGCCGTGAACACCGCGATAATCAACATAAAAGCGAACCCGACGTGGAAGAAACGGGCGTAATCGCCCCGCGAGTCGCCGCGCTGAGAATCGGTCTTCGGCATCGCCGGAATCATACCTTACGGCCCAATTTGTTGCAAAGAGTTTCAAGCTTTCCTGCACGGCCCTCTCCGCCTCACTTTACGGCCTCGCTACCACTCTTCGACCTGACGAACTCTGCTATGTACCGTGCCAGGGCTTCTGGCCGATCCTCCGGCACGAAGGCCCGGGAGTTCGAAACGAAAAGCAACCGGGCGTCCCGGAAATCCTCCCTGAGCCGCCGGGCGTACCGGGTGAGGAAGAAGGGGTCGTCTTCTCCCCACACGAGCAGGACCGGGCCCCGAAAGTCCGCGAACCGTCGGGCGGCCTCCATCGTGTACCGCCGGGAGATCCGCGCCAGGAACCGCGTCAGGTCGTCCCGGACGCCCGCGCTGCGGATCAGGCCGCCGAAATAGGCGTCGAGGGTGGCCTCGTCCATCCGACGTTTCGCCACCAGCTTCAACAGCGCGCGCTGGGCCGGCCGAGCCCTCAGCGCCCACGCGACGAGGTCCACGAAACGCGACCCGAGGACCCGTGGCCCGTACTGAAAGATCCTCAACTGCCACGGGAGGAAGGCCTCGTACGCGTCGCAGTTGGTGAGCACCAGGCGGCCGACCCTCTCCGGGTACTCCGCGATCGCGATCTGGCAGATCGCCCCTCCGGTGTCGTTGCCGACGAGAGTTACGTCCCGCAGATCCAGCGCCTCCACGAAGTCCGCGACGAGCCGGGCAACACCCCGCGGGCTCATGTCCGCCCCGGAACCCATCGGCACCTCATGTCCGCCTAGCGGAAGATCCGGAACCACGCAACGGAAGTCTCCGGAGAGCCCCGCCACCACATCCCTCCACAGAACGCCGCTAGCCAGGATGCCGTGAACGAAGACCAAGGTGGGCCCATCCCCCACCTCACGATACCGGATCACCCCCTGCGCCAACCGAACCTCGTTTTGCGCACCAAAGCTACCCGGTTTCACCATCCCGCTCTCCCTTCACCACGTCGGGTTGTAACAGCATGATACCCCTTTATTGACGTTGCGTCAATAGACACGGCGTCAATAACGGAGTAAATTGGCGGTATGGGAGGCGAGGGCGGGTGAAGAGGTGAGCGGGGAGCGTCGGCGGCGGCGCAGGCCGGAGGAGGCCGAGCGGGCGATCCTGGCGGCGGCGCGGGCTTTTCTGGAGGAGCATCCTTTCCGGGAGATGAAAGTAGAGGACATCACGTCCCGGACGGGGTTGTCGCGGCCGGCGTTCTACGCGTATTTCACGGACCGATACGAGCTCGTGACGCGTCTGTTGGAGGGTATTGGCGGGCTCTTGTTCGCGGTGGATCGACGATGGCTGGTTGGGGACCCGGCCATGGGGAGGGATCTTTCGGCCGCGGCTCTGAGGGAGGCTTTGCGGCTCGGCGGGGAGACGTTCCGGCGTTACGGTCCGGTATTGCGCGCGATCTCCGACGCCGCGAGCTACGACAAACGGGTCGAGGAGGTGTACAGGGTCGGCCTGATCGAGCGCCTCGCCGCGGCGGTGGCGGCCCGCATAGAGCGCGACGTGGAGGCCGGCATCTCGCCGGAGGAACTCGTCCCCGAAGAGGTCGCGCGGGCGCTCGTCCTGATGACCGAGCGGTATCTGATCGACGCCTTCGGCAATCCTTCGGGCCGCCCCTCCCCAGAACGGACGGTGGCGGTGCTCGGTGCCGTGGAGACGATCTGGCTGCGGACCCTCTACGCGGAGGAGCGCCCTTCATGAACCCATTATCGGTGTCCGGGAACGGCTGGAGGCCGCAGCGCTTCGCGTAAGGCGATCATCTTTCCGCGCAACCGTCCTTGATGGCGAACACCTCGACGACGGCTACGCCTCGGGGATCGGCATGCCGAACGCCTCCAGAGTGATCTCCTCGGGCTCCGGGCCGCCGCGCACGCCCTTGTCGAGGCCGTCCAAGGCGGAGAGTTGCTCCGTCGTGAGTTCGAAGTCGAAGACATCGAAGTTCTCCGTGATGCGCTCCGCACGCACGGACTTGGGAACCGCCGAGCGTCCTTGTTGCAGGTGCCACCGCAGCATCACCTGCGCCGGCGTCTTGCCGTGCGCGTCGGCGATACCAAGGATCGTCGGGTCGTCGAAGGTGCGGCCGGTGCTCCCGTCGCCCCGGTAGGCGGTGATGCCGCCGATCGGCGACCACGCCTGCGTCACGGTTCCCTGGGCCTCGTTCTCCCGTTGGAGGTCCGCCTGCGCGAAGTAGGGGTGGACCTCGACCTGGTTGACGGCCGGCACGATCTCCGTGCGTTGGGCCAACGCCCGAAGGTGGTCCGGCATGAAGTTGCTCACCCCGATCGCGCGCACCCGGCCGTCGGCGAGGAGTTGCTCCAGCGCCCGGTAGGCGTCCACGGTGCGGTCGAAGTCGCCCGGGAGCGCCTGGTGGAGGATGAACAGATCTATGACGTCGACCCCCAGCTTCCGGCTGCTCTTGTCGAAGGCGTGCAGCGTCTCGTCGTGGCCGAAGTCGCTGATCCAGACCTTTGTCTCGATAAAGACCTCGGACCGGTCGAGACCGCTGCCACGCACGGCCTCGCCGACGGCGCCCTCGTTCATGTAGGCTGCCGCGGTGTCGATGAGCCGGTAGCCGGTCTGCAGCGCGGTCGCGACCGCTTCGGCCGTCTCGTCCGGCGGGGTCTGAAAGACGCCGAAACCGAGGGCCGGCATCTCGACGCCGTTGTTGAGCGTTAGCAGGGGCCTCTTCGCGGCCATGGTTTTCGTGCTCCTTTGTATTCGCTGTCCTTTGGGCGGAACCGGCGCGTGGTGCCGGTTCCGGCCGGGTACGCTATATGGTGCGCCCTACCCGTACCGTCCTGATCCAGTCGAGCCTATTATGGCCTCACCATGACCTTGAGCGCCTCGCGGTCGTCCATCGCCTTGTAGCCGTCGGGCACCCCATCGAGGTCCACCGTCCGGTCGAGGACGCGCCCGGGCTCGATCCTGCCCTCCAGCACGTCCGGCAGGAGTTCCTCGATGTACGCGCGCACCGGGGCAGGACCGCCGCCGACGGTAACGTTGCCGAAAAAGGCTTGCAGCGAGGCCGGGATCGTCTCGTCCTGGGGCACGCCGACGCGGCCGACCGCCCCGCCCGGTCGCGCGATGCCGATGGCCGTCTCCATCGCCTGGGCGTAGCCGACGCACTCCAGGACGGAATCGACGCCGAAGCCGTCGGTGAGCTCCCGGACACACTCGACGGCCTCCTCACCCCGCTCGCTGACGACGTCCGTCGCGCCGAACTCTTGCGCCAGCGCCGTCCGGTCCTCGTGGCGGCCCATGATAATGATCTGCTCCGCGCCGAGCCTCTTGGCCGCGATCACCCCGCACAGGCCCACGGCCCCGTCCCCGACGACCGCCGCCGTCTTACCGGGACCGACCCCGGCCACCACGGCCGCCTGGTGGCCCGTGCCCATAACCTCCGAGAGCCTCAAGAGCGCCGGCGAGCAGATCCTGGACCGCCCGCCGTTCAACAT
>CAXUFZ010000239.1:0-6162 GCA_964250345.1 uncultured Rubrobacteraceae bacterium
GCTGAAGAGGGAGCTGCGTTGCATACACCAGTTGGGGTTCGCGCCGTACTTTCTGGTGGCGCTGGAGGCGCGCGGGATCGCAAAGAAGAGGGGCATCCCCGTGACGGGCCGGGGGAGCGCCGCGAACAGCCTGGTCTCGTACTGTTTGGGGCTGACCCAGCCCGAGCCCTTCGGCAACGGGCTGCTCTTCGAGAGGTTCATGCACGAGGGGCGGTTGGATCCCCCGGACATAGACCTGGACTTCTGTTCGGTCCGGCGGGACGAGGGCCGGTTCGAGATGCTCCGGCGCCACAAAGGGAGCGGCGCGGCCGAGGCGGCGACGGTCCAGACCATGTCCCTGCGCGGCGCCATGAGGGTGGCGGCCCGCGCCCTGGGCCACCCGCCGCGCGAGATCGACGCGCTCTCCCGCCACGTCCCGACCCGCTTCAGGGACCGCGACCGGACCTACGCCGGCCTCGACGGTTGGAAGGAGGCACTCCGTGAGCCGGCCATGCGCGGCCACCCTTTGCAAGACACCGGAAAGTACCGCCTGCTTCTGGAGATCTCGTCCAGGCTCGCCGGGCGCGTCAGGGAGGCGGGGACGCACAGCGGCGGCATGGTCTTCGGGACGGCGGAGCAACATCTGTCCGAGCTCGTGCCGCTGGAGCCTTCGGGGACGGAGGGGCTCCTGCGCTGCCAGTACGACAAGGACGATCTGGAGCGCGTCGGCATCCCCAAGCTCGACCTGCTGGGCCTGAGGATGCACACCGCGCTGCACAGGGCCGGGGAGCTCACCACGAAGAGGACGGGCCGAAAGGTGGATCCCTACAATCTACCGCCCGAGGACCCGGAGACCTACGATCTGATACGAACCGGCCGGAACGCCGGGATGTTCCAGCTCGAGTCCCCGGGGCAGATGCATCTGAGCCGGCGGCTGAAGCCCGGGAGGTTCACGGACCTCGTGGCCCAGATCTCGCTCTTCAGGCCCGGCCCCGTGAGGGGGGACCTCATAACCCCTTTTATCCGGCGTAAGAACGGCGAGGGACGGACGGATGAGATCCTGCCCCAGCTAAAGGACGCGCTGAAACGCACCTACGGGGTCCTCGTCTACCAGGAGCAGGTCCTGGCCGTGGCGAACGCCATCGCCGGCTTCTCCCTAAGAGAGGGAGACCAGCTCCGCCGCGCCATGACCCGAAACCGGAACCCGGACTCGATGAACGGGCTGCGTAACGAGTTCGTGCAACGGGCAGAGGAGAACGGCGTCGCGGTCGTCAGGGCGGGCGAGGTCTTCTCCTGGATGGAGGGTTTCTCCGTCTACGGCTTCTCCGCCGCCCACGCCGCCTCCTTCGCCGAGCTCTCCTACGCCAGCGCGTACATGAGGTGCCACCACCCGACCGAGTTCTTCTGCGCCCTCCTCAACTCCCAGCCGATGGGCTTCTATAGTCCCAGGCTCCTCCTGAACGAGGCGCGCAGGATCGGGCTCGGCATCCTCCCGCCCGACGTCAGCCTCTCCGGCGAAGATTTCGCCGTGGAAGACACCCCCGCCGGCCCGGCCCTCCGCGTGGGCCTCCGCTACTGCAAGGGCCTCTCCGAGAAAGCCATCTCCTCCATCCTCTCCGGGAGAAGCGAGGGCCCTTTCGTCTCCGTCGCCGACCTGTACGGCCGAACGTCCGTCGAGAAGGACTCGCTGGGGAACCTCATCAGGGGCGGCTTTCTGGACGGTCTGCCGGGGGGAGACAACCGGGCGAGGTTGCTGGACGAGGCCACGACCCTGCCCAAGAAGCGGCGGCGCGCGGGGCAGCCGGAGATCCCGCAGAAGCACCCCGCGAGCTGGTGGACCCTGCGGGAGAGGAGGAGCGTCGAGCACCTGCCCCTCGCCCGGACCGCCGCGGAGAGGATGGAGTGGGAGGTTTTGGGCCTCAACGTCGGGCATCATCCCCTGCTCCCCTACCGCGCCGCGCTACGGGGGCTGGGGGTGGTTTCGAGCGAGGAGATCCAGACTCTACCCCACGGAACCCGCGCCCGCGCGGCGGGCCTCATAGAGTGCCTCCAGAGCCCCCCGACGAAGAGCGGCCACCGCGTCTACTTCCTCCTGGTAGAGGACGAGGCCGGCCTCTTACAGGCAACCCTCTTCCGTTCCGCCTACCAAAAGTGCGGAGACCTTCTCCACCGCGAGGGCGCCTTCCTCCTGGAGGGCCGGGTCGAGCAGACCGCGGCCAAGGGTTTCGCCTTCCTGGTCGACCGCGCGGAGAGCCTGCGGGAAGCCCTTTCAGGCGCCGCGATGCCGACGCCGCGGGTCACGCCCTCGCCGGGCGCCTTCCTGCGGGCGGGGAGGCGGGGCCGCAAGGCAAGCTAAGATGGGGGGTTAGGGCTCTCTAACCCCCCGTTAACGGTCCTTTAACCGCGCGTCCGCAGTATGCGTGGCATGAGCGCGAGAAGACAGGATGACGCGCGTGCCGTACGCCGCGAGGCGCTGACCCTGGCGGAAGCCGCGCTCCGACACTGGGGCATAGAAGACGCCCGCCTCTCCCCACTGAGCCTGGGGTACAAGCACGTTTTCCGGGTCTCGCGCCCGGGCGGGGAGGAGTTCGTGCTGCGCACCTACGGCGTGCCGGGGACGGACGAGGAGACTTTACGCCGGCGCCCCGAGCTTCGTACCGGGGCCGGGCTGCGCTCGTCGGGGACGCTGCGCTCGCAGTTGGCGTGGCTCTCGGATCTGGGTAACGAAGGACTTCGCGTGCCCGAGCCGGTTCCCGCCCTGGACGGCTCGGTCGTGGTGCCGGTCGGCACCGGGAGCCGGTGGCGCCGGGTGCTGCCGTTCGTCACGGGGCGTCCCGCGCGGCGCTGCGTGCTGCTGCGCTGGGTTCCCGGCGGGCACCGGACCCGGGAGTTGTCCCGGCGGGAAGCCTCGCTCGCCGGCTCGCTGCTGGCGCGGTTGCACCGGCACGGCGAGCGGTTCGATCTCTCCGGGGCCCCGGCGCTTCCCCGTTGGGATTGGAACTGGGCGTTCGGGCTCTCGGCGCCGATCCAGGACGAGGGCGCGAGGTTCTACTCCGCGGGGGAGATGCGCGCCTTCGAACACGCCGCCGACCGCGTGCGTTCGGCGCTGGAGGAGATCGGGGATGGCCCCGAAGCCTTCGGCCCGACGCACTGGGACTTCCGGCTCGAGAACCTCGTGTTCGACGGGGAGAAGGTGGGCGTCATAGACTTCGACGTCAGCGGCCTGTGCCACTACCTGTTCGACTTCTCCAGGACGCGTTCCTCCCTGCGGTCGCACTTCGGCGGACGGTCGGGGCCGCTCTGGGAGGCGTTCCTCGCCGGCTACGAAGCAGAACGTCCGCTTCCCGAAGACCTCGACCGCCACCTGTGGGCCTTCGCGGCGATGCGCCGGATGGCGACGATCAACACGAGGCTCGCCTCCGGCCCCGCGTGCCCGGGAGAGCGTGCGCGTTCCCTCAAAAGCGCGGCGGACTGGTTCCAGAGTCTCGACCCCGGGCAGGCCGGAGGTCGCTCGCGCCGCCGTCCCCGGCCATCCGGGTAAGATCAAGGCCCGGACCACGGAGAGCCAGGGAGAACCCGATGAGAGAGACCGACGTAGAAGAGCTCCGCTTCGAGGACGCCGGCGGCATCCCGAACAACCCGACGCTGCCGCTACTCCTCTACCCACAAGCGCTGACGAAAGAGGAACAGGACGCCTCGCGCTGCAAGGAGCTACTCGCCGACAACGGCTGGGGCGGGGCCTGGACCAACGGCGTCTTCCCCTACCACCACTACCACTCCGTCTCCCACGAGGTCTTGTGCGTGATAGACGGCGAGGCGAGCATCACCTTCGGCGGCCCCGGGGGGGAGACGGTCGAGGTCGCGGCGGGCGACGTGGTAGTCATCCCGGCGGGCGTGGGGCACTGCAGGGAGAGCTCCGGCGGCGGATTCTCCGTGGTCGGGGCCTACCCGCCCGGCCAGGAGAACTACGACCTGCGCACCGGCGAAGAGGGCGAGCGCCCCGAGGTCCTGGAGAACATCCGCAACGTCGCGTTGCCGGAGACGGACCCTCTCTTTGGCGGGGAGGGTCCGTTGGTCGAGAGGTGGTCGGGGTAGTCCTCCCGGTCCTCCCCTACGCCGCCGAGTCGGCGGAGCGGGGCGGCCGGCTCTCGCGGACCTCGACGGGCAGGGCGCGTTGGATCTTCTTGAAGTCCCTGACCTCGTCCTGGCCGACGAGCGTTACCGCCACACCTTCTTTGCCGGCCCGCGCGGTGCGGCCGATGCGGTGGACGTAGGTCTCCACGTCCTCGGGCAGGTCGTAGTTGATGACGTGCGAGACGTTGGGGATGTCGAGCCCGCGCGAGGCGACGTTGGTCGCCACCAAGATGCGGGTCCGGCCCCCCGCGAAGCCGGCGAGCGTCTTGGTGCGCTGGGACTGGGTCTTGCCGCCGTGCAGGAGGGCGGACCCGTAGCCGGCCTTCTCCAACTGGCGGTGCAGCTTGGTCGCGCCGTGCTTGGTGCGGCGGAACACGATCATCGTGGGGTCCTTCTCGGCGTCGATAAGGGCGCGCAAAGCGCGGGTCTTGTCCCGGCCTTCGAGGCGGTAGTAGACCTGCTCGACGGTGTCCACCGTGGGCGCTTCGGACTCGACCGTCAGGTGGCGCGGCGAGCGCATGTGGCGCTTGACCATGCCCTTTATCGTATCCGGCATTGTGGCGGAGAAGAGGGCGGTCTGGCGGTCGTTGGGGGTGTGGGAGAGGATGCGGCCAACGTCGGGCGCGAAGCCCATGTCGAGCATCCGGTCGGCCTCATCGAGCACGAGGTAGCGCACCGCGTTTAGGCGCAGCGTGCCGCGCTGGAGGTGGTCCAGGATGCGCCCGGGCGTGCCGACGACGACGGAGGTTGCGCGGTTTTTGAGCGCCTTGATCTGGGGCCCGATAGCAACGCCCCCGCACAGCACGACCGGGCGGACCGGGTTGTAGCGGGAGAGGCTGGAGATCTCGGTGGCGGCCTGCGAGGCGAGCTCGCGCGTCGGCACGAGCACGAGCGCCTGGACGCCCCGCGGCTTGCGGTCCAGGGCCTCGATCAGGGGTATGGAGAACGCGGCGGTCTTGCCGCTGCCGGTCTGGGCGAGGCCGACAACATCTTCGCCGTCGAGAAGTTCGGGCATCGCGAGCGCCTGTATGGGCGTCGGGGTCTGCCAGCCCTGGTCGGCGACGGCCTTCCGGGTCTGCCCGGAGATGGGTAGATCTGCGAACGAGGTCGCGCGGACCTCTTGTAGTGAAGTCGTCACGTTGACGTGGTTCCCTTCTGTCGTTGTTCAGCAGCCGCCACAAAGAGGAGCGTACGTCGTGGGCTACCACCCAACGCGAGGGGGGAGTGCGCAAGACACAAAAAAGGAGACGCCGTCTGGCCCGGCATCTCGAAGATCGTGGACGTATGTTCTTGTTTCGTAGCGAGACGAGTATACCGCACGTCCGTCCGTATTCGAGGGCGGCCCCGTCCGCGGGTAGCTTCCGGCCTTCGGGGGTACAGATTGCGCGTCGGTCGACGCGGACGGGAGGACGTACTGTGACGGAGCCCACGGGCGAGAATAGTTTCCCCGAGCTTTTCGGGGTCATACAGGACTACGCGCAAGGGGATCACAGCCACCAGGTAAAGGCGCTGCGCGTGATCTCGGCCGCCTACCTGCCCCTGTTCGAGATCCCCCCGATGCCCGACGCCAAACGGCTGGTCGAGGGCGTCCTCAGCGCCAACGACTTCCTGCTCACCGACCCCGAGACCGGCCAACTGGAGCCATCAGCCGTGGACGCCGTGGTCAGCGTGGCGACCTCCAGGCTGGCCGCCGAAGACCTCGAGTGGGGCGCCGGATGCCTGATGAACGTGATGGACGCCCTCAGAACGCGGGCCCAGACCGAAGGCTACGAGACCTACGTCATGGACGCCGACGACGTCCTCGACGGCCTGGAGGCCATACTCGCCGCCGACATAGTGGAGGACGCGATCGAGGACATCCTCGAAGGCGAGGCCTGAGCGCTAGGGGGCGCCACCAGGGTCCGTTCCGCCCCCGGTCTCTGTGGAGGCCTCCGCGCCCCCCAGGACCTCCCGCATCTCCCGTACCTGATCCTCCAGAACCTGTAACCGCTCTTCGACGAGCGCGAGCTGGTCGGCGACCTCGGCCCTCGGATCCTCGTCCGAACCCTC
>CAXUFZ010000240.1:0-6162 GCA_964250345.1 uncultured Rubrobacteraceae bacterium
GGTATCTCCAGTCCCGCCCCCCCGGCGAGGTCCCTGGCCCGCTCGGCATCCTCAGCCGTCGGCTCCAGCGTGCACAGGTTGTTGCCCCAGAAGGAGGGCGCTTCATCCCTTACCTCCTCGGGGACGCGCGCGACGCGCCACTCGACCCCGTCGTAGCCGGCGTCGGCCAGCTCGCCGACGGCCTCCTCGGGCGTCAGGTCCGGCAGACCGACGGTGAACGCTCCTACCTTCATCCCGCCTCCTTCTGTATCTTTCGTGCAGGCTTGGCGCCGGCGAAAGGTTCTAGGTGGCGCACGAAATGCGCCTCCAGGTCCGCCGCGTAGGCCTCGGGCCGGGCACGCAGGAGCGCGAAGAGCCGTCGCCGGTGGTCTGCCCGGGCGAGTACCGATCCGAAGGTGACGTGCAGGATCTCGCGCTCGTCGAAGCGTTGGAGGAGGCCGGGGAGCTCCCCGTCGGCGACTGCTTCGGGCAGGACCGCCCGCTCCAGGCTCGCCGAGACGTGGTAGCTCGCGCGGTCCTCTTCGTACCGGTCGCGGGCGAAGCCGTAGATCCCGCGGAAAGAGGCGGGGTCCAGGCGCGAGAGCGTGCGGAGCGCCTCCAGGTAGCTCGTGCCGGCGGTCTTCAGGTGGACGAGCCCTCGCGTCTGCCTGGCGGCGGCGGGGTAGATCGAGAACTTGTCCGAGCCGGAGTGCAGGCTGAGCTTGTAAGGCCCGCCGGGCACGGCCCCGCGCGCGATGGCCGCGTGGACGGCGAGGTCCGTCTCGAACCCGTCCACGTCGCCGATGTAGTCCACGCCCTTCTCGAAGACGCCCGCGTAGCGCGGCGCGAGGCTCACCCATCGGACGCCGAGGCGCGAGAGTTCGCGCGCGATGAACAGGTGCTGGGCGTGGGTGGTGGGCGATGCGGTCTCGTCCACGGAGACCTCGACCTCGAACGGGCGGTCCCCCATGGCGGCCTTCAGGTGCCGGTACAGGGACGCCGCGTGCGCCACCGCCCGGCCGTACTTGGCCGCCGCGCGGGCGACGGTCTCCCGATCCACCGCGACCTCGTGGCCCTCGAAGGTGACGCTCCCGACGGCGTGGTCCCGCAAGAGGTCGTCCCTGGTGGTCTCCAGCTCCCGCCACGGCAACTCGTCCAGCAGGGCGCGCAGGGTGGCGGCGTCGGCGCCCTCGGCCCGGTCGTCCGCGTGGTCTCCGGGGTCGAAGGTGAAGAACGTGTAGCCGGCCGCGACGCAGGCGTCCACGTGCCCGGCGGTCTTGAGGTGGTCGGCGTCGGCGCCGAAGCCGCCACGCCAGCCCTCCGCGAAGACGCCCCACACCGCGTCGTCGAGGACCTGACCCGGGGAGCGCCCGGTGCGCCCCATCTCCCTGATGGACTGCTGCGCGAAGATGGGCGCTATGCCGCCTCCTGCCGCCCGCACGGCCCGCACGTGCCCCGGCGTGGCGAGTCCCAGCCGGTCGCCCATGCCCGCCGACGTGCCGGTACCCAGGACACCCGGACGCAACCACGGGAGCAGGCCGCGCAACGCGTCCAGGTTCCCGTCGTCCGCCGGGCACAGAAGGAGCGTCCCGCCACCGTGGGGATGCCGTTCTCCGCGCAGGCCCGGCGGGGGCGGGGAGCCGGACGGCACCAGGACCGCCAACCGCGGCCCTTCCCGCCCGCGGACGAACCCGAGCGCGGTCCCGTTCACCGCGGCCACGGAGCGGGGCTCCACCTCCAGGCCATCCAGCTTCAGGAGATCCCCGCGGGCGCCTCCCCGGTCCCCGGCGGTCATCCCCACGCGATGTCCTGCTCGCGAAGCAGGTCCTTGAACGCCCCGGCCGCCCGGCGGAACAGCTCGGGGCCGCTGAAGCCCGAGTACTTGCCCGCCGAGGCCAGGTGCGGTTCCAGCGAGAAGAACCCGTCGAAGCCGGAGGCGCGCAGCGCGGAGACGGTCTCCCGCAGCTCCCCGTCACCCTCGCCCGCCGGCACGACCCGGCCCGTCCCCGCGAGCGCGTCCTTGACGTGGACGTACGCGACGAAGGGCTTCAGGGACTCGAAACCCTCGGAGTGCGGGCGGTCCACGCCGCACTGCACGAAGTTCGCCGCGTCCCAGGCGGCCTGTAGGGCCAGGGAGTCGACCGTCTCCAAGATGTCCCGGCAGCGGCCGGGGACGTCGCCGTAGATCTCCTTCTCGTTCTCGTGCAGCAGCGCGATGTCCGAGTCCTCCGCCTCCTCCGCGAGCGCGCCCATCCTCCCCAGGACCTCGCCGCGGTACTTCGCGGGATCCTCTCCCGCGGGGATAAAGAAGGAGAAGACGCGGACGTGGGGCGCGTCCAGGGCACGGGCGGCGTGGAGGGCGCGGCGGAAGCGTTCCAGGTGGGGTTCGAAGGGATCGGTGATCAGGACCTTACCGATGGGGGAGCCTATCGAGGAGACGCCGATCCCGCGTCCCGAGATGGTGGCCTTTACCCTCTCAAGCTCCTCGTCGGTGAGGTCGAGGACGTTCGTGTTCCAGACGCTGCGCAGCTCCATGAACTTCATGGATTCGGCGTCCAGGGTGTCCAGTTGTTCTTCGAGGTTCGGGGAGATCTCGTCGGCGAATCCCGTCAGGGTCCACATTATCTAGAACCTCCTCGCAGAGGGGACCTTTTCATCCCTTGACGCCTCCGGCAGTGAGGCCGCCGATCAGGTACCGCTGGAAGATCATGTACAGGACGACGACCGGCAGGGCGCTGACGACAGAGGCGCCCATCATCTGCCCGTAGAGCGGGAGGGCGCCGCCTTGCTGGGCCGCGGAGAAGGTCTGGATCTCGACGGCGAGCGTCCTGGTCTCGGGGGAGGTGAGGACGCTGGCGAAGAGCACGTCGTTCCACCCCACCAAAAACGAGAAGACGAGCGCGACTACCATGCCGGGCAGGGCCAGCGGTATGACCACCTTGCGCAGCGCCTGAAACCGGGTCGCCCCGTCCACGAGGGCCGCCTCTTCGAGCTCGACGGGGATGCTCGACAGGTAGGAGACCATGAGCCAGGTGGCGAGCGGGAGGGCGAACGTCAGGTAGGTCAGGACGGGGCCCAGGTGGACGCCGATGAGCTGGAAGGGGAGGGCCGTCTGGATCGAGGAGAACAGCACGAAGAGCGGGAGCAGGAGCATGACGTGGGGCACGGACTGCAGCGCTATGAGCGAATACAGGTAGGGGAAGCGCCCCCTGAACTCGAAGCGGCTCAGGACGTAGCTCGCGCCGATGGCGATGAGGACCGCGATCACGCTGGAGAGGCCGCAGACGATGAGGCTGTTGATCAGACCTTGCCCGAGGTTCACCGTGGTCCACATGTTCACGTAGTTGTCGAAGGCCCACCGCGAGGGCATGAGGCCCCCCGAGCTTATCTCCGGGTCCGGCGTGACCGAGAGCAGGAGCATGAAGGCTATCGGGATCGTTATCACGGCGAGGAGCACGGCCGTGGCCGCTATCCGCACCGGCGGAGAGAGAAGGTCCTGCGGGTCCCGTCTCATCGCGCCGTCACCTCCCCAAGCCTCAGCGTGCGGAGGTAGACGTAGCCGGGGATCAGCATGATGACCAGCGTGATGATGGACATGGCGCTTCCCAGGCTGAAGTTGAAGAGGTTGAACGAGGTCAGGTAGATGTTGAGCGGCAGCACGGTGACGGCCCCCGGCGGCGGCGTCCCGAACATCACGAACGGCAGCGTGAAGTTGTTGAAGTGGAACAGGGTGGAGAGCAGCAGCGCCAGCGCCAAAAGTCCCTTCAGTTGCGGCAGGACGATGCGGGTCAGCTTCTGCCACGAGGACGCGCCGTCGAGCTCGGCCACCTCGTACTGCTCGCGCGGGATGGACTGCAGCCCGGCCAGGACCATGATGTAGACGAACGCCCACACCGCCCAGCACTCGGCTATCGTCATCGCCCAGAAGCTCTTCGCGCCGACGAGCCAGTACGTGTTCGCGTCCCCGATGCCGATGGCGGCCAGGGCGCGGTTGACGAGGCCCGTCTCCGGCAGGAACATCATGCGCCAGAGGAGGGCGGTCACGAAGGTGGGGATCACGTAAGGGACGAGGTAGAGCGACCGGATCAGGGCCCGCCCCCGGAACTCCGAGTTGACCGTGAGCGCGGCCAGGATGCCGATGGGCGTGATGATGACCGTCACCAGCACGCTGAACGCGACGCTCACCCCGAGCGATCCGAGCGCCGAGACGGAGAGCACGCTGCCCCCCGCGAGCGCCTCCGCGTAGTTCGTCAGGCCGACCCACGGCGCCCGGACCCACTCCCGGATGGAGTACTGGTCCACGCTCAAAAAGCTCGTGTACACGGCGATCAAGAACGGCACGACGACTATAGCGAGCACCACGATGACGTTTGGCCACATGAGCCACAGGGGCCTGTCGCCCGAGGTCGGGCCGGTCCTGCGTTTGGGTCTCGCCCGGGTGCTCCCGGCGGCGGGTTGCGTGGACAACGCTTACCTCCTCGTCGGCTGCGGTCCTGGCGGACGGTCCTAGCGGGCGGCGCGGTCGAGCTGGGCCTGGGCCTCCTCGTCCGCCCGGCGCAACTGCTCCTCGACGTCGGAGGGGGAGAAGCTGCCGGTCGCGACCCTGTTGCCCAGCTTGGCGCTGACGCTGCCCATGATCAGCTGGATCGGCCCCCAAGCCCCGGTGAACGGCGTCGGGGTGGCGCTCCTCTCGGCCTCGGTGAAGGTTTTGGCCGTCTCGTCCCGCGCCACGAGGTCCGCGATGGCGTCCGTGTTGCAGGGAAGGTCGCCTATCGCCGCGTTGTAGTCGAGTTGGTTCTGCTTGTCGGTCATCAGCTTGATCAGCTCCAGCGCCTCCTCTTGCGCCTCGGAGTAGTCCGTAATGCCCAGGTAGTCGCCGGAGACGATGGTCGGCGTCGGCGCGCCGCCGGGGGGGACCTCCTGCATCCCGTAGGGGACCGTCGGCATCGGGGCGTAGGCGTACTTGCCCTTGACCTTCGAATCCCGGAGCGTCGGCTCGATGTTGGAGGTGATCATGATGAGCATCCCGACGTTGCCGTTGGCGAAGGCCGTGAGCGCGTCGGTGGCCTCCCACGTCATCGCGTTGGGGTCCACTATCTCGTGCTCGGTGGCCCAGCTGAACCAGAACCCGACGGCCTCTTGCACCTCGGGGGTCTCCAGTTGGGCGGTCCTGAGGTCTTCGGAGACGTAGTCGCCGCCCATCTGCCGGGCGAAGGTCCAGATGATCTTCCACGGGTCGTAGGAGTCCGCCGGGTCGATCTCGGCCCCGTACACGCCCTGCCCCGGGTCGGTCATCTCCTTGGCGGCGTCCACGAAGTCCGTCCACGTCTCGGGCGGCCCCGAGATGCCCGCCCGCTCGAAGAGCTCGGTGTTGTAGACCATCCCGAAGGGCCGCATGACCCAGGGAACGGAGATGAGCTCGTCGGGGGAGGGCCCGCTCATCGAGAGCTGCGGCCCGAAGAGGCGGTCCTTGCCGCCGGCCTTCTGCCAGTCCCCGCCGCTGAGCACCCGGAAGCCCCCGGTGGCGTGCGCCGTGGGGACGAAGGTGCTGCCGAGCACGAAGACGTCGGGGCCGCTCCCGCTGGTCATGGAGGTCTGCAGCTTCTGCTGCTCCTGCTCGGCGCTGTCGTAGAAGTCCCAGGTGAGCTCCCCGCCGACGCTCTTTTTGTACTGGCTGGCGATCTGGCCGAGCCAGTCTTCCTGCTCGGTGGGGAAGGACGAGTTCTTGCCCACCAGGATGTTCATAGCCCCGCCGCCGGAGGCCCCGCCGCAGCCGGCCAGCCCGAGCGCCGACACGCCCGCGAGAGCCGCTCCTCCCGTCGCGAGAAAGTCCCGCCGACTCAAGGTCCTGCTCCGCATCTCCGTACCTCCTCTTCCCCCGGCCTCGGCCGGGATTTCCTTTCCCCGATCTTGCGTCAGGCCCGCTTCAAGAGGGCTCCTCCACCCCCGCGGGCTCGCCTGTCTTGGCCGACTCGTAGATCGCGCGTATGATCGCCAGCGGCTTGCGCCCCTCTACGGCGTCCACCACCGGCGCCCGGTCCTCCCTGACGGCCCGGATAAAGTCCAGGATCTGGTCCCGGTGCGCCATCGAGAGGCTGCCGGGATCCGCCCCGGCCCCGGGCCCCGCGCGGACGCTGCTCTTCGGCTTCTGGACGGGCGAGGAGCGGGGCCTGCTGGGGTCGG
>CAXUFZ010000241.1:0-5827 GCA_964250345.1 uncultured Rubrobacteraceae bacterium
GGGTCTTCGTGAGGGTTATGACGCGGGCCTTGGCGGCGTTGTAGGCGGCCTGGGGCTGGGGGTGGTTGGAGACCATGCCGGACATCGAGGCGATGTTGACGATCGAGCCGGAGCCGCGCTCGAGCATGGTCCGGCCGGCCTCGCGGCAGCACCAGAAGACGCCGTCGAGGTTGACGGAGATGACCCGGCGCCAGTCCTCGTCGGTGGCCTCCTCGGAGGGGACGTTGTGCGCGATGCCGGCGTTGCAGACGAGCACGTCGATGCGGCCGTGCTCGCCGACGACCGTCTCGACCATCTGCCTGACGGAATCGGGGTCGGTGACGTCCGTCTGGACGAAGGAGCCCCCGAGCTCGTCGGCGGCGGAGGCGCCGATGTCGGGGTCTATCTCGGCGACCACCACCCGCGCGCCCGCGTCGCGGAGCTGGCGCGAGATCTCCAACCCCAGACTCCTGCCACCCCCCGTGACGACGGCGACCTTGTCGTTCAGCGAAAACCCGTTGTTCCCCTCCATCATCCCTCCATTCCTGGTGCTGTTACCAAAGTGTATAGCCCCCATCCACGACGAGCACGGACCCGGTCATGAAGCTCGACGCCCGGCTCGCCAGGTAGACGAGGCTCGGGCCCAGCTCTTCGGGCACGGCGTAGCGTTGCATGGGCGCGTCCTCGATCCAATGTTGCCTGAACCGCGGTTCGTCCACCGGCGCCATCTCCGTCTTGACGTATCCGGGCGCGAGCGCGTTGACGCGGACGCCGTGGGGCGCCCACTCGGCCGCGAGCGACTTCGTGAGCTGGTGTACGGCCGCTTTGGAGGCGTTGTACGCCGGCTGCATCTGGGGGCGGTTGACGATCATGGCCGAGATCGACCCGACGTTGACGATGACGCCCCCGCCGTTCTCGACCATCCGCCTCCCCGCCGCCTGGGCGCAGTACCAGAGCCCGTGCACGTTCACGTCGAAGACGTCGATCCACTCCTCACGCGGCACCTCCAGCGCGGGCCGGTGGTAGCAGACGCCCGCGTTGTTGACGAAGACGTCCACGGACCCGAGGCGATCCGTGACCTCTTCGAGCATCGTGTCCGCCTGCTCCGGGACCGTCACGTCGAGGTCGACGGCTATCGCCTGGCCGCCGGAGGCGGAGATCTCCTGGGCCACCGTCTCCGAGCGCTCGCGCGTGCGGGCGGCGATGGCGACGCCCGCGCCGACTTCCGACAGGGCCCGGGCGAACGCTTCGCCCAGGCCCGTGTTGCCGCCGGTGACGACGGCGGTCTTGCCCGTCAGGTCGAAGGCGTCGAGGACGCGCACCGGCGAACGCCCCGCGGGCTCAGGCCCCGAAGCCGAGCAGGGCGAACAGGCCGGCGCCCACGATGCCACCGATGATGGGGCCTACGACCGGGATCCAGGAGTACTCCCAGTCGCTGGAGCCCTTGCCGGCTATGGGCAGCACGGCGTGGGCTATGCGCGGCCCGAGGTCCCGGGCCGGGTTGATGGCGTAACCCGTGGGACCGCCGAGCGAGAGGCCGATGCCGAGGACCAGGAGGCCGACGAGCAGGGGGTTCAGCCCCGTTCCGATAACGGCAGAGAGGTCGCCGGGGATGGCGCCGGCGTTCGCGGTGATGCCGAGGACGCCGAAGAGCAGGATGGCGGTGCCGATGATCTCGGTGACGAGGTTCGGGCCCGTCGCCCGGTAGGCGGGCGCCGTGCTGAACACGCCGAGCTTGAGCCCCGCGTCCTCCGTCGGGCCCCAGTGCGACAGGTAGGCGAGCCACACGATCACCCCACCGATAAAGGCGCCTATGAACTGGGCGATGATGTAACCCGGTACGTCGGCCCAAGGGAAACCCGCGAAAAAGGCCAGGCCGATGGTCACGGCGGGGTTGAGGTGGGCGCCGCTTATGGAGCCGACGCAGTAGACGGCTATGGCGACCGCCATGGCCCAGCCGAAGGTGATGACGATCCAGCCCGAGTTCTCGGCCTTGGAGTTCTTGAGCAGCACCCCGGCGACGACCCCGTCGCCGAGGATGATCAGGATCATCGTGCCGATGACCTCTGCTATGTATGCTTCCATCGAGCCTCCTTTTCTAGAACGGCCTTCCGGCCGCCACGTCGCACGGCGCCCCCAGGTAACCCTTCATCTCCTCGTCGAGCTTGAGCAGCGTGATGCTGAACCCCGCCATCTCCAGCGAGGTCATGTAGTCCCCGACGTACGGCATCCGCCAAACGCTTATGCCCTCGCTCCCCAGCCTGTCGGCGATGCGGGCGTAGGCGACGTAGAGCTCCATGAGCGGCGTGCCGCCCATGCCGTTGACCATCACCGCGACCTCGGAGCCGGAGAAGTCCACGGAGTCGCCAAGGATCTTATCCAGCATTTCGTCGACGATGCTGTCGGCGGGCTCTATCTTCTTGCGCTCGGTGCCGGGCTCGCCGTGGATGCCGACGCCGATCTCTATCTCGTCGTCCGCGATCTGGAAGATGGGCTCCCCGCTCTCGGGCGGCGTGCAACTGGTGAGCGCCATCCCCATCGACCGGACGCTTCCGTTGACCCTCTCGGCTAGCTCCTTTATCCCGGCCAGATCCTTGCCGTCGTCGGCGGCGGCCCCGCAGATCTTGTGCACGAAGAGCGTGCCCGCGATCCCACGCCGACCACTGGTAAACGTCGAGTCCTCGACCGCCACGTCGTCGTTCGTGACGACATAGTCGGTCTGGATGCCTTCTGCCTCCGCGAGCTCGCCGGCCATCTCGAAGTTCAGGACGTCGCCGGTGTAGTTCTTGACGATGTAGAAGACCCCGGCCCCGCCGTCGACGGCCTTGGTCGCCTCCAGCATCTGGTCCGGCGTGGGGCTGGTAAAGACGGAGCCGGCGCACGCGGCGTCGAGCATCCCGGGGCCGACGTAGCCACCGTGGGCGGGCTCGTGGCCGGAGCCGCCCCCGGAGACGAGGGCGACCTTGTTCTGGACGGGGGCGTCGGCGCGGACGAGAACGCCGCTTTCTGGGAGGAGCCGGAGCAGGTTGCCGTGGGCGAGCTCCATGCCGCGGAGCATCTCCTCGACGACCCTCTCGGGCGCGTTGATGAGCTTCTTCATGGGTTCCTTTCCGGCCGCTACGCCAGCGGGGATTCGACGGCTTCCTGCGACCAGTTCCCGGCCCGCTTGAGCGCCTCCTGCCACCGGCCGTAGAGCCGCTCGCGCTCCTCCTCGCCCATCTGCGGCTCGTAGCGGCGCCTGAGCCGCCAGCGGCTGACGAGCTCCTCCTTGTCCTGCCAGAACCCGGTCGCAAGACCCGCCAGGTACGCGGCACCCAGGGCCGTCGTCTCCAGCGTCTCCGGGACCTCGACGGGGATGCCGAGGATGTCCGCCTGGAACTGCATCATCCAACGGTTGGCCGCCGCCCCGCCGTCGGCGCGGAAGGTCGGGATGGCCGTCCCCGCGTCGTCCTGCATCGCCTCGACCGCGTCGCGCGTCTGGTAGCACATGCTCTCAAGGGCGGCCCGCGCCAGATGCGCCCGCGTCGTGCCTCGGGTGAGACCCACGATGGTCCCGCGAGCATACGAATCCCAGTGCGGCGCCCCAAGACCCACGAGCGCCGGGACGAAGTACACGTCGTCGTTGGAGTCCACGCTGCGGGCGAGCTCCTCGGTCTCGGCGGCGTCCTGTATTATGCCTAGACCGTCGCGGAGCCATTGGACGGCGGCGCCCGTGATAAAGATGGCGCCTTCGAGGGCGTACTCGACGGGCTGGTCGCCGATGCCCCAGGAGATGGTCGTCAGCAGGGCGTTCTTGCTCTTTATGGGCTCGGTGCCGGTGTTCATGAGGGCGAAGGAGCCGGTGCCGTAGGTGTTCTTGGTGAGGCCCGGGTCGAAGGCGACCTCGCCGAAGAGTGCGGCCTGCTGGTCGCCGGCGACCCCGGCGATGGGGACCTCGGCGCCGAAGACCGAGGCGTCGGTGTTCGCGAAGACGCCGGAGGACGGGTGCACCTCCGGGAGCGCCTCTTTGGGGACGCCGCCGAGCATCTCCAGGAGCTCGTCGTCCCACTTGAGGTCGAAGATGTTGTACATGAGGGTGCGGGAGGCGTTGGTGTAGTCGGTGACGTGGGCCTGGCCGCCGGTGAGCTTGTAGATCAACCACGTGTCTATGGTGCCGAAGCAGATCTCGCCGTTGCCCGCCCGCTCTTTGACGCCATCGACGTTCTCCAACAGCCAGTTCACTTTGGAGCCGGAGAAGTACGCGTCGATTGTGAGGCCGGTCTTGTCCGCGACCATCTCGGCGTAGCCCTGCTCGGAGAGGCGATCGCAGAAGGCGGCGCCGCGGCGGTCCTGCCAGACGATGGCGTTGTGGACGGGTTCTGCGGTCGCCTTGTCCCACATCACGACCGTCTCGCGCTGGTTGGTGATGCCGATGCCGGCGATGGCGTCGGGCTGGACCCCGGCGTCATCCATGGCCTGCCGGATCACACCGAGGGTGACGTCCCAGATTTCGTTCGCGTCGTGCTCGACCCACCCGGGCCGCGGGTAGTGCTGCGTGAACTCCTGCTGGGCCTCCCCCACCGTCGCCGAGTCGTGGTTGAAAACTATCGCCCGGCTCGACGTCGTGCCCTGATCTATCGCGAGAATGTAGTCGCCTGCCATCCCTTATGCCTCCGTTCCCATCGAAACCCCAACAAATCCCGAAAACAACGCCCCCTACGCCAGACTCCACCTCCGTTGCTCCCCGTCGGGAGGCACGCGCGACCACAAAATAAAAGTTCTCCCTTCCGCCACCATGCATCTTTACTATCTTATGCTGTTGCGAGCGTAGCGGAGCCGCAAACCCGCGTCAAGGAGTCGGATCACGGGCCGCCTTTTTAGCGAGATGCCAACGTATAACGCCCGCGCACTCGAAACAAATACTCGCGGCGCGGTTCCCACAGAGCAATACTCAGAGGCCTGGTTGAGAGGCTGTGCGGACCGCGTTGTTACCGGCAGCAAGCGCGGGTAGCAACAACGTCCGTGCCGGCCAGACGTCGGCCCCTGCGGGCGCCGAAGCCGACCCCGCGGACGCGCTCGGCCACCCGAAAGTCCCCTGAACCCCGTTCCTATGCAGGGCAATTGCGGGAGAACGAGCACCGTGGAGCCCGTGTTCTCGGGAGTCCGCGCGACGGCGGCGCTCGTCACACGCCGGGCAGCCCGTCCCCGGGGCGGGCTACACCTCCGGCCGACGGTCGCCGACCCAGTACCGCGGCCCCGGCCCCCGGTCCGCCGCGCGGTCGCCCGGGTTGAGGATCCAGCAGCGCTCGAGCGAGAGGCACCCGCACCCTATGCAGTCTGTGAGGCCGCCCTTGAGGCGCTCGAGCTCCCGTATCCGCTCGTCGATCCGCCCGCTCCAGGTCCGCGTCAGCCGGCCCCAGTCCCCCTTGTCGGGCACCCGGTCGGTGGGCAGCTTGTCGAGCTCGGCGCGGATCTCCTCCAGCGTGAGCCCGACCTTCTGGGCGAAGACGACGAACGCCACGCGCCTGGCCGTCGGGCGCGCGTAGCGGCGGTGGCCGGAGGCGTTGCGCTCCGAGCGGATGAGGCCGCGCTCCTCGTAGAAGCGCAAGGCCGAGGTCGCGACCCCGGTGCGACCCGCCAACTCCCCGATGGTCAGGCGCCTGGAGATGTCGAACGCGGCTTCCAAAGTCTTGGGATTAAACCAACGAAAGCACTTGACTTCAAGTGCACTTGAAGAGTTAAGATTGTTTCTCGTAGGCAAACGTCCCGCCAACGCACGGGGGGCCCCCCCCGGCGCCCCCCGAGTGGGGGTTGCCGGGGGGGGGGGTGTGGGGGTTGGGTCTTTCGTGGCTGGCCTTTGGCGCGCGCC
>CAXUFZ010000241.1:5837-6133 GCA_964250345.1 uncultured Rubrobacteraceae bacterium
CCGAAGGGGAGGTATTCCGTGGGATCGAGCATCGACTCCGGGGGTAGGGCGTCATGAGCGGCAGCGAAGACAGGGAGCGGCGGCTGTTCCTCGCGGCGGCGGCGGGGATAGCGGTCCATCAGGTCCAGTCCGTCGTCGCCGAGCCCTGGCAACTGCCCCAGAGGGTGCTGGTGCTCCTCGGGCTCGGGGTGGGGGCGGCGGCGTTCTCGCGCGCCCGGGGCCCCAGCCTCAGGAGGCGCCGCGGCGGCATCGCACTGGCGGTCGGGGCCGGTCCGACCTTCGGGGCGGTGGTCGGC
>CAXUFZ010000242.1:0-6074 GCA_964250345.1 uncultured Rubrobacteraceae bacterium
CCGCCCCGTTATGCCCGCCTCGATGACCCCCGGGTCGGAGACGAGCATGACCCGGCTCATACGAAGCCTCTTGACCTCCCAACCAACTTCCTCCGCCGCGCCTCGCCCGTACTTTATGGGCGTGGCCTCCATCGTAAAGACGGTCTCGTTGCCGTTCCCGCTCATGCTTCCCCTTCCCTCTCGCCCGTTCCCGGTGCGTGGGCCAATATAGTAGCGATTGGAACCAGCGGCAACGTTGGCGGCGTTCCGCCACGTGAGTAGGGAATAGTGAGTGGAGAGTAGCAAGGAACCGACACTCGTTTCTACTACTCGCTACTCTCTATCTCACTACTCACTAAGAGGAGCGCCAGCGACGACAGTATGTGCCGACTACACATAAATTTCTCTCAAAGGTATAATCCTCCTGGAAGCGGAGTATGCGAAGCGTGTACGAGGAGGTTTTTCGGTTGGCGGAGGAGAGAGGGTCCAGGGCCGTCATGGACGCCACGGACTTGTGGCGGCAGTGGTACGAGACGGGGACGAAGCTCTGGTCCGACGCGGCGCGTGGGGCGCAGGGTGGGAACGCGGACCCGGCCGGGTTCTACCGGCAGTGGTTGGACAGTGTCAGGGACGCTCAGGAGCGCATGATCGGGGCTACACCCCAGGCAGTCGAGGGGAACCCCGGGATGCAGGACCTCTGGCAGCGGTGGTTTGAGGCTACGTCGGCAGGCTGGCAGAAGAGCACCGAGCTCGGGCAGAACGCGCTGGACATCCTGCCGCGCTGGACGCAAATGCTGGAGCAGGCCAGAGACAACATGCTCGCGGCGGGTTCGCCGCCGGCCGACCCCTTGCAGTTCGCGACCCAGTGGTACAACGCGACCAGCGGGCCGTACTCGGACTTTGTCGGGGACATCATAGAGCGGGAGGAATTCCTGGAACCCTCCAGCCAGTTCCTCCAGAGCTACGCCAGCTTCTACAAGGTCTTCAAGCGCAACTCCGAGGAGTACCTGAAGAACCTCCAGTTGCCTGTCCGGTCGGACATCTCGCGTGTGGCGGGCCTCGTCATCAACCTCGAAGACAAGGTCGACCGCATCGAGGAGGTGTTGGAGGACTTCGAGTACACCCAGGCGAAGCCCGCCACCGCCGAGTCCGTCGAGGCGCTCGAAGGACGGCTTGATCGGGTCGAGGGCAAGCTCGACCGGCTGCTCGCGGCGCTTGAGAGCGGTGGCGCCCCGGCGGCCAACGGGTCCGCGGTGGTGGTCAACGCCACCGACGCGGCGACGCGCAAAGCACGGGAGCTGGGCGTCGACCTCGCGGAGGTCGAGGGGACGGGGGCGGACGGCCAGATCACGGTCGACGACGTCCGCAAGAAAGGGGAGAGCTAGATGACGGAGACCGCCAACTACGGCGCGCAGCCGACCTCGCGGGACGCCACGGTCCCGACCGACGTCGAGAACTTTTTCGACAAGTACAGCCGGGGCATGAAGATCGTCGTCGAGGGCGCCCAGGCCGACACCGGCCAGACGCCCAAAGAGACCATCTGGACCAAGAACAAGGCCAGGCTCTACCACTACGCGCCCTCGGCCGAGAAGAAGCACCCGGTCCCCATCCTGATGGTCTACGCCCTTATCAACCGCCCGTACATATTGGACCTCATGCCGGGCAACAGCTTTATCGAGTACCTCGTATCCGAAGGCTTCGACGTCTACATGCTCGACTGGGGCGTGCCGGGCGATGAGGACAAGGACCTCGACTTCGAGAACTACGTCCTGGATTACCTGCCGCGGGCGGTAAAGAAGGTGCTGCGTCACTCCGGTTCGGACGAGTTCACGCTGCTCGGGTACTGCATGGGCGGGACGATGAGCGCCATGTACGCCTCGCTCTTCCCCGAGAAGCTCAAGAACCTCGTGTTGCTCACCGCCCCGATCAGCTTCCCCGAGGGCGGGATGGGCCTCTACAGCCTGTTCACGAGCGAGAAGTACATGAACCCCGGGCTCCTGGCCGACGCCTTCGGCAACATCCCCGGCGACCTCATCGACACCGGCAACAGGATGCTCAAGCCCGTCACCAACTACGTCGGCACCTACGTCAACATGTGGGAGCGCATCTTCGAGGAGAAGCCGATGGAGACCTGGCTGGCGATGAACAAGTGGGTCAACGATGGACCTCCTTTCCCCGGCGCCACCTTCCGGCAGTGGATCTCCGACTTCTACCAGCAGAACAAGCTGGAGAAGGGCGAGATCGTCCTGCGCGGACGCCGCGTGGACCTCTCGGACATAAAGGTCCCGCTCCTCAACATCGCCGGCACCAAGGACCACATCTGCACCCTCCCGCAGGCAGAGGCGACGATGAACCTCGTCGGCAGCGAGGACAAGGAGTTCTTCCCGCTCGAAGCCGGCCACGTCGGCCTCATGACCGGCCGCGGCGCCAAGAGGGGCCTCTGGCCGAAGGTGAGCTCGTGGCTCGGTGAGCGGTCAGGCGCCTAGAGCCGGCAGCTTCTCCCGTCGTCGACGTTTTTTTGGGGGCGGGGCCATCGTGGTCCCGCCCTTTTTGTCTCCCGGAACACATGATCCTGGGCGGTATGGGTATAAATTCGCCCGGAGATAATGAACGCGAGAGGAGTTCGGAATGGCGTACAGCGTGATCGTGTGGCTCGTGGACCCGGGCAAGCACCCGCAGCAGGACAGGGAAGAGGAGTGGGCGGCGGAGGGCCGCGAGGACGCCCCGGGCGCCGCCACGGGCGCGAACCTCGGCTACACCCTGCCCAGGATGCGCTACGGCGTCTACGAGTCCCAGAACGAGGCGGAACAGGCCCTCGACACCATCTCCGAAAGCCTGCAGCAGAACCGCCCCATCCGCATAACCTCCCAGGCCAGCCGCGTCTGGCTTCTTCCCGCCAACCGCGTCCACTACGTAGTCTGCGAAGAGGTCCAGCGCCCGAAAGATCAGTAGGGGCGGTGCCCGGGCGAGGTCCGCTTCTTCCGTTCGTCGGGAGGCGCTCGCTTTCGCTCGCTTCGGGAGTCGGAAAAGTCCTTTTTGGGGTCGGTGGCTCCCGGTCTCCGACCCCCGAGGGTTCGTTTGGAGCTGCGGCCTGCCACAGTGGCGTGCGGGGAACCTTGGTAAGTTAGTTGCGGGGAGGGCATCTCGGTGGCTTATACGACGGTGTTGTTGCAGAAGATCACGGAGGTCGAGGGCCAGGGGCTCGACTCGCCGGAGCCGTTGGACCTGACCTACATCGTGCCTCAGGACGCCACGGCGGGCGTGCGGTACGTGAGCGTCGGCAACGCCTCGGCGGGCATGATCAACATAACCCTGCTCAAGAACGGCCAGCCGATGCGCTACGTCCCCGTCGCCGCTAACGCCTCTATCCACGTCCCCCTCGCCATCGTGGACGACCTGAGCCCCGGCACCGGCATAGAGGTCGTGGCGGCCGGCCAGGGCTCCGGCACCTTGATAGTAGACGTCGGCATCGCGGAGGTTTCTACCGGGGGCTGAGGGGCCGCGACCAGCGCATCCTCCCCCGGCCCGCCGGGCGGCCCCGGAGCCTTACTTCTCCCTCACGTACGTCCCTGGCGCGTCCTCTATCGGCGGGTACTTGTCGCTACCCATCCCGGGCGGGTCAGCCATCTCGCCGGAGCGATCGCCGACCCATTTTGTCCAGTCCTCCCACCAGGAGCCCTCGTGCTCTTTGGCCTGCTCGCGCCAAGCTTCCGAGGTGTCGAAAGCGCCGCCGTTCTCGGTGGCCCAGTAGCGGCCCTTGCCTTTGGAGGGCGGGTTGATCATGCCGGCTATGTGGCCCGAGTTTGCGAGCGTGAAGCGGGTCGTGCCGTTGGCGAGCTTGCTTATCTTCCACGCCGAGGCCCACGGTACGATGTGGTCCTTCTCGGCCCCGACGGCGTAGAGGTCGCCCTCTATCTTGGAGAGGTCGATCGGGCGTCCTTTTATCTCGACCTTCCCCGGCTCCACGAGGTTGTTCTCCAGGTAGGTGTTCCTCAGGTAGAAGGAGTGGGCGTCGCGGGCCATGCGGGTGCCGTCGGAGTTCCAGTAGAGCAGGTCGAAGGCGGGCGGCTTCTGGCCGAGCAGGTAGTTGTTGACGACGTTGGACCATATGAGGTCGTTGGAGCGGAGCAGGTTGAACATGTTCGCCATCTTGCGGTTGTCGAGGTAGCCGCGCTCCATCATCTGCTGCTCCATGAACTCTATCTGCGGCTCGTCGATAAAGACCTCCGTCTCCCCCACCTCGGTGAAGTCCTGGAGCGCCACCATGAACGTCAGCGGCCCGAAGGGGTTCTCGTCCCCCCCGGCCGCGAGCCAGGCGACCGTGATCGCGAGCAGCGTCCCCCCGACGCAGTAGCCGACCGGGTTGACGGTCTCGGAGCCGGTTATGTCCTTGACGGCCTCGACGGCGGCGAGCGGCCCTTTGGTCATGTAGTCCTCGAACTGGGTGTCCTCCATCGAGGCGTCGGGGTTCTTCCAGGAGACCATGAAGACCGTGAAGCCCTCGTCCACCAAGTACTTGACGAGGCTGTTCTTCGGCTGGAGGTCGAGGATGTAGTACTTGTTGATCCAGGGCGGGATGAACATGACCGGCGTCTCGTGCACCTTCTCGGTCGTCGGCTCGTACTGGATGAGCTCTATAAGCTCGTTCCGAAAGACGACCTTGCCCGGCGTGATGGCGAGGTTCTCCCCCGGCTGAAACGCGGTCGCGTCGGTCATGCTCATCCGGCCCTCTTCGAGGTCGGAGAGAAGGTTCCTGGCCCCCTCCGCGAGGCTCGCCCCGCCGGTCTCGTAAGCCCTCTTCAGCGCCGCCGGGTTGGTGAGAAGGTAGTTGACCGGGGCCATGGCGTCTACGAACTGTTTGAGGTGGAACCGCAGGCGCCGCTGCTCGGGGGTGTCCTCGCCGTCGGTCTTCTCGGCCTCGTCGAGCAGGTACTCGGAGGCGAGCAGGTACGACTCTTTGAGCGTCTCATAGTACGGGTTCTCGGTCCAGTCCGGCGCGGAGAATCGCTTGTCGGGCCGGCCCTCTTCTTCGTTTTCGGGAATCCCGGCGCCCCAGAAGCGGTTGGCGGCGTCCTGCCAGCTCTTGAGGGTCGCGCCCCAGACTTTGGCGTTGAAGGCTGTGGCGCGCTCGACGGCGGCGGCCGGGTCGGAGAGTTCGCGCTCCCAGAGGGTTTGGAGGGACTTGGTGATCTCGCCCCAGTTGATCGGAAGCACGTTCTGCACGGGGTTGGCGTCCCACAGCTTCTCGACGGTCGAGAGCAGCGGATCGTTCCTCATGGCCCCCTCCTGCAACCCGGCGGCCTCCTCCCCGGTCGCGACGCCCGGGCCCGCCAGCCACGGGACGCTCGCGCCGGGCGCGGCCGACATCGCGCCCATGTTGGCCCGCATCCACTGCGCCCACAGGTCGAATGGCGCCGGGTTCTGTCTTACGGGTCCGCCAGTCCTCGCTCCGCCTTCGCTCATGGTGACCTCCTCTGACCGCCGCGCGATCCTTGCTTTTCTTTCCCACAGAACAGTCTACCCATTTTGCGATACCGCGAGACGGGGCTTCGGGACACCACCGTCAGCCTCTCGCCCGCGCGACGCGGCCTCCGAGGGCTCTTCCGGGCCCCCGCCGAACCTTCCGTCCTCCGGCTCCTGGGCCGGCTCGCGCCCCCCGGGCGTGGTCCGCCCGTCCGGCGACCGGAGGAAGCGGACGGTCTCGCGGTTCACGTCGGCGAAACGCTCGATAAAGACGAGGTGGCCGGCGCGGTCGAGGACGCGCGGCCGGGCGCCGGGGATTGCGTCCGCCAGGGCGCGGGCGTTGGCGGGCGGCACGTAGCGGTCCTCGGCGCCGGGGATCACGAGCGTCGGCGACGTTATGTGCCCGACGTCCCGCGAGAGGTCGAACCGGGCCCCGGCCTTGGCCTGCCCGTAGTACGACGCGGTCGACGGCGCGTCGGCCAACCGCCAGCGCACGATCTTCTCGAACTCCCCCGCGTGCTCCTCGCGGTACGCCCCCGAGGTCGCCGCCACCAGCGCCTTGCGCGCCGCGGGCTCCCGGCTAAAGGACCCGAGCCCCATCGCGACCGCGAGCGCCCCCGGCGACATCGTCC